>DASZLP010000194.1:0-5624 GCA_035552355.1 Bryobacteraceae bacterium | reverse complement strand
TCGATCCACAGGAGGACGCGCTGAAGACAGGCGCGAAGTTCAGCGATCCGGGATTCGGTGAAGAGCCGGAGTCGCATTGGGGCGAGCTGCATATTGCGGGCCAGCCGGCGCGAAAGGTGAAAACGGCGCCCGGGGATTATCGCGGCCTCTATGCCAACGTGCGCGACGCGATTCTGGGGAAGGCAAAGCTGGAAGTGACTCCGGAGCAGGCGTGGCGAACGACTCGGCTGATCGAGCTGGCGCGTGAATCGAGCAGCGAAGGACGACGAATCGCGTTCCGCGGGGACTAAGTCCGATTTATCGATAGCCTTTGGTCCTGAAGCGAGAGACGGCGACGTAGAAGGTGTTTGCGTCAGTCCCGGGATTGTGCTCGCTGATATTGGCGTTGGAGAGATGCTGGTAGCGGTAGCCGATGGAGACGGCCTGGCGCGGCTTTCGGAAGATATTGATGCCGCATCCAAAGTCGATGGTGTACATGAATCGCGAACCCTGGGATGAGAGGACGCGATCGGTGAAGTAAATGGCCCCTCCATCGCCGCTCAAGAAGGGCTGCACGCGATGCGATGGGAAAAAGTCGGATTGGAATCCGGCCGGGCTTACTCCGCTTCCATAGGTCCGTTTGCGCATGAGAAAACGATTGGTCTGGCCGGGCACAGGCTCGTCGAGCATGGCGAGCGCGGTAACTTCCGGCGAATAGCGCAGAGTCCAGTGGTCGTGCTCGCTCAATAGGTAGGAATAGCGCACGTCGATGGGCATGTATTTTATGTCTCCCGCGTAGCCCCAGATATGGCCGCTGATTAGCGACATACCCCACCAGGCTCCGAACTCGTGGACTCCGCCGGGACGCGGCCATTGCGGCAGTTGGGGACGCGGAGGCAGCGCGACGGCGGGAACCGGATTAAGCGGACTGGAAGACGGTTCTGCTGCCCGTTCCTGTTCTGAACTGTTGGGATTTCCGCCGGCAGCCCGTCGCGAGGCCTCGTAAGCTTCTATCTCCGCAGTTTCCCGGTCGTAGGGCGGAGGGGGATCACTCCAGAAAGAGGCCGCCTTTACTACGCGTGAATCGCGATACCAGGGCGGACGGAAGCGCAGGATGTTGGCAGTGCCTTGCGCGGGAGTGAGAATGGAAATGCCAAGCAGTACGAACGGATTTCTGGGATGGTCTTCGAGATGGGCGACGAGGTGCTTATCGAGCGAGTCCTCGGCCAGGGTCCACAGGCCGCCGACGACGGGCGTGGTAACCAATTCAACGTCTCCGGTTCCGAAGAGGTTCGGGTGACCCTCAGGGTGATCGCCGGTGTGGCCGATGCCGGCTTCGCCGATCGGGCCCAGCTTCCACTCGAAATGGTAGACGGTGGTGAAGGCTTCAGCGCGCAACAGTCTTCGCCAATACGGCCACGTGTTCGACTGGGTGAGGGTCATGGATTTGGGATCGTTCTGGATCCACAGATCGTTGGTGAGGGCGCCCATCATGGGGTGACCGACATAATCGTCAAGGACGGGATTGTCATCGTTCCATTGGCCCCATTTCCAGTTGGCCGCGGAGTCAATCCATCGCTGGAACCAGTCGCCATGGGTTGTCTCCCAACGGTACCAGTAGCCGGTGTAGACGTTTCCGCCGTTGAGGAACCCCATGAAAACCGTCGAGGAGATGACCAACTGATGCCAGTGGACCCGGCATTCGCGGGCATGGGTTCGATCGTAGGGACAATCCGGAAGAGGGACGCGCTCAAAGTTCTGTTCCGGTCGTGAATTGGAGCCGAAATGAGGATCAGGCGCCGAGGGAAGTTCGGATATCGCTTGCGCTGCGGTTTGCGCGACACAGGAGGCGATGCAGACAAGGAAGATCGACAACGAATGCAGCAATTGCGTAGCCAGACGATGGGGTGAAGAGACCCTGCCTTTTGACATAAAATTGCCGTGTTGCGGTGAAAATGCGGGCTCGCGACGTATGTATCAGGGTGAGTAGATGCAGAATCAGCCGCGCTTCGTCGCACGGATCTTGCGAATTTCTTCCATCCGCTGCGCGAGGAGCTTTTCGCGGCCTTCTCCGCTTGGCTGGTAGTACTGGCGCCCCATCAGGCTTTCGGGCAGGCAGTCCATGTCGGCCACCTTGCCTTGTTCGTCATGCGCGTACTGGTAGCCTTTGCCGTAGTCGAGAGACTTCATAAGGCCGGTTGGGGCGTTTCTAAGATGCAGGGGGACGGGCTCGGCGCGGGTGTTTTCGATGTCGGCGAGAACGGCGTTGTAGCCGGTGTAGAGTGCGTTTGATTTGGGCGCGAGGGCAAGATAGGCGACGGCCTGCGCGAGAGCAAGATCGCCTTCGGGTGAGCCGAGAAAATGGATTGCGTCGCGGGCGGAGAGAGTAAGGTTCAGCGCCTCGGGAGCGGCGAGGCCAATGTCCTCGACGGCCATGCGGACGACGCGGCGGGCGACATACATCGGGTCTTCGCCCGATTGCATCATGCGTCCCAGCCAGTAGAGAGAAGCATCGACGTCAGAGTTGCGAACGGATTTGTGGAGCGCGGAGATGAGGTTGTAGTGCTCTTCGCCCTGCTTGTCATAGAGAAGCGTTCGTTGCTGGAGAGCTTCGGTGGCGATTTCGGGCGTGATCGTCCTGCTGGAACGCGCTTCTGCTAGCTTGGCGGAAACTTCAAGCGCGTTGAGGGCGTTGCGGGCATCTCCGCTGGAATAGGAAGCGAGGAGGCGCAGGGCGGCTTCGTCGGCGGAGAGTTGCATCGCGCCGAGGCCGCGCTCCTTATCGTTGAGGGCGCGCGTGAGCAGGATTACGATCTCTTCTTCACTCAATGCGCGCAGCGTGTAGACGCGGCAGCGGGAGAGGAGCGCGGAGATGATTTCAAAGGATGGGTTTTCGGTCGTGGCCCCGATCAGGCGGATGGTTCCGTGCTCGACGTAGGGCAGAAAGGCATCCTGCTGGGCTTTGTTGAAGCGATGAATTTCGTCGATGAACAGGATGGTGCGCGAGCCGAACTGCGCGGCTTTTTCGGCCTCGACCATGACCTGCTTGATTTCCTTGATGCCGGAGAGGACGGCGGAGAACTGGATGAAGGTGGCGCGGGTGGTTTCGGCGATGATTTTCGCCAGCGTGGTCTTCCCTACTCCGGGCGGCCCCCAGAAGATCATGGAAGCGGTGTCGTCGCGCTCGATCTGCACGCGGAGCGGCTTGCCGGGCGCGAGCAGATGCTGCTGGCCGACGTATTCGTCGAGGGTGCGGGGACGCATGCGCTCGGCGAGGGGCGCGGCGAGGGCGGCGAGAGATCTTTGCTCCGGCTCTGGAATTTGATTGAAGAGGCTCATTGCTTTGACCGCTGGCGCGCGGCCTCATAAAGAAGGATGCTGGCCGCGATGGCGGCGTTGAGGGATTCGACGGAGCCGGGCATGGGGATGGTCACGCGGGCGTCGGCGCGGCGAAGAATTTCTTCAGCGATGCCGCTGCCTTCGCTGCCTATGATGAGCGCGGAAGGCCGCGTGAAGTCTTGCCGGGCGAGAGAATCACCCTGCGACGCTACCGCGGCGAGGGTTCTAATCTTCCGCTGCTTAAGCTCGTGGAAGAGATGGTCTTCGCAGACGGCAACGCCGGGCAGGCGGAAGATGGATCCGGCGGAAGCGCGCAGGGTCTTCTGATTGTCGGCGCTGACGGTTCCGGGAAGAGTGACGTAGCCGGTGGCTCCGAAGGCTTCGGCGGAGCGGATGATAGTTCCGAGATTGCCCGGGTCCTGCACTCCGGCGGCGATGAGGAGGAGCGGTTGCGGACCGCCTAAGACCTGGTCGAGGGTGAACGCGGGTGGATGGACGAGGGCGGCGATTCCCTGCGGAGATTCGGTGTTGACGGCGCTCGCGAAGACCTGCGGCGGAAGGGCGAGAACTTCAGTATCTTCGGGGATTCCGAGCGAGTCGAGCAAGGCTTCGCTGCCGATTTGCACGAAAACGGTTGCGAACTGGAGATGGCTGGCGATGGCTTCCTGCAGCAGGCGTGCGCCCTCGATGGCGAGCAGGCCGGGCGGTGTCCGGACAGAGCGAGTGAAGGCGGCACGCAATTCCTTAACCCGCGCATTTTGGCGACTCTGTACAATGCGAGTGAGGCGCGCGCGGTTGAGTGCGGTGGGCATGGGTGCGATTTTAAGGCATTTTCCCGATTGCGGTAGTCGTTGCTGACAGTTTGCAGGGTTGGACTTTTTGAGAAAAGTCCGCGTGAGGATTGCGGCGCGGATTTACACTATCGAGAAAATGCTATCAAGCTGTTGTCCCGTTTTCCGGCGGCTTCACATAGCGATTTTATTTTTCAGGCGGAGAGACGTTGTCAGCCGAGATTCTACGGATTCATCCGGACGAGCCGGAGCCGGATCGTGTGCAATACGTTGTTTCATGTCTACGGGCGGGTAAGGTTATTGGAATGCCCACGGACACGTTCTATGGGCTGGCCGTGGATCCGGTGAACCTGCGCGCGGTTGAACGTATTTACCAGATCAAAAACCGGATGAAACACAAGCCGCTTTCGCTGCTGATTGCGAATGTTTCGCAAGCCTATGAGCTGTCGCGTGACCTGGGGACGAACCTTGACCGGCTGGCGGAGCGATTCTGGCCGGGGCCGCTGACGGTGATTGTGAAAGCCAGCTCGCGGCTGCCGCTGCGCAGCACGGCCAATACCGGCAACGTGGCGCTGCGCGTGCCGGATGCGGCGATTCCGCGAGCGGTGGTTGAAGCCTTTGGGCTGCCGATCACGGCGACCTCGGCCAATTTGGCGGGGACGCCCGAATGCGCGAACGTTGCGTGCGTGCGCGACCAGATTGGCGATCGCATTCCGCTGATTGTGGATGGCGGACCGACGGGACGCAGCGTGCCCACAACGATAGTCGACCTCTCAGAAGGCGAAGGCGTGTGGCGGATCATGCGCGAAGGCGCGATTTCAACGCATGAGATTGCGCTGACGCTGAACTGAACTTTAAGCTGCGCTGATTTGAAGGAATGATTGTTCCCGGCTCCAATCTGCGATCCGACAGGTATGCCGCTGCCCTGAAAGGCTCACGCGGCATCGCGCGGATTGTTGTGATTGTCGTCCTGTTTGGAGCCGGAATGTGGGTGGTGTGGGTGGAGTCGCAGATTCGCTACTTTGCGACTCATAATGAGGCTCGGCCGGCTGACGCTATCGCGGTCTTCGGGGCGGCGGAGTATGACGGACGGCCTTCTCCAGTGCTGCGCGCGCGGCTGGACCACGGCCTGGAGCTGTACCAGAAAAAACTGGCTCCGATGATCATTACGCTGGGTGGCGGCGACCCAACAGACCGGCATTCGGAGGGTGGCGTGGGGCGCGATTATCTAATGGCGCACGGCGTCCCGGACTCGGCGATCATCGCCGAAACGGAGAGCGATGACACGGAGGAGTCAGCCAAGCGGCTGGCGGCGATCGCGCGCACGAACCACCTGACGAGCATTGTGGTGGTCAGCGACGGCACGCATCTTTTTCGGGTTCATGCGCTTTGTTCCAGCCTGGGGCTGAATGTGGTCACGTCGCCGCGGCAGGAGCTGCGGACGCTTCCCTTCGCGGACCGGGTGAAGCGAACGGTGCATGAGATTCTGAGCTACTCATTCTGGCGTTTGAAAAG
>DASZLP010000193.1:0-38331 GCA_035552355.1 Bryobacteraceae bacterium | reverse complement strand
GTGATCAACTCCGATGGCAGCTTCAACGTCCTGCGGCGCGGCACGACGTGGCGCGACGTGCATCCTTACCTGCACCTCGTCAGCATTCCATGGTCGTGGTTTTTCGGATGGATCCTGCTGGCCTACGTCGTCGTCAACTCGTTGTTCGCGGCGGTCTACTTCTGGCTTGGCCCGGGCGCGCTCGCGGGAAGGCTGGACCTCGAGCACCCTTCGAGCCGCTTTCTGGAGTGCGTCTTCTTCAGTTCGCAGACGCTGACGACGGTGGGATTCGGGGCGATTTCGCCGGCGAGTCCCGCGGCGAATGCCGTGGCGGCATTTGAAGCGCTGTGCGGGCTGCTGGGCTTCGCGGTCGCGACCGGACTCCTGTTTGGGCGCGTATCGCGGCCTTCCGCGCGCATCGGTTTCAGCGAGAAGGCGCTGATCGCGCCATATCAGGAAGGCACGAGTCTTCAGTTCCGTGTTGTCAACCGGCGCGCGAACACTCTCGTCGAGCCCGCCGTCACTCTGATGCTGATGACGGTTGACCGCACCGACGGGCAATCGCGCCGCGAATTCAAAGTCCTCAAGCTCGAGCGCGAAAAGATCATGCTCTTTCCGCTGACATGGACGGTCGTGCATCCGATCGATTCCGAGAGCCCCTTATTCGGGAAGACGGCCGCGGATCTCGAAACGCTGCAGGCGGAGTTCATGGTGTTCGCCAAAGCCTGGGATGAAACATTCAGCCAGACCGTGCACCAGCGATTTTCGTATCGCTACAGCGAAATCGTCTGGGGCGCGACGTTTACGCCGGCGTTCGGGGTCGACACCAATGGCGGCCTGCAGGTGCATCTCGACAAAGTGGGAACGTACGCTACAGCGAGCTCTCCAGCACTGCCGCCAGCTCCGCGTGAGTAAGGGCGATGGGGTTGCCTTTCAGGCTGTTCGAGCGTCCGGCTTTGGCGGCGAGATCCGGCACGTCGCGCGAACGAATTCCATAGCGCGCGAGCGGAAGGATGCCGAGCTGCGAGGTGAGCGCGCGCACCCATTCGACGGCGTCTTCCGGCATGGCATCGCGATGTCCCGTGACAATCGACGCGATCTCACGATAACGCGCGAGGGCGCGGTCGTGTGGATCGCGCGCACGGAGCGCAGCGATGTTAGTCTGTATCCCCGATGCCAGGAGCGCCGCGCAGACCGCCCCATGCGGCGCCTCGAACATGCCACCGATCGGCGCCGCGAAGCCGTGGACGACGCCGAGTCCGGCGTTTGCCAGCGCCAGTCCGCCGAGCAAACTCGCATATGACATGTCGGTGCGCGCCGCTATATTGCTGCCGTCGCGATATGCGATTAGCAGATTCGATGCAGCACGGCGCATGCCGTCGAGGCAGAAGTTATCCGTCATCGCATTGGCGCGCGATGACACATAAGGCTCGATCAGTTGGGTGAGCGCATCGAGTCCCGTGCTGGCGGTGATCGCGGGCGGAAGCCCAACGGTCAGAAGCGGATCGATAATGGCGACGCGCGGCAGCATCGCGAGGCTGCGCATACTGACTTTGACGCCATGCTCGGGTGAGCCCAGGACGGCGTTGCGGGTGACTTCCGAGCCGGTTCCGGCGGTGGTTGGGACCGCGATGAAGGGATGAGACGCGCGCTCGAGCGCCCAGCCCTTGCCGATGACTTCAAGGTAATCGAGCAGGTCGCCAGGATTGGCCGCGGCCGCGGCGATCGCCTTGCCTGCATCGATGGCGCTGCCGCCGCCGATGGCGATAACGGAGTCGCAGGCAGCGTCACGAAAAACCGCAACGCCTTCGCGGATGGTTGCGATCGCCGGCTCGCCTGCGACTGAGAAGCGCGCGCCAGCGATCCCGTCGGTGCCGCGTTTTCCGGTCACGACCAGCGGCCTCGAGCCGTGCTCGCGCGCGATTTCAGGCAGCCGGGCGAAAACGCCGGCGCCGAAGAGAATGCGCCCGGCGGTCGCGAAATCGAAATTCACCAGCCGGCTTCCGGCGGAAACACGTTGGAGTATTTGACGCTGCTGCGCGGCTCCGCCATCATCTGCGCCACCGTGTCCCGCCAGATCGCGTAGTGGGCAGTCTCCTTGTGACGGGCGGGCGCGTCCGCGTTCCTGTACACCTCAATAAGGACGAAGCGCGTGGGATCGTCAACCTGCTCGATCAAATCGAACCGGGCGATTCCCGGCTCGGCGGCGCTGCTGCGCGCGTTCTCGATAGTGGCTTCACGAAACGCGGCGGCGAATTCCGGTTTCACCCGGACATGCACATGCACGATCAACATATGGGTACTCTCCACGATGGTGGCACAAGCTGAACCTGCGCCACCATCCCGCGAATGCGAAGCTCTTAAGTTGGACGCTTACTCGGCATTCCGTTCGCGCGACTACAGGCTGATGCTGGCCGGACTGTTTCTCGGCAATTTCGGGATGCAGATGCTTTCGGTCGCGGTCAGCTGGGATTTGTACCTGCAGACGAAATCCGCGCTCGTGCTCGGCAATGTCGGTTTCGTGCAGGTCGCGCCATTCCTGCTTTTCGCTCTCTTCGCCGGCCACGTGGCGGATAGCTACGATCGCCGCCGCACGATGATCCAGACGCAGATCTTATTCCTTGCGGCGTCCCTGATTCTTGTGGCGGCAACGCGGTCGGTGGCGCTGATTTATTCCTGCTTGTTCCTGACGGCTTTCGGACGAGCGTTCCAGTGGCCCGCGCGTCAGGCGCTGTTGCCCCACGTGGTGGTGGAGGGAACGCTGGGAAACGCGATCACGTGGAACAGCAGCGTGCAGGAGTTTTCGAGCGTCAGCGGTCCGGCGGCGGCTGGTCTCCTGATTGCCACGGCGGGAAGCCGCGCGGTGTATGTGATCCAGGCCATCTGCGCCTGCCTGACGCTTGTTTGTTTTATCGGGCTGCGTTACCGGAGCCAGCCGGCAATCAACGTGCCCGCGCCCACTGCGAAATCGCTCCTCGACGGGATGCGGTTCGTGAAGGAGAACAAGCTTATTCTCTCGGCCATCTCGCTCGATCTGTTCGCGGTGCTGTTTGGCGGAGCGACGGCGCTGCTGCCGATCTATGCGGTGGATATCCTCCACACCGGGGCGAGCGGCCTCGGATGGCTGCGCGGCGCGAGTTCGGTCGGCTCAGTGACGATGGCGCTCGTTCTCGCCCATTCGCCGAAGATCCACCACGCCGGGAAGGCGTTGCTATGGACGGTCGCGGGCTTTGGCGCGGCCACCATCGTATTCGGCATCTCGCGCTCGTTCGTTCTGTCGCTCGCCATGCTCGTGCTGGTGGGCGCATTCGATAACGTCAGCGTCGTTCTGCGGCAGTCACTGATTCAGACCAAGACGCCGGATTACGTGAAGGGGCGCGTGCTCGCGTTCAGCAGCATCTTCATCAGCTCGTCAAATCAGTTCGGCGCGGTGGAATCGGGATGGACCGCCGCGTGGTTCGGCGCCGTGCCAAGCGTGGCGGGCGGCGGGGCAGCGACGATCGTTGTGGTTATAATTTGCGCGGTGCTGTCGACGCGGCTGCGCAGATGGAAACAATAGAGCGCTTCGGTGCCCGCCGCGCGGGCAGCACAAATGCCACCCGCACCCGTGTACAAGTCAGCTTTAGAACTGATTCCAGAGGTACTGGTTGTAAACCTCGTGATGGAACTGAATCTCCGGAGTCTTCACGAACGTCCCGAGCAAACGCGGGCAGCGGTCCGCTGAAGCCCTCTTCAGATCGACATACCGCTCCTTCACATCTTCCCCGAAGAGCTCCTTCGTCCACGCCGCCTTGCTGAAGTTGGCCATGGCGTCGTAGATGTTGTCCGGCAGGAAGCGCTTCGCCTTGCGCAGGTCCTTTTGCGTCGAGATCGTCCCGTCGATGCCCGTCCTGAACACACCGTAAAGCACCATGTAGGGGTTGGCGTCCGGCGCCACCGCGCGCACTTCAACGCGCGAGCTGCGCTCGTTGCCTATCGGAATGCGCACCATCGAGCCGCGATCCACGGCCGACGCGATGAGCTGATTGGGCGCTTCAAAGTGCGGATCGAGACGCCGGTAGGCGTTCACGCTGGGATTGAGGATCAGGCAGAGATCGTTGCCCGCCGTCAGGATACGGTCGACAAACTCCCACGCCAACTTGCTGATCTTCTCCTCACCCTGCGGATCCCAGAACAGGTTCGTCTTGCCCTTCGACACCGACACGTTCGTATGCATGCCGCTGCCGTTCACGCCGACCACCGGTTTGGGCAGGAAGCTCGCGGTCAGCCCCATGTTCCGCGCCACCTGCCGGCAAAGGAACTTGTAGAGCTGGATCTGATCGGCGGCCTGCAAAGCATCGCCGTAACCGTAATTGATTTCGAACTGAGACGGCGCGACCTCGGGATGGTCCTTTTCATTTTCGAAGCCCATCGCACGCTGCACTTCGGCCGCTTTATCGATGAACGTGCGGAGCGTGTCGCCCGGCAGCGAATGGTAGTAGCCGCCTGTATTCACATATTCGAACTTCCCGGTCTCGCTGTATCTTCTTTCCGCGTCGAGCCCATTGAAAAGGAAGCCTTCGATTTCATTCGCCGCGTTTAGCGTGTAGCCGTTCGTCTCGAGTTGCTTCGCTGCGTACGACTTCAGCACGCCGCGCATGTCGCCGATGTAAGGCGTGCCATCCTTGTCGATCACCTCGCCGAAGATGAGCACCTTTCCTTCACCGATAAACTCCGCCGGACCCCAGTAGAACGAATGCCAGTCCATGTGCAGCCGCAGATCGCTTTCCTTCTGCGCCGTGAAGCCGCGTATCGACGAGCCGTCGAATGTCAAATTGTCGTGGCTCTTCACGAGGAACTTTTTGTCGTAATCGAGCATGTGCAGACGGCCTTCGAGATCGCTGAACAGCACGACCACGGCCTTGATGCTCTTTTCGTCCGTCAAATACTTCAGCCGCTCTTCCTGCAACTGCCCCGCGTTCGAGCGATTCTTGCGCTGTTCCCGCGCCGCCAGATTCTTCTCTTCCAGTTCGGCGTAGGACAGGTTAAGAAAATTCGTTAGATTCGACATTTGTTCTCCTGAAATGGATAGTGACGCGGAGCGCCACCGGCAACACTGATCCGCCACTGAGAGGACAGTCCAAGCCTGGAAACGGACTTTCTCTGACGAACTTCCGATTATCGACGATAGCGTGGCGCGTCGGCAACTATCCAGGCCCGTCCGGCGATAGGTTATTTTTATGGACTGGATCGAAATTAGCCCTGCCTGAAAATAAGCGCGGCTAATTAGCCGAGCGGCTCCAGAAGCTCGATCCGGTTGCCGAATGGATCGTCAATGTAGATGCGGTCGTAGCCTTCGAGCGGCTCTTCGGACCGATACGCCACACCCGCATTTTCAAGCGCCTTCCGAAAGCCCGCGAGATCTTCGACCACGAGCGCGGGGTGCGCCTTGCACGCCGGACGGAACTCCGCATCCACCCCCAGATGGATCTTGAGATTGCCGCGAACAAACCAGCATCCACCGCGCCGCGCCAGGTTGGCCGGCTTCGCGATTTCAGGAATCCCGAGCACACCTTCGTAGAAAGCGCGCGCCTCGGCTTCCCCGCCCGCGGGCATCGCCAGTTGTACGTGATCGATTGCTTTGATATTCGCGGGCGCTAATTCTGCCCGCACATGCCGCCGCCGCACATCCCGCCCCCGCAGCCGCCTTCGTTCATGCGGGTCCGCGCCGGTGTAAATGAGCGGTCAACCCCGTCGCCGGCTCGCGCCGCAAACCTGGAATACTGCTGTTCCAGATGCTTCTCGCCGCACGACGGGCATCCCTCTTCCATAACGTCCGTGGTTCTGCGCACCAGCTTCTCGAACTCATTCCCACAGGCTTCACAGCGATATTCGTAGATCGGCATATCTATCTCAATTCTATCGCGTCCGCTTCAGTTCAGTTGGCAAGCATGTGGAGCATCACCACCGCCAATGTTCCGGCGGACGCCAGCGTGGTTCCCGCGACCACCAGCGTAGCGAAAGGAGCCGGGATCGTGGCGGCATCGCGTTTCCAGCTTCTCAGCAGCGTCGCGCAACCGCTGACGAGCACCGCAAACGGGAGGATCAACAACAGCAGCCAGAGCGTCCACATCCGCGCCGAATACCACATCACGATCCGGTGCGCCACGCGAGCCAGATCATATTGTGGTGCATCGCCGGCGCCCACGAGGACCGCAGTGAGGAAGAGCGCGGCAGGCAGGATGAGTGCGAATTGGGTTGCGGCCGTTAAGCGTGCGAGAGTGCGCATGGAGACTTTATATCACAAAGTTCTATGTCTGGCAATTGGAAATGGCACGAAGACATTCCGGGGAGTTCCTCTCACTGCAGAGACCGCAGGGATTCTATCTAAAGGGACTCTATCTAACAGGAGCTGAGAAACGTTACCTGCCGCTTCCTGACGGTCGCGGTTCATTAAGATGGCTGCTGATTCTGAGCCGTTTTTGAACCGCGCGCGTCAGCAAGCCTGAATGGTCCTTCGGGCCATGAGAGGTAATGAAAATCTTCTTCCGGGAAGTTTAATCAGCCCTTTTCAGAGCCTGCTAAAAGGTCATCTTGTCTTTGGCGGCTTCGAGCTTGCGCCCATCGACACCGTAGACGACCAGCATCTCGCCCCATTCTCGATACTCGCCGTGCTTCTCGCGGTAAGTCACCAGAGCCTTAGCCTCGTCGGGAGTCAGGCCGATGGTGGCGACGATCTGGTCCGCGGTCGCTTTGTTCATGTTGAGCTTCGTCGTGTCTTCCGATTTCCCGAAGTTCTTCGCCATGTAGACGGCGATCGCGTCGAATTGCTCGCTCGGGGCCGAGATGCCTTTTTGCGCCATGCGGGCGACGGTCTTTCTCCAGTCGTCTTCGGTGCGGTGCTGGCTCAGCAGCTGCGACGGCGGGTGGCACTGCAGGCAGATTTTCTGGACGTACTCCTTCGCCGGTCCGTCGGGGAAATCATTCTGCGCGAACGCGGGAAAGATGAACAAAAGGGCGATCAGGGCGGGTTTAAACGTCACGGGCCGTGCCTCCAACGGCGACCATTCTCTCATGGAATCGAGATAGGATAGGCACAGAGGTCTTCAGATGGTCAGGGTGCGAAGCGGTGTTTTGATCCTGCTGTGCCTTGCTGCGGCGGCATTCGGGCAGCGGCATACGAGTCCGCCGGCGAGCGTGTCGGCGAAAGTCGCGGGGAAGCAGATGAGTGTGGATTACTACGCGCCTTCGATGTATGGGCGGAAGATTTTTGGCGCCCTGGTGCCGTTCGGCCGCGCGTGGTGTCCTGGAGCGAACGTCGCGACGGGTCTCACGACCGAGGCGCCCCTGACAATGGGCAATCTGAAAGTGCCGAAGGGAACGTGGAGCATCTGGGCGATTCCGGGCGAGAAGGAATGGACCCTGATCGTCAACAAACAGCATGGCCAGCATCATCTCGATTACGAGCCGGATCAGGATATGGGGCGCGTGAAGATGAGCCTTCGGACGCTGCCGGCCGCGGTCGAGACGCTGCGGTTTGAGCTGACGGCGACGGGCGGAAATACCGGAAAGCTCGCGCTGCTTTGGGAGAATACGGAAGCTTCGGTGGCCTTTACAGTGCAGCAGTAACGCGCTTCCCGATGAACCCGGCCCGCCGAATTCTCGCTCTCTCGCTGCTGGCCGTCGGCGCGCACGCGCAGGGCGTGGATTTCGCAAAGACCGAAATCCAAACCGTAGAGGTAGCCGACAACCTCTGGGTCCTGATGGGTGGACCTGCGCAGGGCAACATCCTCGTCTCCGCCGGCAGCGACGGCCTTTTCCTTGTCGATTCCATGTACGCGCCGATGCACGACAAGATCATGGCGGCGCTTTCGAAGATCACCACCCAGCCGATTCGCTTTCTCGTCAACACGCATTTGCACGGCGACCACACGGCCGGCAACGAAGCAATGGCGAAGCTCGGCGCCGTGATCATTTCGCACGAGAACATGCGGAAACGCATGGCCGGCCAGCCCGCGCTTCCCGTCATTACCTATACCGACAGCCTGACGCTCCACTTCAATGGCGACGACATTTACATCTACCATCCGGCGCCCGCGCACACCGATGGCGATTCGATCATTTTCTTCCGGCGCGCCAACGTGATGCACGTCGGGGATGTGCCATCGTCGCTGCGCTATCCGAACATCGGCGTCACCGATGGAGGCTCGGTCGACGGCATGATCGCCGCTGCCCGCCAGGTGATGCAGATCGCCAACGAAAATACGAAGATCATTCCGGGGCATCTCGGCCCCGTAGTCGGATTCGCGGAAATCCGCCAGCAGCTCGTGATGTTCACGGCGGTGCGCGACCGCGTCGCCGCCGCGATTCGCGAGGGAAAGACGCTCGATCAGGTAGTGGCGTCTAAGCCGACAGCGGACTTCGACGCCGGGCGGCTCGGCGGCGCCATCACGCCGGACCGCTTCGTGTCTCTTGTCTACACGGATCTTGCACGGAAAAAGTAGATGCGGCGGCTCGCAGTGGTCTTATTGGCCGGAACGGCTATGATGCCGGCGCAGAAACACCCCACCAAGGCAGGCGTCTTCGATTACTACGTCATGTCCCTCTCCTGGGCTCCGGACTTCTGTCAGGGCAAAGCGCCCGATGACGAGTGCGGTCAACACCGCGGATTCGTGCTTCATGGGCTGTGGCCGGAGAACTTCGACGGCACGTTCCCGGAGAATTGCCCGACCAAACTGACGGCGTCGCCGTCGCTGATTCCGGAAATGCCGGCCGCGATCGTCCCACACGAGTGGCAGACGCACGGCGCGTGCGACGTTGCGGGAGGCACGCCTGCCATGTTCTTCAGGAAGGCCGCCGCCGACTTTCACCACATCAAAATTCCGGCTCAACTTCAGCAGCCGGCAGCGACCGTGTCGCTGAAACCAGCCGATGTGGCGACAGCGTTCGCCACCGCAAATGGAGCCGGCTCGGCCGCGACGAGCTTTACCACAGCCTGTGCGGGCAAAGAAGTCGACGTCCGCATCTGCCTCGATAAGAACGGCCTGCTCACGCGTTGCCGTATCAAATCCGACTGCGCGGCGAACACCCCGCTCAAGTTCCTGCCCACGAATTGAGAGCATCCTTGCTAGAGAGCATCCTTGCTAGGATGTCGTTCTGCGAATCGGCATCCACACCTCGCGCGCCAAATCCCTCGAAGATGCGGCCCTGACGGCTCACAGACTCGGCGCGAACACGTTCCAGATCTTCTCCGCCAGCCCCCGCATGTGGCGCGCCGGCGTTCCGGATCCTGGCGATGTGAAGCGTTTTCGCGACGCCCGCGCGCGCTTCGACCTCATGCCGCTCGCCATTCATGCGAATTATCTGGTGAACCTCGCATCGCTCGATGCGGTGACGCGCGAAAGGTCGATCGTTTCCTTTCGTGGCGAGCTCGACCGCGCCGCCGCTATCGGCGCCGAATACCTGATCGTGCACCCCGGCAGTTTCCGCGGACGATCCCTCGAACAGGGAATTGCCGCCGTGGTGCGCGGACTTGCCGAGTCCGCTCGCCGCTTTCGCTCGCCCGGGCTGACCGTGCTGCTCGAGAACACCGTCGGCGCCGGCTGCCAGATCGGCCGCCGCTTTGAAGAACTACGCGAGATCCGCGACCTCGCCGCCCGCGAAACCGACCTCTCGATCGGATATTGCCTCGACACGTGCCACCTGCTCGCGTCAGGCTACGACGTCGCGCGCGCCTCTGGATTGAAACAAACAATCGCCGCCGCGGAGAGCGTGCTCGACCTCGATCTCGTGAAAGTGATCCATACGAACGATTCCAAAGGCGCGCTCAATTCCCGTCTCGACCGGCACGCCAACGTCGGCGAAGGCCACATCGGAGAAGCCGGCTTTCGGCGCATCCTGCGGCACCCGAAGCTGCGGGACAAGGCTTTCATTCTGGAAACGCCCGTCGCGGAAGAGGGGGACGACAAGCGCAACGTCGACGCGCTGAAACGGTTATCACTAACGAAGGTGATGACGCGGTGATCGACTCGGCATTCACCGTTGCGTCATATGCTTCGAGCTGGTCTCGCCTTCGAGGCAAACCTCGTCGATGAGCTCGGTATCCACGACGAGCTTGTCGACAATTTTGAGACTCCACGGACGTGTATACATCGTCGGGTCGTCTACGACGGCTTCAATTTCCAGCGTTCCGAACGCCGGGCGCCGGAATCGCTCGGTCACGCGCGCTGCCGAGGTCAATGGCGAGCCGGCCATATCCATCCAGAGATCGTCGCGAAATCCGTTGCTCTCGACGACGAGGGTGTCCCCATCCCAGCGGGCCGTTGAGTAGCCGTTCCACGACGGCTGCGGATCGACCGGCAGCGGACGTCCGTCGATGAAGATCTGCCGGTAGCCGGCGTTGAATTCGTTGGCCAGAATCAACAGTTTCGGGGTCTCGACGAATTTCGTGATATGCGGCAGAGTGAACATGCGGGGGAAGTTCGAGGGCAGGCATTTCACATGCGGATCGAGGCCCGTCGTTTGTCTTTGGGCGCGAATTTCGAGAGCACGCGGCCGATACGGCAGCCCACCGGGAACCGCGGCGTTAAGATCGGCCGTGATCTGGGCGATCGGACTCTTCTCGAGGCATTCGCCGAAATCGTCGGTCAGCATTTTGGGGCATGGCAGGGCCTCCGCGATCGTCCACATTCCGGAAAGGTCGGGCTTGCCATCGGCAGCGCGCGGCGCGGGCGCAGAGAGATTCGGCTTGCCGGCTTTGTCGCGGGGAACGCCGGCGGTCGGGTATTTGATCCATTGCGCTGAAGCGCCGCCGGCGAAAAGGCAGCCGGAGATCAGGGCGGTGACGCAGAGGAAACGCATCGCTGTCGATCTTATCAGGGGTCAAAAAAAACTGGGGTCAAAAAAACTGAAAAAAGATTGCTCATCCTGTCGATCCGTCACTTCCCCGTTCGACGCGTTAATGAAGGGCAGTTAAATCGATCTGCTAAACACAAATGAGAGAGAGGATAAGACGATGCGATTCATGATGCTGATGATTCCAAAAGGATACGAGACCGCCGCCCCGGGAGCGATGCCGGCCGCCGACCATATTGCCGCGATGGGAAAGTACAACGAGGCTCTGACGAAGGCGGGCGTGCTGCTGGCGCTCGACGGACTGCACCCGCCGTCCACGGGCGCGCGAGTTTCTTTCGAGGGCGGCAAGCCTCTGGTGACCGATGGACCGTTCGCCGAAGCGAAGGAAGTGGTAGGTGGGTACTGGATGATCCAGGTGAAATCGAAGGCCGAAGCGATCGAATGGGCGTCGCGATGCCCGGCGACCCCGAACGAAGTGATCGAGATTCGCCAGGTGCAGGAGATGTCCGATTTTCCGCCGGATATCCAGAGGGCGGCCGGACTCACACCTGCTTAAGCCCGGCCGCGGGATGCCCCACATTCGCCCGGCTGACCAAAATGTATGCGCCATTGGGCTCTCAGCCGGGCTTGCCCACAGCGCGGCAGTGATAACGTGATCGGTAGCGGTGACCGCCGACGACGCCCCAGTTCATCAAAGCATCGATGCCATCTGGCGCATCGAATCCGCGCGGCTGATCGCGGGCCTCGCGCGCATCGTGCGCGACATCGGGATTGCCGAAGAGCTCGCGCAGGATGCCCTCGTGTCGGCGCTCGAACAGTGGCCGCGCGAAGGTATCCCGCGCAATCCCGGAGCGTGGCTGATGGCGGCCGGCAAGTATCGCGCCATCGATTACCTGCGGCGGAACAAGCGCGTTGAGGAAAAGCATTCCGAACTCGGCCGCGAACTCGAAGGCCGGCAGACTGGCGCGGCGGCTGACATGGAAGGAGTCGACACGGGGGACAACATGGGAGACGATCTGCTGCGCCTGATCTTCGTCGCCTGTCATCCGGTGGTCGCGCGCGAGGCTCGCGCCGCTTTGACGCTGCGCGTCGTCGGCGGGCTGACGACAACCGAGATCGCGCGCGCATTTCTGATGAGCGAGTCCGCCGTCGCGCAGCGGATCGTGCGCGCCAAACGCACTCTCGCTGACGCCGGGGTTCCGTTCGAAGTACCGGCGCGGGCGGAATTCGGCGCGCGCCTCGCTTCCGTGCTCGATGTGATCTATCTGATCTTCAACGAGGGCTACACCGCGACGGCAGGTCAGGACTGGATGCGGCCGGCACTCTGTGAAGACGCTCTGCGGCTGGGCCGTGTGCTGTCGGAGCTGGTTCCAGAGGAGGCGGAAGTCCACGGGCTCGTCGCGCTGATGGAGATTCAATCGTCGCGTGCGAAAGCGCGGGTGGATGGCTCCGGCGCACCGATCCTGCTGCCGGACCAGAATCGGGCGCTTTGGGACTGGCTGCTTATCCGAAGAGGCCTCGCGGCCCTGGAACGGGCTGAGCAATTAAGCGCCGTGCCGGGACCATACTTTCTGCAGGCGGCGATCGCGGCGTGTCATGCGCGGGCGCACACGGTGGAGGAAACCGACTGGGCGCTGATCGCGACCCTATACGGAATACTGGCGCGGGTGGCGCGGTCGCCGGTAGTCGAATTGAATCGCGCTGTAGCCGTTGGAATGGCCGTGAGCCCCGATGCGGGACTCGCGGTAATTGACGCGATTATCGACGAACCGGCGCTGCGAAATTATCATCTGCTGCCGAGCGTCCGCGGAGACCTGTTGCTCAAAGCCGGACGCGCGGAGGAAGCCCGTCACGAATTCGAGCGCGCCGCGGAACTCGCGGAAAATGCGCGCGAGCGCGAGCTCCTGCTGGCGCGGGCGGCGCTGAATCGAGACCAAATATAATCGCAGTGGAGCCTGGTTACCAGCTTTTCGGGTACGCGTGCCACGAGGGAAATTATGCGATGCGGAATTCCCTGAACGCGGCACGCCCGGAAGAACAGGCGGCGGCGAAGTAAATGCGCATTCGATGGCTCGGACGTGGCCCATAGCGGACGCATCGCGCTATCAACGCGCAAGCGCTGGATCACATTTGGACAGCAGGTGATTTCCCTGCCATTTCTTACCGCGAGAATGGTTATAAGACTTCAGATAAATTCGCTGTCCATAGATTTTCCGGTATGTATAGACAAGTACAGACGCTTACGATTAACTACAAATGTTTGAGCGAGTTATCTCCTTTGGAACCGGAAGTTTTCCTTTGAGAACTATCTTTTCCGTGATAATGTTTACATGACGATGACATATATCGGTGGTTTCCGACACGGGTCGAAATCCCGCGATTCGTAACCCATGCGAAACATGAGTCGTCAAACAGTTTGAGGAGGGATGGCTCCCTCCAAGGGTTTTCACAAGTGGTACTGCTTCTAAGCGTGACTCATCCTCGCGCGTAGGTAACAAGCAGTCCAGCCAGCAGGCGCACTCCTCCGAGCGTCTGATGGCCTTTTTGGTGAGACGGCAGGCGCTCTCCTCCGGGTGCCTGCCGGTTTTTTTTGTGTGTTCCCATACGGGCTCTCGTTGGCGGGAGTCTATTCAACCATCGACAGTCTTGCACTAGATTTTGCCTCCGCACATACTAGGACCGTTGGTACTTTGATTGTGTCCAGGTCTTTGTTTTTAATCCTCTTTTTGGTCGCTGTCCTTGCCGGCGCCGTCAGTGTTAAAGCTGACGGCTCCCGGCTGGGAGAGTTCGCCCAGGTAACCGAATCTGAGTTAACCAAATCTGAGTTAACCGGCGACGTGGAATCCATCAGGGCCGATCTGCATAATATCGGGGAACAGATCGCGTCGCTTCCCGCCGGGATGAGGAATCTCTGGCACGATGCACCGAGAGATGCAAGAGTGGCCGCAGTCAATACATTCGAAAGCGCACGCGACATCGCGTATCGCGTCGTTGCGTTCATCAAAACCAGCTAGCGGTCGTGGCGCGGGCCGTCTTGTCCAATACCGCACATTTCGTAATTGCCAATTGGCTTTGCTCAATGTCCGACCGCAGGTTGCCAACGTTCACCGCGGAACTTCGGCTCACCCCGACGAGCATTTCGATCTGATCCTCTTTCGAATGGGCATTGGCGAACGGTGTGACGTCGTCCGCCGCCCAGCGGGTGTACCGCACGGGGGGGCGCGAAGGTCAGTCCTCCTGGGACGGGTTCGTGCCCTCGGAGATTCCCGGCGTTGCGAAAAGATGCACCAGCCTCGGCAAAGGCTTCAATTGGGGCAAATTGAATGGATATTTCGCCAGCACCAGGAACTCCCATTTAATAACCGGTGGCGGCGACACGCTGCCTGACGTGTCGGAGGCCGAACTTTGATAGGATGACTCCGCCATTACGGCGTGAGGTTAAGGCATGCCTGCTTCCATCCGACGTCACCACGCGTCCACACGATCGCGCCGGTCGTTTCTCCTGGCATCGGCAACGGGTTTGCCCGCCGTCTGGGTGGCGGCCAATTATCCCGGCATTCTCGCCGCTCAGCAGAGTGTCCGGCTTGCCGCGAAAGCGGGCCAGCAGCCGCGGCTCACCTTCTTCACAGAAGCACAGGCGGCGGAGATCGAAGCCATGGCAGCGCAGATCATCCCGGCGGATGAAACTCCGGGAGCGCGCGAAGCACATTGCCTCTATTTCATCGATCGCGCGCTGTCTGGCTTCGCGAAAGGTGACCAGGCCCTCTATACGCAGGGCATCAGCGATCTGCATGCGCGCAACTTTTCGACGCTCCCTTCCGCCGAGCAGATCAAAGTTCTCACCGGGATCGAGAAGACGCCGTTCTTCCGGGCTGTCCGCACCCACACTGTGCTCGGGTTTTTCTCGCGCCCCGTGCACGGCGGCAACCACGACAAAGCCGGGTGGAAGCTGATCGGTTACGACGACTCGCTCAACCACAAACCCCCGTTCGGTTATTACGACGCGGAATATCTCGCATCCCATAAAGGCTGAAGGAGACACGGCGATGAAACGTTATCCGACGTCCACTGAAGTCGACTTTGTCGTTATCGGCTCGGGAGCCGCCGGCGGCATCATGGCCAAACAGTTATCGACAGCAGGCTTTTCCGTTGTGGTGCTCGAACAGGGCGGCTGGGGCAAATACGGCCGCGAGCACGAATACAACAAAGACGAATGGCTGCAGCGCAACATCACCGATGAAGACCGGCTGATGAGCGATCCATCGAAGCAGCGCAACACCTTCCGCCCGAACGATAGGGTGAAGGCGGTTCCCGGTGCGCACAGCTACGGATCAGTTATCGGCGGCGGAACAGTGACTTATGGCGGCAGCAGTTGGCGGCATCTGCCATACGAATTTCAGGAAGCGTCGCACGATCACACGATTCCTTCCGGCACCAGCATGGCGGACTGGCCAATCACCTATGAAGAGATCGAGCCTTTCTACACGCAGGCCGAATGGGAGATGGGGATTTCCGGCATCAAAGTCGATTCGCCATTCATTGCGCCGATGACAAAGGATTACCCGGTGCCGCCCGTGCCGCTCAAGAGCTCGGGCGCGTTGTTTCATACCGCCGCGGCAAAACTCGGATTGAACGTTGTGCCGGGCCCGCTCGCCATCATCACGCAACCCTATATGGGACGCGCGGCGTGTGTCAATTGCGGAATCTGCTCGGGCTACGGCTGCCAGGTGCGGGCGCGGTCGAGCTCGGCGGTGACGATGCTGCCGCTTGCGGAGAAGACGGGGCGCTGCGAAATCCGCGTGCGCAGCTGCGTGCGGGAGATCTCCGTGGACAACAGCGGCAAGGTGACCGGAGTCGTCTACTTCGACGCGCAGAAGAAAGAAGTGCGCCAGAAGGCGAAGGCGGTGATTCTGTCGGCGAACGGGTCGGAATCCGCGCGGCTGCTGCTGATGTCGAAGTCGAATCGATTCCCGGACGGTCTCGCGAACTCCAACGGCATGGTCGGACGCAACGTCATGTTCGGGAATACAGTGAACGTCGGCGCCCTTTTCGAGCATCCTTTGAACGAATACAAAGGTGTGATTTCGGGCGCGGGCATAGTGGACTACGTGCATTCCGACGCCAGACGCGGCTTCTACGGCGGCGGACGCATGACGGCGCGCGGCTATCTGACGCCGTTCGAACTCGGCCTTGAAGGATTGTCGCCGGAAGCTCCGCGCTGGGGCGCCGGTTACAAGAAAGCACTGCGCGAGGAAGCGAATCACCGGATGACGATTACTTCGTTCGTAACTCAGTTGCCGATGGATTCAAACGGCATCGATCTCGATCCGGATGTGAAAGACGAGTGGGGTCTGCCGGCGATGCGCATCACGTTCACCGGGCATCCCGACGACAGGAAAAACATGGAGTTCTTCCGGCAGAAGTCGATCGAAGTGCTCGAAGCAGCCGGGGCGAAGAAGGTGTGGCCGGCGCCGGTGGCGGAGTCGCATAGCGGCGCGCACAATCGCGGAAGCTGCCGGATGGGCAACGATCCGAAGACGTCGGTTGTCGACAAATCCCACAAGGCGCATGAAGTGCCGAATCTCTGGGTAGTCGATGGATCCAGCTTCGTCACCGGCGGCCGCAACCATCCAACGATGACGATCCAGGCGCTGTCATTTCGCGCGGCGGATCATATCGTTCGGAATGCGCGCGACACCGGGCGGCGGTCGAAGGCATGAACAAGTCGGGGGCTGCGGGCTCGTCTTCAACGACGCAGAGTCGCGACGGTCTTCTTCTTTTTGCGCGGCCAGAATTCGCGCGCAACGTTCGTGCCCGCGGTGGCTCCGAGAGATATTCCACCCGTAGCGGCCCCTCCGGCGACTGCGCCCGCGGCGGCCGCGCCTGAGATGTGACCCGCGGCGACCGTTTTCTTTCCGGTCGTTGTCTTTCGCGTCACGACGGTACTTACAAGGGCATGACGCAGGCGCGGCCCGAATCCTTTTTTCGTGGAGCGGTGGTAATGAAGGTCCTCGTGCCGAATGCCCGCGACGGCATACTGCGCCGTGTTCTTCGCCGCGTAACCTTCCGCTGAACTCGCGAGGTGCTGGCCGAAGCTGCCCTTGCTTCTCCTGACCGCCGCGCCGCCCACAACCGGCGCGATGGCGTGTTTCCCATAGGTCTTCTTCACGTATTCGCGGCGCATCGGGTGCTTCGATGGGGGCTTGCGGACAACCGCCATCAACGGCATCGCCGCCAGCGCGATGGCGAAGATCAGCGAGGTTGCGCAACGGAGCCGCATTTCGCTTTTGACAGGTGCAAATGCGCTGCCATTGGCTCCTTTTCGGTTGAAAGCAAAGGCCTGGGCCCATGTCCTTCGCCTGCGGAGTGAGACGATTATTCCGGATATGTGGAATGCTGCTCGTACGGTAACTTTTTAGACCGAACGCTTCGACGCATTTGGACCGGGCTCAAGGTGAAACTCAGTCGTCGATTTCGCAAATACGGTCACGTTTTGTAGCGAACGAGCCGGGATAAATCCGGCCTGCGGGCACGAGTGGCCGCGCCACGAGGCGCTCGCATTTGAAAAGGGCGTTACCGGCCGGGACCCGCGCCGCCCCGTCCGCCACGAGCCGGAGCCGGCGGCAGCGTTCCGCCTTCCGCAAGGATCTTCATGTTCTGGAGCGCGGTGGTGAACTGCGCGGCCCGGCGGGTCTTATCGGTCTCGCGCGCTGCGTCGTCGGCGAGCAAGGAATTGTCGTAAAGGAGGGTGTAGACAAGCTTCGATGTGGTCGCGGTCAGCGGCTTCGCTTCGAGAGTGCCGTGATAAAGATCGTAGGTCCGCCCAGTTCTGACGGGCTGTGTGTAGGTGTAAGAGAGGTCGGTCTTCCCGACCATCACTTCGTTGCCGATCGACCGCACTGCGCCGATTTCGCCGTCCCTGCCGGAAATGATCATGCACGGCACGCGCAGCCATTCTCCGATATCACAATACTTCCCAACGCGCGCCCAGACCTCGGCCGCAGGTTTGTTGACGGTGATCTCAAGAGGAATGGTCACATAGGTCGGATTGGGCACGGCGAGCGGAGCCTGACCGCCCCGTGCCGGTCCCGGAGCGGGCGGGGCGGGGGCCTGCGCGACCGCGGTCGAGGCGATTGCCGCCAGAGCGAGCATGCCAGGGACAATCTTCGTAACGTGATTCCTCATAACCTTTCTGACTCCTCCGTGTAAGGCACAATCTTATACCAACCACTTACACAAACCGGGTACCAGCCACTTGAACAAACCGGCTACCAGCCGCACATACATAAGCTGGCGCTATGATCAGGGCGGACGTGCTCAGACTCGCCGAAATTGCGCTGCTCTCCGCGCGCTTGCTCCTTGCCGCCCTCTTTCTGCTTGCGGGCGCTACGAAACTTGTCGATCCCGCCGGCACTCGCAGGGCACTGCGAAATTTCGGCTTGCCGGGTGCTCTCGCGAAACCCGGCATGATTCTGCTGCCGCTCGGGGAACTCCTGGTCGCGGTGCTGCTGATTCCCGTCAGCACCGCGTGGTACGCCGCGTGGGGGGCACTCGTTCTGTTGTGCGTGTTTCTGCTCGCGGTCGGAATAGCCATGGCGCTCGGACGCAAACCGGACTGCCACTGCTTCGGGCAACTCCATTCTTCACCCGTCGGATGGCCGACTCTTGTCCGCAATATCATGCTGGCCGCGTGCGCGGGGCTGCTTGTCTGGGGCGGCCCGCGAATCCCCGCGCTTGATCCGTGGGCGTGGTTTATGTCCCTCTCCGGCGATGCGTTCAAAATTGGGCTGGCTGTGTTGTTCGTCGCAGCGGCCGCGTTCCTGCATGTCGTATCCCGCGCGCGGCCACGAAAAGTTGCGGCACCGGTTCCCGTTGTCGATGAACCCGAGGAGGAAGCGGCGGAAGAGCAACAAGCGCCACAACCGGCGGTACGGGGGTCGGCGAAGCCTGCAATTCCGGCCCAGCCTCAGCCTTTGGAGGCCGCGCCGGGTCCACTCGGCCTCGGGCTCGCTATCGGCATGCCCGCGCCCGGGTTCGAGTTGCCTTCGGTTGCCGGCGAGCGGCGGTCTCTCCAATCGCTGCTGGCGCGCGGACGCGACGTGCTGTTGATCTTTTCGAGTCCGTTCTGTGAATCGTGTAATGCGCTGGCGCAAAAGCTGGTGAAGTGGATGCGAGAGATGGAAGGTCTGCCATACATCGTTCTCATCAGCAGCGGCAAGCCGGAAGACAATCTCGCCAAGCTGAAAGATTTCGACGCGTCGCGGGTTCTGCTGCAAAGTGAGTCGGAGGTGTCAAACGCTTACGACTCGATCTCCACTCCGACCGCCGTGCTGGTAGGCGCTGGCGGCCGCATACAGAGCGGCCTTGCGACTGGCGCGGCGGCGATTCGGGAATTGCTCGTTTCGTCGCAAAAGATCCAGGAACGGAAGCGGATCAACCGCCAGGCGCCCGTATAGTGGGCATTCCTCAGAGCTCCCGGCGCGGGGCGACGGCAGGATGGCAATCGGACGCAGGGCTCGGCGGCCGCCACGGCTGTTAAATTCCCTCTGTCAAAGCATCCAGCAGACTTTTTCGCACCGGCCACTTCCCCGTCACGCGCCGGTCCGCCTGATCGAAGCTTCCGCCGGTCAGCAGCGCCCCAAGCTCATCGTCGCCGGCCTGTTTGTCGTGCCGCAGCGCTTCTTTGATCATGGCCGTCGTTGTCCGAAGCTGGCTCGCGAGAACCTTCGCATCATCCTTCGTACGGCATGTGGCTTCGAGACGCGCCTCGATGCCGGTTCCCGCGGGTTCCACGGTGATGAGGACGCGATCGGCGCTCGTCAACGCCGAAAGCATCAGGTGCATGCCGGGAGGCAGCGCATCCTGTTTGCGTAGTTCGGAACCCGGCACCGAGAGCCAGGCGGGCGCGGAGGGAATCGGCGCGGTAACTGGCGCGGCCGTCTTCGTGAGCATCGTCGCGGCGAGATCGTTCGCGCTTACGGCCAGCGCGATCGCGTCCCGGCGCAGAGGCAGAAATGAGATGTGGCGCTCAGGCTTGCTGCCCTGCATCCGGCAAAGGTCCTGATAGCAGGAGCCGCCCTGGCGCTTCGTGTAAGCGCGCAGCTTCTGCCAGTCGAAGCGGCCGCGCGCGATGAAGAAATTTCCGCTGCGCGAGAATGACGCGGTGACGGAATCGAGATCGCGGCGATAATCGAAACCCGTGCCGTCGACGAATTGTTTGTAATCCGGCTCAAGCGCGATCTTCGGCGTGCTCAGCAGACCCGCCGACCGCAGCATTGCGAAATTGACGCTCAACGCAAGCCCGTCCTCGGCCGGGAAGCGCGAGAGGAGCCTGCGCTGGTCGAAGAACTCACGCGTCGCATGCGCGCGATATGCGACGGCGCCCGTGGCCAGCGCGAGGACGAACACCACAGCCAGCGCGATGCGTTTACGCGAAACCCACACGACGGTCACTGTCCAAAAGCTAACATACAAGTTCCGAATGCCTTATCCGCTGATCGATCTGCGCAACGTCACCGTCATGCGCGGCGTGAACGTGGCGCTGCGCGATCTCAGCCTTACTATCGGCGCGGGCGAACACGTCGCTATCCTCGGACCCAACGGCTGCGGCAAGTCGACGCTCATCAAGACGATCACGCGCGAATGCTATCCGCTGGCGCGCACCGGCTCTTCCGTCGGGATTCTCGGCCAGTCTCTGTGGAATGTGGTTGACCTGCGGAAGATGCTCGGCATTGTTTCCAACGACCTGATGATGCAATGCACGCGCGAGATCACGGGCTTTGAGATCGTGCTCTCCGGATTCTTTTCGAGCATCGGGATCTGGCCCAATCACGACGTCACAAAGGCGATGCGGAGGAAGGCGTCGGAAGTTCTCGATCTGCTCGAGGCGCCCCATCTGGCGGAGAAGCCGGTGGAGGAAATGTCATCGGGCGAAGCACGCCGCATGATGATCGGCCGCGCCCTGGTGCACGAGCCGCGCGCGCTGTTGCTCGATGAGCCTTCGACCAGCCTCGATCTTTTCGCCCAGCACGAACTGCGCGGAATGGTGCGGCGGCTCGCGCAATCAGGCATCGGAATTCTGCTGGTGACCCACCATCTCTCCGACATCATTCCGGAGATCGACCGCGTGATTATGCTGCGCGCCGGGCAGGTGGTGGCCGATGGGCCGAAGTCACAACTGCTGACGGCGGCGTCACTCAGCGAGCTGTTCGGGGTCGAAGTGGAACTGGCGGAGCGCGGCGGTTACTACCACCTGTGGTGACTTAATTAAGCTTCGCTACCGGCGGCCCCGGAGCTGCGCCGTACATTCCGTCACTGCGCCGCGCAAATCCATTTGCAGCCGCCTCACGACCGCCTTGTTGTCCACGTTCGGGGAATCGAAGTTCATCCACAAATTGCGCGCGTTTCCAGGCGCGGACCACGTTCTGGTATCCGCCACGCTTCCGTCCCTGCGAAGTGTTTTCGAAACGAACTGCGTTTTGAGGTGGAAGACGTCGCCCTCCGCGAAGATCTTGATCTGCGGCACTTCGACGGATGTGTCAGCCATGATGAGCCGCGGCGAAAGAGCGGAGAGATCGAAGTTCCACGTCACGACTTTGTCGTCGGCCGACCCGAGCACTTCATTGCCCGTGATAATCGAATCCGGATTCTCACGATGAACCGTTTCCTTCAGTTCGACCATGCAGCCATCGATTTTTGTAACCTGCCATTTGGTTTCGCCGGACTGGGCGGGTGGCTCCAGGCGACGGGTTACCGCGTTGGCGTCGATCGTTGCGCGCGCCCACTGTAATCTGTGTTCGACTGTCTGGCCTTTCGCCAGAGCCGCGGCGAAAAGAACTGCGATGGGCAGAAATGGACGAATGCGCATAGGGGAATTCTAGGAGGTTTGGGCGGCTGGCGAAATCCGTCATTCGTTGACAGTGACGCGTTAACGTTCGTTAAGCGCGCAGAGCGGCGTTTCTACATTTCGTCCGACGTCGGACACGCGGATTGTATCCGCATCCGGGTTCGACGGCAATCAACTGCCCCTGAAATGCTCGAATAGGGCCACTGATCGAGACGCACAAGCCAGCTTTCACTGGATTATTCTCGATATAAAGCTGTACGCGGTGGGCATGATCGCGGTCGCGGCTCGAGCGATCGAAGTAGTCTTTGCTTCAGAACGGGCGGTTCGAGAACGGGCCGGCGGCGCCAGAAACAGGAGCGATTTCTCAACACGAAAACCAGACGCGGATACACAATCCGCGTGTCCGACATGGGAGGACGAGGAATGTAAAAACGCCATTAAGAAATCGGCGCGCGTTCATAATTGCCATATGCATGTTCCGGGCAAAAACCTCACGATCAAAGCCGGCCGCGGGGTGAAGGGACGCTGGCCCGCGGTAGTCGCTGCCCTCGCGACGGGCGTTCTCTTTTATGCGATTCCGGAGTCGCTGACGCTCGGTCCTGGGTGGTTGCCGTTCGTGCTGATTGTGATTCTTCTGGTTCCGACCGATCTTACGCATCGCGCCGGGCGGGTCGACCTGAACGATATCCTCGGTTATACAACCTTGGGGGTGATTACCGCCGCGGTCGTGTCGTCGCTCGTCCTTTTGATTGCGCGGCTGCCCGCTCACAAGGAAACGCCGGTCGAGCTTCTGCGCGCCGCGGCATCGCTTTGGCTGGCGAACATGCTCGTGTTCGCTTCCTGGTACTGGCGTCTGGACGGCGGCGGACCGAACGAGCGCGACAAGCGTGGCGTTCATACCGACGGCGCTTTTCTGTTTCCGCAGATGATGATGGACCCGGAGCTGCGGCGCATCATGGGGGAGGACAACTGGAGTCCCGGTTTCGTCGATTATCTGTTTCTTGCGTTCAACACGAGTACGGCGTTCTCGCCGACAGATGTGCCCGTGCTCTCGCGGTGGGCAAAAGTAATGATGATTCTGCAGTCGATGATCTCGCTCGCCACGCTGGCGCTCCTCGCCGCCCGAGCCGTCAACATTCTCTGATGTATTGGGGCTGCCGTTAGGGCGCCCGCGCCTCAGCTGGAGCGAGCACGCGCGGGCTCAGGGCCGCTGGATCATCTCGATGCGGTTACCGGCCGGATCGATCGCAATGCCGATCATAATGCCCGTGTTTCCATAGGGACGGGCGTCGCCGGCCATGGAGCCGCCGGCGGCCTTGACGGCCGCGACTGTCGCCGCCATGTCCTTGACATTGAGGATCACGTGCGGGATCGGATCCTTCAGGTCGTCGGAATCGCGGTGCATGATGACGATCGGCTCGCTCTTGTTGGCTTTGGCGGCGTCGGCCGTCGCGCCGAAGTTCACGAATATTTCCGCGCCGCCGGGCGAGTTGATCCGATTGACCTCCTGCATGCCGAAAGCGGACTGATAAAACTTCGCCAGCGCCGCCGTATCTTTCGCGCCTACTCGAACGGAGTTCAGCGTTACCTGAGCTGACGCGGCGGCGGTCGCGAGCAACAGGGCGGCGGATAGTGTGATCGCGATTGTGTAGATTCTTTTCATCGAGCTCTCCAGGAGAACGTCTTATCATAGATCGCGCCGCGCGGTGATCCGCGTGAGATTTCCCAAAGAGCCACGGGCTGAAGTCTGCGCCACCATCGATGCTATGATCGCTTTCGAGCCATGGATCAGGCCAGCCGCATCATTGCCCGATGGACAGGTGTTTCCAACGTCATCAGCCATGAGCGAATCGCGTGCGCGGCCTGGAAGCGCGCGGTCGGAAAAAATGTAGCGTTGCGCACGCGGGCGCTGAAGCTGGTCCGCACGACGCTGGTCGTTGAGGTCGAAGACGAGCTCTGGCGGAAGAATCTCTGGGGCCTGCGGTATCAGATTCTCCGCAATCTTGAAAAAGCCATTGGGCCGGAAATCGTGAGCGCGATCGAGCTGCGCGTGATGCCGCCGAGGTTCGGTCCGCAGCGCGATTCCGAGGCGCGGCTCGCCCTTGACGTACCGCTTCTGGATGAAGCCGAGAGCATTGGAGACCCGGGCCTGCGCCGGATTTACAAGGCGTCACGCCGTCGTCAAAGCGCTTAGGCGCGGATGCTGAAAAAGAGTCAAAGCCGGGTTTGCAACGGGAAAAGCCATCTTGAGCCTGACTGAAAAAGAGGTGCGATACGTCGCCGATCTCGCGAATCTCGATCTGACGCCGGAAGAAGTGAGCCGCATGGTCCATGACCTTGGCGGCATTCTCGATCATATGAACCAACTGGCGGGTATCGATACGGCCGGCGTTGAGCCGATGACGCAGGTTCTCTACGACACTGAAGAGACCGCGACCCTGCGGCCGGATATCGAGCGCCCTCCGCTCGGGAACGAACTGGCGCTCGCGAATGCGCCCGCAAAGGGCTCCGGCTTCTTTAAAGTTCCGCGCGTAATTGAGAAATGACCATCTCATCGATTCGGCAGGGGCTGCTCAACAAAAACTTCAGCGCGGCCGAAATCGCGCGCGAAGCTCTCGCGCACGGGGAGCGCGAGAATCCGAAGACGAATGCATTTCTGCTGTTCTCAGCCGAGCGCGCGCTCGAAGCGGCCGAGCGCGTCGACAGCAAGATCGCGACGGGTGAAGACCCAGGCGCGCTCGCAGGCGTGCCCATCGCCGTAAAAGACGTCATCCTGACCAAAGGACTGCGAACGACGTGCGCCTCGCGGATGCTGGAGCATTACATTCCTCATTACGACGCGACGGCCGTGGCGAGACTGGAAGCGGCCGGCGGCGTAGTTATCGGCAAGACGAATTGCGACGAATTCGCGATGGGCTCGTCGAACGAGAACAGCGCGTTCGGACCGGTGCGGAATCCCGTCGCGCTCGATCGTGTGCCGGGCGGCACCAGCGGCGGCTCGGCGGCGGCGGTCGCGCAAGGCACCAGCGTTGCGGCTCTCGGCTCCGATACCGGCGGGTCGATCCGCCAGCCGGCCTCGTTCTGCGGCGTAGTGGGGGTGACACCGACGTATGGCCGCGTGTCGCGCTATGGACTCGTCGCGCATGCGAGCTCGCTCGATCACATTGGGTCTATGGCGCGCAATGTGAAAGATGCGGCGGCTGTACTGGGCGTGATCTCGGGACGCGATCCACTGGATTCGACTTCAGCCGGCGCGCCGGTGCCGGACTACACAGCCGCGCTTGACGGCGATGTCCGCGGCCTGAAACTTGGCGTTCCAATCGAATACATGAAGCAGGCGACCGGCGAGACGGCCGGCCTCATACGCAAAGCCATCGAGGATTTGCGCAATCTCGGGTGCGAGGTCCGAGATATCAGCCTGCCGGCCACCGACTACGCGATTGCGGCGTACTACATCATCTCCACCGCCGAGGCGAGCGCGAATCTCGCCCGTTTCGACGGCGCCCGTTACGGATTCCGCTCGAAGGCTTCCGGCACTCTGAGCGATATGTACCGGCACACGCGCGGCGAAGGCTTTGGACCGGAAGTCAAGCGACGCATCATGCTCGGCACTTATGTTCTGAGCCACGGTTATTACGATGCGTATTATTTGAAGGCGCAGAAAGTCCGCGCGCTCGTCACCCGCGATTTCACGAGCGCGTTTCAATCGGTGGACGCGATTGTCGCGCCGGTCTCTCCGTTTCCCGCGTTCCGCATCGGCGAGAAGGTGAACGATCCGCTCGACATGTATCTCTCGGACATCTACACGATCACCGGGAGCCTCGCCGGCATACCCTGCATGAGCGTGCCGTGTGGCGCCACCGCCGAGGGTTTACCGGTCGGACTGCAGATTCTTTGCAATCACTTCGAGGAAGCAAAGATGTTTCGGATTGGGGACGCTTTCGAACGTGCGCGGGCCTGAGTTTTTGCGCACGCCCAGGCAAACACGGTAGCATCAAAAACGACGTTACAGACCAAAATTTAAGGAGAAAACATGGCGTTCACACTTCCCGCGCTGCCCTACGCTCCCGATGCTCTGGAGCCCTACATCGATAAGATGACCATGGAAATCCATCATGGCAAGCATCATCAGGCGTATGTAACGAATCTGAATAAAGCGCTCGAATCCGCGCCCGAGCTGGCGAATAAAACGCTGCCCGAACTGCTGGCGAACAATTGCTCGATCGTTCCCGAAGGCATCCGGACCGCGGTGCGGAACAACGGCGGCGGACATGCGAACCACGCGATGTTCTGGACAATCATGGCCGCGCCAGGCGGGCAATCGCAGCCCGGCGGCGCGCTGGCGGACGCGATCAATACGGCTTTCGGAGGCTTCGATCAGTTCAAGGAGAAATTCAACGCCGCGGGGACGACGCGTTTCGGTTCCGGCTGGGCGTGGTTACTGAATAAGGGCGGCAAGCTGGAGATCATTTCGACGGCGAACCAGGACAGTCCGCTGATGGAAGGTGTCGACCCGGTGATGGGGCTCGATGTGTGGGAGCATGCGTATTATCTGAAGTATCAGAACCGGCGGCCTGAGTATCTCGGGGCGTGGTGGAACGTGGTGAACTGGAAGGAAGTCGAGAAACGCTTTAAGTAGTACGAAAACGCCGGAAGCCGGCGCTACGGGGAGCGCCAGCGCCACGCTTTTTTACCGGCTGTCCATCCGGTAAAAATAAATCATGTGCGGACGCCCCTCGACCAGCATCCTGCTGGTCGAGACCGGCTTCCATCCGCGAATTTCAAAATCGTGCGACACCACGCGCGCACTCGGCTTGAGATACTTCGTCAGAACCGGCTTCAGCCGTTCGTTCGAGCTCGTCAGCAAATACAAAGTCACCACATCCGCCGGACTCAGATCGTAACTGAGAGCATTTCCCTGTACGATTTTTACCTGGTCGCTCAGACCGAGCGCAGCTACTCTCGCGAGGGTGTGCTCATAGATATCCCGCCGGATCTCGATTCCCACCGCGCGCGCTTTGAATTTCTGCGCGGCAGCTATAACGATACGTCCGTCGCCGCAGCCGAGATCGTACACCATTTCGCCGGGACGAACCTGCGCGATGGTCAACATCTGATCGACAACCGACTCGGGCGACGGATAAGCGGGCGCGAGGACGTCGCGGTCCGAAAAACGCTGCGCGCGGGCAGGGGCTGTCCCGGTAAAAAAGACCAGTGCCAGAACCGGAAGAACACACTGCAAACCCCGGCCACCGAAGCGTTCTTTCATGTCTATTGTGAAGACGTTGCTACACTCGAAACCAGTTTCAACTTTACAATACGAGACATGATATCGGTCCAGGAAGTCCAAAGATCGCGCGGCCGGGTGATCGTGTATTCGTAACCCCGTAAGCGTTTGACGACATTCCCGATCGGGTCCCGCCACGGATTCTGCTGCGGCAGCAGGTTGTAGTTCATATAGAAAACGGGATAAGAGACATTCGTCAGATCTTTCAGGCTGTCGGGCGGAATATTATCGTTCAGGCCAACTTTCGGCCCCGCGAAGATCACCGCATCGGCTTTGTTGCTGCCAAGCTCATCCAGCACCAGTTTCGCGAGAAAGTCGCTGCCGCTGTGGGGGTCGGTCAGTTTTTTGTAATCGATCATGCCGAGCTTGAGCGAGGCGAGCGCCTTCCCGAGCCTGGGGAAGTCGATTTGATCGGCGTCGTCCTGCCGGTAAAGAACGCGCTGCTCATTCATATTGAATGCGACGACCGAAAATTTGCAGATACGCGGCTCGCGCGAGATATTACGGAGAATCGAGACCAGCGCGCTGGTGTCGATGGGCTGCATACTCGCGGCGGCGCCCTGCTGTGGCGCGAAGTTGATGAGTACCTTCACTTTGAAGGCTTCACTCGGATCCATGCGGGTGACCGGCGGCTCTTCCTTAAAAAACTCCTGATCGGCCGTATCGATCGTGTTGGCCCCGATCGCCAGCTTCACGTTCTGGTCCTTGCCGGAGAGGGCGGCGGTAATGTCCCAGTTCGACGAACACACGCGCTCGATTCGGTCGCGCATCATCCAGTCCACGTGGTAATCGCCTTCGCCGATATCGAAACCGCCGCCGAGCCAGGCATCGCCTCTCGCGTCGTCGTCAATCTCGGGCACGGTGTATTTTTGCGAGAAGTAGTACGGAGAATCTTTCGCGGTCGCGGACGTCACCCGGAAAATAATGGTCAGTGTGTCGCCATCGCCGGCGATCTCATGCAGCGGCATGGCGATTTCGTACCCGGAGTGAAAGCGGAGGTCGAAGCCCAGAATCGGTTTGACCGGGGTGACGGTGCACGGAAGATCTTTTTTCTGCTCTTCGGCGTCAAGCACGGCCGAGTCGTTTCCAATCAACTGGACCGTGCCGCCGAATGTGCTCGCGCGCATTAACGTCTGCGAGAAGATGCGGCGTGGGTTCGCAATCAGACCGCTTATGACGACGCACGAACAAACGACTGCCTTCGTCACCCTGGTGTCCTCCGGTACCGCCGTGAAGCAATCGATCTTCCATATTCTGGATTCACTGGAAGTGTCGTTTCCTCATCCGGGAATGCATTATATGGTACACCCGAAATAGTTGAATGCAAGCTGGTTCGGCGGCTCCCAAAAAGCGTAGCCGGATCGCGGTAAGCTTGCGCCAGGATTGGTCAGAATCCCGTCAATACAATTGATCGCAGGCGATGAGCTTTTGGATGGATAAAAGTATCCCACCGGGATCCACCGATCGATCAAAACGCATGCAGCGATCCCGAACCAGCCCACGGTTCAGGCTCGCCATCAAACCGCGCATTCCTGCTGATAAATAAAAAGTTAAGGCAGGACCCCGGCCCACCTGCCGTACTTGATGCCAACCTATTGACCCGACGTAACTTTTACAAAATTTCGGACGCCACCCCAAGTGCTGGAAAAAATTTGCCCCATCATTGCTCAACACTAGACTGATATGGCAAGTTTGCTGATAAAATTAAAACGGTTCCTCTCATGAAGAAAACCCTCCTTGCGATCGGCTGCATGGCGCTCGTGCCCATGATTTCGTTGGTTTTAACGCAGAAGGCGCCAGCGCAATCGGCGCCCGCCGCGACTGCCGTTACGCCTCCAACCGCGATCACCGAAAAGGCATTCTTCAACCAGTATTGTGTGGTCTGCCACAACGAGAAGGCGAAAAAAGCCGGCCAACCCGCCGGCCTCGCGATTACGATCGATAGTCTCGACGTTTCGCACGTCGAGCAAGCGCCGCAGGATTGGGAACGCGTCGTCCGCAAGGTACGGGCCGGCATGATGCCTCCCGCCGGCATGCCGCGTCCGAAACCTGCGCAGTTTGAAGCCAACATCACGTGGCTCGAAAATGAGCTCGACAAGCACGCCGCCGTCAACCTGCCGCCGCCCGGCCTGCACCGCCTCAATCGCACCGAATATAAAAACGCGATTCGGGATCTGATCGCGCTCGATATCGACCCCGGCAAGTACCTTCCGTCTGACGACTCGACGCGCGGCTTCGACAATATCGCCGGCGCGCTCTCGCTCTCGCCCGCGCTGCTCGAAGGCTACACATCCGCTGCCGGAAAAATCAGCCGCCTCGCGATCGGCGATGTGACGACAGCCTCGCAGACTCCGTTTCACGCGCCCGAAGACACGTCGCAGGATTATCACATCGAGGGCATGCCCTTCGGCACGCGCGGCGGCATGCTGGTCGATCACGAATTTCCCGCCGACGGTGAATATTCGATCAAGATCACGCCGATCAGCAAAGGCAACATGGGCGACACCAGCCCGTTCGGCGAAATCACGGGCGAGAAGCTCGAGTTCCTGATCGACGGCCAGCGTGTGAAGTTGTTCGACTGGGATAAGGAACGCGCCCGCGAGGACGGCACCTTCAACGTCAAATTTCATGCAACGGCGGGTCCGCACAAAGTAGTCGTGACGTTCCTCGCCACCAACTACGCGCCCGGCAACGATCTCGATCAGCACTTTCTGCGCAGCACCATCGAGACCGGCGGCCTTCCCGGATTCAAGTTCTTCCCGCACATCGGAAAGATCCGTATCGACGGGCCGACCGATGCGAAGGGTGCGAGCAACACGCCGAGCCGGGACAAGATTTTCGTTTGCCATCCCACGGCGCCCGCTAACGAAACGGCTTGCGCGAAGCGCATCGTCTCGACCCTCTCGCGGCATGCGTTTCGCCGTCCGGCGACCGATCAGGATACGGAGATGCTGCTGGGCTTTTACCAGCTCGGCCGCAATAACGGTGGCACCTTTGACCAGGGGATCGAAATGGCGCTGCGCCGGATTCTGGTCGATCCCGAATTTTATTTCCGCAAGGAAGGCGAGCCCGCCAACCTGAAGCCGGGACAGAACTATCGAATCAACGATCTCGCGCTGGCGTCGCGCCTTTCGTTCTTCCTCTGGAGCAGCATTCCGGACGATGAGCTGATCAACGTCGCGGCGAAGAATACACTGCACGAGCCGGCCGTCCTCGAGCGTGAAGTGAAGCGCATGCTCGCCGATCCGAAAGCCGAAGCCCTCGTCGACAACTTCGCCGGCCAGTGGCTCGGTTTGCGCGCCCTGCAGACGCAGGTTCCGACCACCTCCGAGTTTCCGGATTTCGACGACAACCTGCGCATCGCGATGGGCAGGGAGCTGGAACTTTTCGTCGGCAGCATCATCCATGAAGACAAGCCGGTTACGGATCTGATCGACGCCAATTACACGTTCGTCAACGAGCGACTCGCCAAGCACTACGGCATGCCCAATATCTACGGCAGTGCGTTCCGGCGGGTCACTTTGACGCCGGAATTCGACATGCGCCGCGGGCTGCTGGGCAAGGGCCTGATTGAAATGGTGACCGCGTATCCGAACCGGACGGCGCCGACGGTCCGCGGCAAGATGGTCATGCAGATGTTTCTCGGCGTGGAGCCGCCTCCGCCGCCGCCCGGGGTTCCGCAATTGAAGGAAAGCGCTACCGACGTGCACGGGCAGGCCAAGCCGTCGATGCGCCAACAGATGGAAAAGCACCGTTCGGTCGAACCCTGCGCGAGCTGCCACAAGATCATGGACCCGATCGGCTTCTCGCTCGAGAATTTCGACGCGATCGGAGCCTGGCGGACGACCGACGACGGCTCACCGATCGACCCCACCGGCCAGTTGGTCGACGGCAGCAAGCTCAACGGCGTCGACGGGTTGCGCACCGCCTTGCTTCGCTACTCGCCGCAGTTTGTGCGCGTGGCGACCGAGAAGCTGATGATCTACGCGCTCGGGCGCGGCACGGAATATTTCGACATGCCGCTGATCCGCTCGATCGTGCATGACGCGCAACGCAACAATTACAAGTTTTCTTCGCTGGTGCTCGGCGTGGTGAAGAGCGAGCCATTCCAGATGAATGGCAAGCTCCAGATTTCGAGGGAGGGCAAGCCCTCGCTCGATAAGACCGCCGAGACCAAACCGGCTCAGCAGCGTGCCTCGGCCGAGCCGCCCGCGAAGGCGAAAAAGAAGGCACTTTGAAGTTGCTGACGGAGTAACAGGAGACCAGGAAAGCAGATGTTCATTACGAAAAAGCACATCCCCAGGCGGGCATTTCTACGCGGAGCCGGGGTGACGCTTGCGTTGCCGTTTCTCGATTCCATGGTTGCGGCGCAAACGCCTCTGGCAAAGACGGCGGCCAATCCGAAGACCCGCTTTACGGGCATCTTCGTGCCGCACGGCATGGCGCCGGGATATTGGGTGCCCGACAAGCCGGTTCTCGAAGCGGGCAACTTCCCGTTCATCTTCAAGCCTCTCGAGCCTTTCAAAGATCAGACCGTGATCATGAGCGGACTGTGGTCGAAGTCGGCCGAGCCGCCTCCGGGCGTGACGGGCGCCGACCACTGGGTCGCCGCGGCTTACATGTGCGGCAACAAGCCGAAGAAAACCACCGGCGCCGACATTCAGGACGGCACCACCATCGATCAGATCATCGCGCAGAAGATCGGCCAGGAAACACTCGTGCCCTCGCTGCAGATGGCGATCGAAGACCCGGGCGCGAACTCGAGCAACTGCGGCGAAGGCTATAGCTGCGCGTATACGAACTCGATTTCGTGGTCGTCGCCGACACAGCCGCTGCCGATGGAGTTGAATCCGCAGATCGTCTTCGAGAAGCTTTTCGGCGACGGCGGGACGGCGGAAGAACGCGCCGCGCGCCGCGAGCAGGACCGCAGCATTCTCGATTCGGTCACCAAAGGCCTCGCGCGCTTCAAGCTGGATCTTGACGCCGCCGACAAAGCCCGCCTCGACGATTACACCGACGACATCCGCGAAATCGAACGGCGTCTCGATATCGCGAAGAAAGCCACCGGCGCCCAGACGAGCGAAGGCGTAATCGTACCGCAGGGTATTCCCGAGTCGTTCGACGAGCACGTGAAACTGCACTTCGACCTGCAGGTGCTGGCGTTCAAGGGCGACATCAGCCGCGTTTCGACCGTTCTTTATGCCCGCGACCTTACCGGCCGCGCCTATCCGGCGAGCGATGTGCCGTCCCTCAGCTTCCACGGGGGCTCGCATCACGCCGAGAATCCGGATCGCATCGCGCAGTATTCGAAGCTGAATCAATACCACATCAAGTGCCTCGCCTACTATTGCGACAAGCTGAAGAACACAAAGGATGGCGACGGCACGCTGCTCGATCACTCACTCGTTCTCTACGGGACGAACATGGGCGATTCGAACCAGCACCTGCACTATGACGTGCCGCATGTTCTGGTGGGCGGAGCGTCCGGCCAGCTCAAGGGTGGCAGGCACCTGCCCTACCCGAGCAAGACCGTGCCGACGAGTAACCTGCTGCTGAGCATCCTGAGTATGTACGGGATTCACCAGGACACCATCGGCGACAGCACGGGCATGTTGGCGGGACTGGTATAAGGCGAACGGGACGGAGGCGATTTTGACGATGCGCGCGTTACACATCCTTACGGCAGGCGCGGTGGCGATAGTAGCGAGTTGGTCGGTCTACGGCGTTGCCGCGACAGGAAGCGCCGTGGCCGATGCCGCCATGAAAGGCGATACCGCCACTGTCACGAAGCTGATCGGCCAGAAGGCCGATGTGAACGCGCCGCAGGCCGACGGAGCGACCGCTCTCCAATGGGCCGCGTACAACAACAATCTCGCGCTGGCGGACGTGCTGATCAAAGCCGGAGCCAACGCGAAACTCGCTAATCATGACGGCGCGACGCCATTGTCTCTGGCTTCAATCAGCGGCAGCGCGCCGATGATCGGGAAGCTGCTGGCGGCGGGCGCCGACCCGAACGAGCGCCAGCCGAGCGGTGAAACGCCACTGATGCTGGCTTCTCGTAACGGCAATGTGGACGCGATCAAGGTCCTGATCGATCACAAGGCCGACGTCAACGCGAAAGAGAAGCTGCGCGGCACCACGGCGATCATGTGGGCCGCCGAGCAGGACCACGGTCCCGCGGTCAAACTTCTGGCCTCGAGCGGCGCGGATGTTAAAGCGCAGAGCGATCCGGACACGCGTAATTCCCGGCTCAACCTCGCTCCGACCGTACAAGCGCGCCTCAATTCGGCGCAGGGCGCGGGAGGTCTTCAGGCGAATGGCCGCGGATTGGGTGCGCCTCCGGCGGAAGGCGCGGCGGCAGGCGGGGGCCGGGCTGGCAGAGGCGGACGCGGCGCGGGCCGGGCTGGCCGCGGTGGCGCAGGAGCCGGTGCGGCGGCAGAGGACGGGGGTCCGAAGCTCAACGAGGAAACCGCCACGGCGGACGACTTTGCTTTCTTCCGCCGACCGGCGCCTAAAGACGGCGGCGGTTTGACTCCACTGGTGTTCGCGGCGCGTGAAGGTTGCCTCGAGTGCGCCGAAGGCCTTGTAGCCGCCGGTGCCGACGTCAACCAAGGTACGCTCTACGGCTGGACTCCGCTGCTGACGGCGACGCAGAACCGCCACTACAAACTGGCTCTCTGGTTCCTCGATCATGGCGCCGATCCGAACAAACAGAACAACGGCGGCTGGAGCCCGCTCTACCTTGCGACCGATAACCGCAATATCGAATCGGGCGACTACCCGGTGCGCAAGCCGGATATAGACCACCTCGATTTCATCAAGCAGCTGGTCGCCAAGGGCGCGAACGTGAACATTCGCATTTGCGGCAAACAGTCCACCCCGACCGAGTGCAAGGGCGACACAACCGAAACCCGCACCAACTTCACCATGCAGTGGCTCTATGAAGATGGCGCGACGCCGTTCCTGCGCGCCGCCCAGTCGGGCGATACGGAGCTCATGAAGTTTCTGCTGAGCAAAGGCGCCGATCCGAAGATTATCTCCGCGCATGGCGACACCGCGCTGTCGGTGGCCGCCGGTATCGGCTGGGTGGAAGGCGTGACGTTCGAATGGTCCGAAAAGCAGAACGTCGAGGCGGTGCAGATGTGCCTCGATGCCGGCATCGACGTGAACAAGGCGGACGTCGAAGGGCGCACCGCGCTGCACGGCGCGGCGCACAAGGGGCGCACGCAGGTGATACAGATGCTGGTGGATCACGGCGCAAATCTCGAAGCGCACGATCTCGGCAGCCGCGACACGGTGAACGGCGCCATGAAGGGTCTGACCTGGATTCCGCTGGACTGGTCGCGAGGGCTGGTCCGCGTGGGCGTGCAATCGGCGATCGCGCACCCGGAAGCCGAGAAGCTCCTCATTAAGCTCATGCAGGATCGCGGAATGCCGATTCCGCCGCCGCCGAGTTCGTCGATATGTTTGACAAAAGGCGTCAAGGGTTGCGCGTAGACCGGTTACAAGACTTCAACCCGGTGCAGCGCAAAACCGAGATCGCGCCCGTCGTTGCTCTCGCCGTGCAAAGACGGGCGAAATAACTGCTCGACGGAAAACTCGACGTACAAATACGGCGCCGCCGACTGCAGAAGGAACGTGTCTTCAAAGTCGAGAAATTCCGAGCCGCGGTTTCGGATTATTCCCAGCGGCTCACGGTTGCAACCGATCGTGAGCGTGTTTTCATGATCCGTTCCATCATGATCCGACCCATCATGATCCGACCCAGGCGGCAAAGTGCCCGACAAGCGGAGACGTGCGCCACCTGCCTGGTTCGCGAGCGCAAGCAACGATCGCTTCCTGCTCCACACAGTTCCCAATCCGTCGGCCGTATGCCATCCCCGCAGCAATTGCGGGCTCATGCCGTGGGACGCGTCGATTTGGGCTACCCATGGCTTCGGAAGATACGCGAATTTCCACACGCAGTTCCTGCACCGGGCAATCGTGGCGGCTGCGTATCCGCGGCGGAATTCACGATATGCATCGCCGTGCCAAATCTCTTTGAGAGACCGGCTCTCGAGGTTCCCCATCGGCATCTCGTCGTGCACTTCGCAAACCACCACGTTCCCCGTCGCGAGAATATGGACGCTTTCGAAAGGCGACTGATCGCACGTATGGATACGCGCTCCCTCCGGGAGCGGCGGCCCAAAGTATGCGGGAATATCGCTGAGATGCGGCGCCGGGTCGAGGTCCGGATTCAGGACGTTGATCGCAACGCCCGGGCTGTTCAGCGACGCGGTCTCGATCGAATCGCGCAACGACCGCTTAAAGTTCTCACGCAGCTTGTTGCCCGTCAACTCGATCGAGAAATCGTGCGGCACGGGGTGCCGTCCGATTACCGGGTGCACCGACACCTCGGCGATGCCGAGACTTCGCGCATACTCCGCCACGCGCGGTAACTGGTCCAGATTTTCGTTCATGGCGACGAAGCAGAAATCGAGGCGGGGTCCTGAAACGCCAAGCCCGGCTCTCAATTCGAAGAACTCATCGATGCGCTGCTTCAGTCCATCGAGTGAGCCGAAGCGGTAGATGGACTGATACTGCCCGGCGTCCATCGTGTGTATCGACACGGCAAGGCGATCGAGCCCGCTCTCCACGATGCCGCGCAGCAGCGGCTTCGATACCGTGGAGAACGCGGTAACGAGCTCCGTAAACGCCCCCGTGGACTTCGCCAGCGCGATCGCTTCCAGCAGGCGGGGGTAGTAAACAGATTCGCCCGAATAGTTGAGGCCAATAAAATCGGGTTCGTCGAGCTCAGAGATCACTCGTTTGAATATCTCGAAATCCAGATGTCTGCCGGGGCCGAACCGGACCTTTCGGGTACAGAACACGCAGTCGAACGGGCACTTCGACGTCAGCTCGATCCAGAGGACCTTTGGCATATCCGCGGTAACATAAGCAGGGTCGATTGCGAATACGGGCGTGGTCATGAATTCACCTCGGGGCCTTCGTGACCCAGGACAGGATGCGGCTGATAGAGCTCTTCGAGAAGCTGGATCTCGCCAACATCCAGCTGCAGAGTCAGAGCGGCGGCCGCGTCATCGACATGCTCGGGCCGGGTCGCGCCCAGCACAGGCGCCGTGATGCCCGGCCGGCACATCAGCCATGCGAGGGCAATCTGGGCCGCCTGCACGCCGCGCCGGGCCGCGAGTTCACTCACACGATCCGCGATGGCAAGATCGCCAGCCTGGGTATAGAGACGCATGGAGTATTCATCGGTGCGGCTGCGCGTGGTTTCGATCCGGCCGCGCCATTTACCCGCGAGCAGACCGCGCGCCAGCGGACTCCACGGAAGAACAGCCACACCTTCATGCCCGCACAGTGGAATCATCTCCCTCTCCTCTTCGCGATAGACCAGGTTGTAGTGGTTCTGCATCGAAACGAAACGCGCCCAGCCATTGTGATCCGCAATATGAAGAGACGCGGAGAATTGCCAGGCGAACATGCTGGATGCCCCGCAATAGCGCACCTTCCCGCTGCGGACGATGTCGTCGAGGGCTTCGAGCGTTTCCTCGATAGGCGTCCGATAATCCCATCGGTGAATCTGGTAGAGGTCGATGTAATCGGTTTGCAGCCTGCGCAGCGAGGCATCGACGGCATCGAAGATATGTTTGCGGGATAGTCCGCGATCGTTCGGTCCCGGTCCCATGGGCCCGTGTACTTTGGTCGCGACAATCACCTGATCGCGCGGAACAAAATCGCGCAGAGCTTTTCCAAGAATCTGTTCGCTCGCGCCGGCCGAGTAAACATCCGCCGTATCGAAGAAGTTGATTCCTAGCTCGAGCGCCCGCCACACGATGTCGCGGCTTTCCTTCTCCGAAATCGTCCACGGTTGCCACTCGCGCGTTCCGAATGACATGGTCCCGAGACACAGCCTCGATACCTTCAATCCGGCGCGTCCGAGATTCACGTAAGGCATGTTGCCGGCGGCGGTAGCCGGGCGCTCGGATTTGAAAATCTTCTTCCACATGCGGCGTCTCAATTACTCGCGGAGTGTTTCCGCTGCGATCCGGCGGCTGTGTGGAGAGGGAACGGGAGCGCCGCCGGAATGCGGGCGCGGCGATTCAAAGCCGGGCCACCCAAGGCCAAACCACTCGCGATACAGATCGAGCTGCCGCCGGCCGATGCTCTCCCACGTCAGATGAGACAGCCTGCGATGGTCCGGCTGCTCGATGCGCGCGCGTAGCTCGTCATTCAGCAATAATCGCCGAACGGGCAGATGGAAATCCTGAATGCCTGGAACCGTGACAAGCGAGCGGGCATTCAGAGTTCGGAAGCCACGCGCCCCCGCGTCAGTACTCACGCACACGCGGCCGAACGCGATGGACTCGATCACCTTGACGCACGAGCCGCGCGTCTCCGCCAGCGGGTTAAGCGTAAGCGCGCATCTTTCGAGCCAGGGCCCGATTTCCACCGGGCGATCGATGAGGACGACGCCCGGTTGCGCGAAGCACGCCTGACGCGATGCAATGTCGCGCGCGCCATTTCCGCCGAGGATGATCAACTCGACGCCGGCCACATCTTCGATGAGCCGTGGATAGACGTTATTAAGGAAGCACACGATGCCGTCAAGATTGGGCTTGTAGCGGAAGGGTCCGGCAAACAACATCGCGCGGCCGCGCGAACGGCGGTATTGTGTGAAGTGCGGCGTGAAGCCGTTCGGCAGCACGGCGATCCGGGCGTGATCGACAAGCCGCGCGTCCTCCTCTGAGCAAGTCACAACCGCATCATAGTGTCCGATGAGACGCTGTTCAAACCGGTCCGCAGGGGTGCAGCCTTGTTCAGACAGATGCACGTCGTGCAGATCGAGCACGTGTGGAACCTCGGGCTTCCGCGGAAAAGTGAGGGCGGCCAGTTCCATATGCTCGATTTGAATGAACGCGGGCTTATGCACGCGCGCCAGCCGCTCCATTTCCATGCGCAGGCTGTTGTGGGAGTGAGACCGTATCCGCGAGATGCGATCGGACGCGGACCCGTCTTCCTGCCGCCCGCCGGCAAGGTGGATCGAGATCGGCCCCCGGGCGGAGCGGACCTGCTCGATGCCATACGCGGATTCCTCGTCAGAGAGGAGAATGACATCCGCAACGGAGCTGAGTTGTTCGATCAGGCTCGCGGTTCTGCGGGCGCTGCCGTGCGTGGGCGGATATACGGCGAAAGGGGAAACGACCAATGCCTTCACGCGCTCACCGCCGGGACATGGCGGCTGGAGGTAATACTTACCGCATACGCGGTGGAGATCGATGCCGGCCATCGGTGCGCGAGCGGCTGCCAACATCGAGTTGAACAGCGATGCGGCCTGACGAATCGTCGTCAGCTCGCGCTGTGTTCTCGGATCGAAACCCGAACG
>DASZLP010000192.1:0-24221 GCA_035552355.1 Bryobacteraceae bacterium | reverse complement strand
CCGCACCGGCTTCTTTTATGCCGGGGGACATTACGAAGGCGACAAAGGCAAAGAGGTCATGCGCGGGGCGATGTACGCGGAAGTGATGGTGCCCAAGCGTGTCCGCCACGCGAACCCGATCGTATTCCTGCACGGCGCGGGACAGACCGGCACCGACTGGCTGCAGACTCCCGACGGCCGACCCGGCTGGGCATATTTTTTCGTCAGGCGCGGCTATGTCGTCTATATGGTGGATTACCCCACGCGCGGCCGCTCCGCATACGTTCCGGACCTCGACGGACCCCTGACAATCCGCACCGCGCCCAATCTTTCGCAAATCTGGACCGCAATGGACCGCCTCGGCGACTGGCCGCAGGCGAAGAAGTACACCGAGTGGCCGGGCGCGGGTCCGTTGAAGGGTCAGATGGGGGATCCGGTCTTCGATGCCTTTAACAAGACGCAGGTGCAGTTCCTTGGCGGCGGCAATCAGGACAAGCTGGTGCTCGACGCGGGCGCGGCGCTGCTCGACATGATCGGCACGCCCGTCATCCTGATCACGCATTCGCAGGGCGGTTCTTTCGGATGGATCATCGCCGACGCGCGCCCGAAACTCGTCCGTGCCATCATCACCGCCGAGCCCGCCGGTCCACCGATTCAAGGCGTCGACAACGCGAAGCAGGTTTACACTGGACGGCCCAACTTGCCCTGGGGCGTCACGGGCCTTCCGGTTACTTACGATCCGCCGATCAAAGCGCCATCTGAGCTTCAGGTCGAGCTTGAGTCGAAATCCGACGGACCTTACCTCGTACCGTGCTACCTGCAAAAGGGGGCGCCGCATAAGCTGGCGAATCTCACGCACATCCCGGTTCTCGATGTGTCCGGCGAGGCGAGCTACCATCGCGTCTTCGATTCGTGCGACGCGAAGTGGCTGAATCAAGCGGGCGTGAAAACCGAATACGTCAAGCTCGAAGATGTGGGACAGCCGGGCAACGGACACGAGATGATGCTGGAGAAGAACAGCGATGGGATCGCGGCGTTCTTTGCGAGCTGGCTGGAGAAAAATGTTCGTTGAGAACTTCTGCGGGAGCCGACTTCCATGACTATGTCAGCGTCGGTTTGACGTATCGACGATCTCGTACCGGGCCCATTCCTTCACCGCTGAATAGAGGGCGTCATACGCAAGATCGTTGCCCCCGCCATGCACGAGGAAAACTTTTTTTGCGGCGACGACCCTAGTTAAGTTAGCGGGCAGCGGGGCAAGCGGGATATTCTTTCGTCCCTTCTGCGCAGCATGGACGCTGAAAAGGCAGTCATCAAAGACGGCAAGCAAGGCCGCAGTTTTTTGGGAGTGTCGCCATCTGGCTAAGGGTAGGCAAACTTTCGGGGTGCGGGGCCTCTATGGCCAGTCCTGCGCCCCGTGGAAAATGCGGCTGATCTCGACCGCGTTATCCGTCAGGTTGTAAACCACGATGTATGGCAGGGGTGGGAAGATGAGCTCGCGCCGCCCAGCCATCCGGCCGCTGCCGCGCGGCGTCGGGGTTATCGCGCTCGATGCGCTCGCAAATACGCTCAAGGTCATCGGCTGCGGGCACAGACCAGCGAATCTGCCTCAAGGCTGCAGGAAGCGCTGCAGGCGCTGGCCGACTTGATCATGCGTCAAGTACTCGCCCCGCTGCAATGCGGCTTCACCGCGCCTCACGGCATCAACGAAACGGGCTTCTTCCTCAAAATACCGGGTCACAATTTCCTGCGCCAGGTCGTCGGGGGCGCGGCCCTGCTGCGCTGCGGAGTGGGTGAGCTTCGCTTCAGTCTCCGGGGGGAAGTGTACTTCCATGCTCTCGGCTCCTTTTCACCAGAATACGTCACGCGGGGAAGAAAAAAGGGCTGCGCCCGTGGATGCCCTCAAGCGCCCGGTAATGGGCGCCGATCCTCGCCTCGCCGTCGCCGGGCGACTGCCGCTTTCTCGCGTTCGATCTATTGCTCTCGACGATACGCGATTCGAAGCTGATCGACGCAGTTTGAAAAACGGACAATTTGCATTGCCTCGCATTGCCTCATCCGCGTTGATCGGCGTTCGTTAGTTATAGCTATAGTTAGCGACCGGTTTCGGCTATTATCCATAGCATGGGTACGGGTATAAGATTCACAATCCTGATCGTTTGCACTCCCCTGCTCGCCCAGTGGCCCACTTACCCCACTCCCAACGTTCCCAAAACAGCCGAGGGCAAACCCAATCTCAGCGGACCCGCGCCAAAAACCGCCAACGGCAAGCCTGACCTCTCCGGTGTCTGGCAATATCAGCGCCCGCCTGAGGAAGCCAATGCCGCGCCGCCTGCCCCGCCCGCGCCTGGCACGACGCCAGACATCATTCCGCTCGCCATACGCCGCAGCCAGTTCTGGAATCTCGGCGCGTCTTTCAAGGACGGACTCCCCTTCCAGCCCTGGGCCGCCGAACTGCACCGCAAGCGCGTCGAAGAAAACAGCAAGGACAACCCCGACGCCCACTGCCTGCCCCTCGGCGTCATGCAGTTGCATACGCATGGGCAGCCGCGCAAGATCATCCAGACACCGAACCTCACCGTCATCGTCTACGAAGCCAACTCAGGGCTCCGGCAGATCTTCACCGATGGACGCCCCATGCCCAAAGATGTCGAGCCGTGGTGGTACGGCTACTCAGTGGGCAAGTGGGAAGGCGACACATTCGTCGTCGAATCGGCGCACTTCCGCGATCTGGGATGGCTCGACGTGGAAGGCAGTCCGCTGACCGACACCGGCCGCATTATCGAGCGCATGCGCCGCCCTGATTTCGGGCATCTGGTTACCGAAGTCACGATCGACGATCCCAGGGCCTACACGCGGCCGTGGACGGTGACGATCCACCACCGGCTGATGCTCGATACCGACCTGATCGAATTTGTGTGTCAGGAAAACGACAAAGCCGGTCCGCATCTGGTGGGGAAGTAAGACGCGCCTAAGCCTTTGACTCCCTTTCTCCCGCGCATTAGACTGTTAACGAATTGACGGCCCCGCTTTCCCAGCTGAAAGGCGGGCCAGGCTCCCAGGGAGGAGCACGCACATGAAAGACAAGAGATCCACGCTGATTCGGATAGCGGCCCTGGCCGCCCTCGGATTCACCGCCACGGCCGCCGAGATCACACCGGCAACTCCGCGATCCGTCACCTTCACGAAAGACATCGCTCCGATCCTCCAGGCTCGCTGCCAGGAGTGCCACCGCAAAGGCTCCATGGCGCCGATGTCGCTGGTGACGTACGAAGAAACGCGCCCCTGGGCGAAGGCCATCCGCCAGCGCGTGATCACGCGCCAGATGCCGCCGTGGCACATCGACAAAGCCGTCGGCGTGCAGAAGTTCAAGAACGATATGTCGCTGACCGACGATCAGATCGACACCGTCGTCCGCTGGGTTGACGCCGGCGCGCCGCAGGGTGATCTGAAGGACATGCCCGCCCCGCGCCAGTGGCCCGCCGAAAACGAATGGAAGGCGGCGAAGGATCTCGGGCAGCCCGACCTCGTCGTGAAGTCCGAACCCTACACTATGGCCGCCCATCATCAGGATGTCTGGTGGCGGCCCGTTTCCGATATTCCTCTCACCGAGCCGCGCTGGGTCCGCGCCGTCGAGATGCGGCCCGGCACCGCCGCCGGACGGAAAATCACCCATCACGCCGTCGCTTACCTCGCGCAGGGCTCTGCTGCCGACGCCGACACCGACAGCTTTGGTCCCGCCGGTGATCCCGGCCTCCGAGGACGCGCCATGCTGATGGAATGGGCCGTCGGCAAAGGCTATGATCTCTACCGGCCCGACTCCGGCAAGCTCCTGCTGCCCGGTGCGCAGATCTCGTGGGACGTCCACATTCACGCCGTTGGCGAGCAGATTCGCGATAACGTCGAGCTCGGCATCTGGCTTTATCCAAAAGGACAGGAGCCGAAGCATCGCACTTATCTCACGGGATTTCAGGCCCTGCGCGGCTTTCAATCCTCCACTGCGTCACAACAGCGCGCCGGAAGGAATATAGACATCCCACCCAACTCGATCGCACAGTTCGACAACTACACGGTGCTGAAACAGGCCGCCATGCTCGAAAACTTCCAGCCGCACATGCACTTGCGGGGTAAGGCGATGTCTGTCGAAGCAATCCTCCCCGATGGCACGGTGCAACCGGTGAGCTACGTTGGGAATTTCAACTTCAACTGGATGACGAACTACATCTACGCCGATGACGCCGCTCCGGTTTTCCCGAAGGGCACAATGATCCACGTCACGGCGACGTACGACAATACGACGGCCAACCCGAACAATCCGGATCCTGACCAGTGGGTCGGATTCGGCGATCGCACGGTCGACGAAATGGGCCACGCGTGGATGAACGTCACCTACATCAGCGATGAGGAGTACGCCGCCTGGGCCGCCAAAAACAAACCCCGATGAGCGGACGATGGCGGCACAGGCTTCAGCCTGTGATTGTGGTTCTCGCGATAGTACCCGCATTTGCGCAACTGCCGCTCGAACCCCCGCGCCAATCCGGCAACAGCCTCACCGGAGCCTTCGAAGGCTGGTTCAAAAACCCCGATGGCACCTTCAGCCTCCTGCTCGGCTATTACAACCGCAATCAAAAGCAGGAGCTCGACATTCCCATCGGCCCCAACAACCGTATAGAGCCCGGTGGACCCGACCGCGGCCAACCGACCCACTTCCTGCCCGGCCGCGCCTGGGGACTGTTCGCCATCAAAGTCCCCGCCGATTTCGGCGACAAGAAACTCACCTGGACTCTGACCGGTAACGGCAAGACCACCGTGATTCCGGCCAGCCTGAAGGCCGACTACGAAATTTCACCGCTCATCGAAGCCGCTGTCGGGAACACGCCACCAACGTTGAGCTTCGAATCGCCCGATGCCAACGGCAAGTCCCTGCAGGGCCCCGGCGGCGGCGCCCTTGCCGAGCGATCCGTCAAGACCGGCGAACCCCTGCCGCTCACGGTCTGGGTCTCCGACGACGCGAAGTTCACTGCGTCATCCGGCGTGCGTCCGAAGACCCTCGGCCCGCCCGTCACCATGAAATGGATCAAATTCCGCGGCCCCGGCGCCATCGGCTTTGCATCCGACAAACCCGCCGTCGAAAAAGTGGAACGCAAAAACAACCCCGCTCCGTTTGATGGGAAGGCGACCACCACTGTCACCTTCAGCGCGCCCGGTGAGTATTGGCTGCACGTCACCGCCAACGACTATTCAGGCGAAGGCGGCCAGGGGTTCCAATGCTGCTGGACAAACGCGATGGTCAAGGTCATCGTCGCGCCGTAATCATTTATTCCCGACCAGGTGCGGGACATCCTTGTTGTCCTCGCTGCAAATGTATTCCAGCAAATCCGTATCGGGCAGCAGCACGGCATTTTCATCCACTGTCCACGGCTTCATATACGCTGTCGGATCGTCGATGGTCAGCTTCATATCGAGATGCCCGAAATCGCGCCGGCGGTAGCGCTCCGTCAAATGCATCGCATCGGAATGTGGACGTCCCGCGTTATCCATCCACGTGCGCTCGTTTACGCCGATCGTATCCACCACGAATGTATCGCCGTCCCACTTGCCCACCGAATATCCCAGCCATGAGGGCTGCGGATCTTTCGGCAACGCGCGCCCATCGGTGAACACCTGCCGGTACGTGGTGAAGCCTTCGTAGAGCATCAGCATCATGCCGGGCACCTGCACGAATTTATACGGATACGGCAGCACGACCAGCTTCGGCATGCCGGGCACGCAGTATGCCGCCGGATCGTCTTTGCCACGAGCGCCATTCGCCCGCTCTTCCGTCAGCTTTTTGCTCCACGGTTGAAACGGAATCGCCGCGTCAGGCGCGATCACCTGCAGCGGCCTGCTGTCGGGACTCCACACGCCCGAGAGATCGGGATGTCCGTCAGCCGCCTTTGGCGCGGGCGCCGCCAGATTCGGTTTGCCATTTGGCAAGCGGGGGATGCCCGGCGTCGGATAGCCGAACCACTGCGCGCTCGCCATTGCCGCCAGCACAATCCCCGCCGCCACAATTCGCATCCTGCGGGCGATTATATATCGCGGGGCCGGCATTTGTGTGCCGCAGCGTCCTCTCTAAAGGTGCGCCAGAAGGGTTTCGATGTCCGCAAGGTGCAACAATGTAGCACATGAGGAAGACCTCGGTTCGCGACCTTCATATCAACACCTCGCAGCTCGTGCGCGAGGCCGAAGAGGGCGGCGTGATCGTGATCGAGCGGCGCGGCGAGGCCGTGGCGGAACCGCGGCCGGTCAGCAAGGTGCTCCGCTTGTCGGCGGCGAAGAAAGAACAGATCATCCAAAGGGCGGAAAGGTTCAGGGCCCGCCTGCCGCTGACCGCTGACAGCACCTGGATGCTCGAAGAAGATCGCGATCGCTGACGAGTGTACTTCGACACGTCCTATATCGCGAAGTTCTATATGAATGAGCCAGAATCCGCGCGGGTGGCTGATCTCGTGCGAAAGGCCGGGGTAATTCATTCGTCGGTTTGGGCGATAACAGAATTTCACAGCGTGCTTCACCGCCGCCTGCGGGAGGGACTATTAACATCCACGGATGCTCGCGATACCGCGGCGGAATTCGCGCAGGACATCGCGGATGGTCTGTGGAATCTGATACCGGTCAGTGAGTCGCTGCTGCGTCGCACGAGCACTCTCATTCTGGCGGTTCCGGCGACTTCGTTCATTCGAACTGCCGATGCCGTGCATCTGGCAACAGCGAGCGAGATCGGGGAACGAGACATATGGACCAACGACCGTCACATGCTGGCGGCCGCGTCATATTTTGGTCTTACGAGCCGGGTTGTATAGACTCGGGCTATGGCAATCGCAACGATCAATCCCGCCACGGGGCAGCTCATAAAGTCGTTCGATCCCCTTTCCGACGCACAGATCGAGGCGAAGATAACGCTGGCGGCCGAGACGTTCCCGGCGTTTCGCAGGCTCACCTTCGCCGCCCGCGCTGAGATGATGAATAAGGCGGCGAGCATCCTCGAAACCGACAAGGAAGAACTCGGGCGGTTGATGACGCTCGAGATGGGCAAGACTTTCCGCTCGGCGGTCGATGAGTCGGTGAAGTGCGCCTGGGCCTGCCGCTACTACGCCGAGAACGCCGAGCGCTTCCTCGCGGATGAAGATGTCGCGACCAACGCAAAACACAGCTATGTGAAGTATCAGCCGGCCGGCGTGGTGCTCGCGATCATGCCGTGGAATTTTCCGTTTTGGCAGGTGTTTCGCTTCATCGCGCCGGGATTGATGGCCGGAAATGTCGGGCTCCTGAAGCATGCTTCAAATGTCCCGCAATGCGCCCTGAAGATCGAAGGGATTTTAAAACGCGCCGGATTTCCCGAAGGCTCGTTCCAAACACTGCTGATCGGGGCGAAACAGGTCGATCGCGTCCTGAGCGATCCGCGCGTGGCGGCGGCGACTCTTACAGGCAGCGAGGGCGCGGGCGTCGAAGTCGGCGTCTCGGCGGCGAAGCGCGTCAAGAAAGTCGTGCTGGAACTCGGCGGCAGCGATCCGTTCGTCGTGATGCCAAGCGCCGACATCGACCTCGCGGCCGACTGGGCCGTGAAGGCGCGCGTCATCAACAACGGCCAATCGTGCATCGCAGCCAAGCGGTTCATTGTCGCGGATCAAATTGCCGACCAGTTCGAGGGCGCGTTTGTCGCGAAGATGAAAGCGCTGAAAATGGGCGACCCGATGGACGCGGCGACCGAGCTTGGTCCGCTCGCGAGCGCCGGCGCGGTGAAATCCCTGCAGGCCGACATCGACGCGAGCGTGAAGGCCGGTGCGAAGGTGCTGGTGGGCGGCAAGGCGCCGGATGGTCCAGGCTGCTTTTATCCGCCGACCGTGTTGACGAACATCCCGAAAGAATCGCCGGCTTATGGCGAAGAGCTGTTCGGACCCGTGGCCTGCGTGTTCCGCGTGAAGAATATCGACGAAGCCATCGCGCTCGCCAACGACAGCCGCTTCGGACTTGGCGCCAGCGTCTGGACAAACGACCCGGCGGAGCGCGACCGGTTCGCGGACGAAATCGAATCCGGTATGGTGTTTGTGAACAAGATGGTTGTTTCGGATCCGAGAATGCCATTCGGCGGCGTAAAATGGTCCGGGCATGGACGCGAGTTGGGCGGCGTCCACGGTATCCGCGAGTTCACGAACATCAAGACGATCTGGGTGGAATAAAGCAAATGGCGAATCTCGGATTTATCGGCCTTGGTGTGATGGGCGGCCAGATGGTGGAGCGCCTGATGAACCACGGCCACACCGTCACCGGCTACAACCGTACGCGGTCCAAAGCGCAGCGGCTGATTGACAAAGGCATGAAGTTCGCCGAAACGCCGCGCGCCGTGTGCGAAGCGGCGGACGTCGTGCTCGTGATGGTTACCAACTCGGCCGCTCTCGAAGAGGTCGCCGAGGGGCCGAATGGAATGCTGGCCGGCATCGGCGCGGGCAAAGTGATCGTCGATATGAGCACGGTAAGCCCGGCCGTGAGCCGGGCGCTGGCGGCGAAGGTGCGCGCGAAAGGCGCCGACATGGTTGACGCCCCTGTATCCGGCAGCGTGATCACGCTGCAGCAGGGCAAGCTTTCGGTGATGGTCGGCGGCACGAAGGAGACATTCGACCGAGTGAAACCGCTGCTGCTCGATGTCGGTCCCAAAGTCACGCACGTTGGCGAAAACGGACTCGCGCTCGTGATGAAGATCGCGACGAACCTGAGCCTCGCGGTGCAGATGCTGGCGTTTTCCGAAGGCGTGCTTCTTGCCGAGAAGAGCGGCATCCCGCGCGAGATCGCGGTGGATGTGCTGACGCACAGCGTGATCGCTTCTCCGATGGTGCAGTATCGTGGCCCATTCGTCCTCGACATGCCGGAAGAGGCGTGGTTCAACGTCAACATGATGCAGAAAGATATGCTGCTGGCGCTTGAGCTCGGCCGGCAGGTGGACGTGCCACTGCCAACGACCGCCTGCACAAATCAAATGCTGACGGCGGCACGCGGCATGGGGCTTGCAGAGAAAGATTTCGCAATCGTATTTGAAGCGCTCGCGCGCATGGCGGGCCTCGGGAGTTAAATATGGCGATCAAGACGTATGGCTCGATGGCAGTCGACTGGGAAGAGAGAATCAACTTCGATCGGCTGCGGAAAGAACGCCTGGACAAGGCGCGGGCGGAGCTGAAGAAATCGGAGATGGGCGCGCTGCTCGTCTTCGACATGAACAACGTCCGCTATCTGACAGCGACGACGATCGGCACGTGGGCGCAGGATAAGATCAGCCGCTTCGCGCTGCTGCCGCGCAGCGAAGGCGCCGCCGGCGAGCCCATCATGTGGGACTTCGGTTCGGCCGCGAAACATCATCAGCTCCACTGCCCATGGATGGGCGAGCGGTCGCGCGCCGGCATTTCCATGCTGCGCGGCGCGATGTCGCCCGAGATGGGCCGCGCCGAAAACGTCGCCCGCAAGATCCGCATCGAGCTGGAAATGCGCGGCCTGCACAAGGAGCCGCTCGGCATCGACGTCGTCGAGCCGCCTGTCCTGTTCGCCCTGCAGAAGGAAGGCATCACGGTCGTCGACGGCCAGCAGTTGATGTCCGCCGCGCGCGTGATCAAGACGCAGGATGAGGTCTCGCTGCTCAACCATTCCGCCATGATGGTCGACGCAGCGTACGACGAGCTTTATCGTGCGATGAAGCCCGGGATGAGTGAGAACCAGGCGGTCGGTCTCGCGAGCAAGGTGCTGTACGATCTCGGCTCGGAGTATGTCGAGGCCATCAATGCGATCTCGGGCGAGCGATGCAATCCGCATCCGCACGTTTTTTCGGATCGTGTGCTGCGGCCCGGCGATCCGGTGTATTACGACATCCTGCATTCCTACATGGGTTATCGGACGTGCTACTACCGCTGCTTCGCCATCGGTTTCGGCACGCACGCGCTCGTCGACGCTTACAAGCGCTGCCGGGATTACCTCGATGCGGCAATCGCGCTGGTGCGGCCCGGCCGGCAAACGCGTGAGATTGCCGAAGTATGGCCGAAGGCGCAGGAGTTCGGATTCCCCGACGAAGAGGCCGCTTTCGGATTGCAGTACGGCCACGGCATCGGGCTCGCGATCTGGGAGAAGCCGGTGATCAGCCGCCTGGTTTCACTCGAGCATTCCTATGAGATCAGGCCGGGCATGGTGTTCGCGCTCGAAACCTTCTGGCCTTCGAAAGACGGCTGGAGCGCCGCGCGTATCGAGGAAGAGATCGTCGTGACCGAGACCGGGCACGAGATCATCACCCGCTTCCCCGCCGAGAAACTGCTGGTGGCGGGCGCGCATTATCACACTGTCGGCGGCCCATTGCCGCTGACGCGGGAAGTCGATCCGGCGCCGAGCGCGGACGTGGTGAAGATGCTGGAAGCGAGCGCGCGGTCGAGCCAAAGAGAAGAGACGCTGGTCTCAGGCGATTAGCGCTACCGAGTCACAGGGGCGCGTTTCGACAGGATCATTGCACGCCGGCAAACTCGACCGAGCTCTGGACATCGGTCCTCTTAAAGCCGCTGTTCGATGCGCTGAAGGCTATCGTGCGGGCATAGAGAAACAGGACCCTGAGTTTCATTTCGCCGCCGATCGAGACGGGGAACCACACATCTTTATCGAAGCGCTTGTAAGCGATCTTCGCGCCGATCTGTCTGACATTTGTCCCAAGGCCGATCTGCACGGCCGCCGGGACCTTACCCAGCCATGCTGAAGTGACCAGCACGGGCTCGTATTCGTTGCGTTCGATGAGGGCCTCACCGGACCAGCCGTCTCCTCTCGAATGAAAGGAGATCCTGAAAACGTCGTACTCGCGATAACGCTCCTCGCCTTCGTATCTAAATTCGTAGCGCTCGAGGTTCCTGGATTCGAGAGGAAACCAATACGCCACCATTCCGCCGAGGCTATCGCGACGCCACAGGATATCGCGGGCGATCGAATCAGTGATGGCGCCGTCGATATCCATATCCTTCCGGCGGAAGCCGGCTTCGGAGTAGTTCACCACGCGCGTGCCGTCGACGATCTTTCCCGCGACTTTGACGAGCTTTCTCTCGGCGCCTTTTCCGGTGGGCGCCACCGTGTACTGGCGGCTTTCCTCGCGCGCAACCTTTCCGTTCCCTCTCTTGAGGCGCACGAATACGTCCTGGTCATACACCCATGAGGCCCGCGCGGCGATGGCGCGGTCAACGTTCTCGGCGACGCAATGCATGATGTCGCGAGCGTCCGGCGTCTCGGCCAGCGCGAGCGGCGCGAACAACAGGATAGCCAGCATGCTCTTCATGCTCTTCATCGCCCTACTCCTTCTTCCCGGACTTCTTCCCGTCCTTCGGCAAATCGATATCGGGAATCCCGAGGTTTCCGCTGAGCTTGCCGATATCGCTCATCCGCAGCGTGCCCTCAATGAAGACGATGCTGACCTCTTTTGTTTCGGCGGAGATGATGGCAAGGCCTCCCAGTTCGCCGGTGGCAAGCGGACGCAACCAGATCTCGCTCGTTTCTTCCGCCTCTTTGACGTCCACGATCTTCATCCACTGCGGTGATTTGAGATAAGCCCGCAGCGGCGCGAGGTCGGACTCTTTGTACTGCCCCGGCTTCGCAAATTCGAAGCTGCGGATGTAGACGCCCTTCAGCTTCGTCACGATGTCTTTCACGTCTTTGTCGCTGAGGAATGCCGCGGCCAGCTTCAGGGTGTTGCCATCGAGCGTGATGTTGGCCGACTCCGTGGCGTTGGCGCCGAGCTTGTCGAGCGACTTAAAATCGAAACCCTGCTGCGCGAACGCAGCCATCGCGCCTGCCAACAGGATCCAGAGCGTTTTCGTCATTTCATAGTCTCCGTTTGGTAACCTGCCGAATTTTTCCCCTGGCCTGCTGCAATTGCACCCGAGTGATCGCGAGGGCCTGCACCAACTGGTCTCTGGCTTCAATTCCCCGCTGCCGCTCGCGATACTCGTAAACGCCTGTCGGGATAACGGCCGCCGCAGCCAGTGCCGCCGCCAGCGCGAACACCAGCGGCCGCCGCGGTGTGGCCTCCGTCTTCACGGTTTTCGCCAGCACGCGCGCGCCGAATCCCCCGGGCGCGGGCTCGCGCCGCAACGCCGAACGCAGATCGTCTTCAATACTCATCCACACACCGCCTGTTTCGCCAGCCTCGCACGCAGCACCGCGAGCGACCGATGCAGGTGACTCTTCACCGTGCTGACCGGCATGTCGAGCATCCTTCCGATTTCGGAGGGATCGAGATCTTCCTGAAAGCGCAGCAACACGACCATGCGCGCGTTTTCGGGCAGCTTCGCCACCAGCCGCCGCAGCCGCTCGTTCAGCAAGGGATCGGAGCCGCGGGTTTCGCCGGCGGGTTCGGGAATGTCTTCGAGGGCGATCCGCGGACGCAGCCGGCGCTTGCGCGCCTCGTCGATACACCGGTGGGAAATGGCCCGCCGCAGCCAGCTTCTCGCGTGCGCCGGACTCTCGATCTGCCGGATCTGTTTGTACAACTGCAGGAAGACGTCCTGCGCGAGCTCTTCCGCCCCCGCGCGATCGCGCAGGAACCGCAGGGCGAGGCTGAAGACCAACGACTGGTTCTCGGCGAGTACCCGGGCGAAATCGACTGCCACACCGGTTATTACGGACCAGACAGCCGGGAGATTGCAAACAGCCTTGCGGGGCGGGAGCTACTCGCGGCGCTTACCGGTGCCCTGACACTGCGGGCAATCGCCGGTTCCGGCACAGTTGAAGCACTGACCGCCGTTGCTGGTGCCTTTGCATACGGTGCACTGTCCCGAGCCGCCACAAACGTCGCACTTGACGCGTTCCTCGTCCACGTTGGCCATCAGCGCCCTGGCAGCACGCCGCAGGCCGTTTGCTACGATACCGGCAGAGAGATGCCTATTTACGAATACCGCTGCCGCCAATGCGCCAACGAATTCGAGCTCCTCGTGCTGAAGCATTCGCCGACGCCCGCATGTCCGGCATGCAAGACGGAGGACATCGAGCAACTGCTTTCCGCCTTCGGACTCGCGTCGGACGGCATCAGCAAAGCACGGCTGCAGGCAGCGCGCAGGCAGTTAGCGAACAGCAGTCAGGTGAAGGATCAGAAGGTTGCCGAGCGGGAGTATTACGTCAAAGAGCAGAAGGAACACAGCGGCGGGTAACTGGCGGGTTTTAAGGGCGTGCCGAAAAACCGCGACAGCAAGCGGTTTGCTTTAAGGGGCGTTGAGGAGGATGATCCCCTGGCGGGCTTCGATTTCGACGGAAGTTACTTTTTCTTTCCCGAGCGTGGAGAATGCGTGCGGGAGAGAGACCTTTCGGGGCGAAATACCGGGCTCGCCGAGCAGCACTATGCCGCCCGAAAAAGTCCGCTGGAAGATGCCATCGTGCCAGGTACGCGGCCCGGCAGGGCTGCCGAGCTCGACATCGAATCCGCTCCACCAGTTTCCGGGATTCGTGCCTCCGTCGCCGATGCGGTCGCGTCCCGATGAGATCAGGAAGTAACCTGCCAGCGAGTATTCCAGCCCGCGCCGATCGACGTTGTACTCTTCGAGCGTGACGCCGCGTCCGGCGGCATGCACGCGGTCGATGTAATCGAACAATGCGTGGACCGACCAGATACCGGAGCCGCCGGTCAAGCCCTTATCGGTGGCGATGCCCCGCTCGATATTGAGATTGTCGGCGGCGGCGATCTGGCGGTGGATGGCGGCGTCGGCATCGCGCGTTCCTTCCGGTCCGGCAAACCAGATAGAGTTATGCACGATCTCGGCCTTCGGGAACGCAGCACGGATTTGTTCCGCGAACGCGGCCACGTAGCCGCGCCAGGCGGCCCACGTCATCGGCTGGCCCGAGGCACGGTCCATCGGCGCCACCTGCTTGCCCGCGCCGTCGGACACACGGAATTCCGTGTTCACGTCGTCGATCCACAAACCGAGATAGCCGTGTGAGAGCGTTGCCCGGGCTTCGTCGATCCAAAACTGGCGGAAAGCGGGATTCGCGATATCCCCGGCATACTGCGGACACGTCGAGCCATTGCAGTTCCAGGGGATGTAAAGCGGATGCCCGCGCGAGTCGCGCAGCGCCCAATCAGGATGCTGGCCGTAAGCGTGTGAGTCGGGCGGCAGCCCGTAGAGATTCCGGTAAAAGAGAGCGTTCGGATACCAGGAGGTCTTCGAGTCGAAGTAGGGAGTGAAGACGCCCATGCGGAAGAAGTGATCGCGGAACCAGCGCTGGGCTTGTTTGTCGGGAGAATTGGTCCAGCGATCGAGGTCGGGCGCCGCGAGCCGCTGATAGTAGACGTGGCCCGGCTCGGCCGCGGGGGGCGCGGCGCGGGCGGAGAGAGCCGCGAGAGAGAGCAGGAAGCCGCTCCCGCAGCACACAGCTTGACGCCACTGCCGCCTACAGGGCATTTCCGCCGGCGCTCTGGCGATTGACGACGGAAAGATCGGGCGCGTGTTCCAGAGGCGCCGCCGCCATTTCCCGCGCGACGGGAAGTCTCGCGGCCGCCGTGGCCGAAGTGGCGGCCATGGTCATGTCGGAGAGCGACGCGCGCACGTGATCCGCGAGGCGCAGCGCGAGCGCCAGTATCGACAACGTCGGGTTGGCGTGGCCGCCGGTGGGAAAGACTGAACTGCCCGCCACATAGAGGCCGTTGACGCCATGGACCCTGCAGTTTCGGTCGACCACCCCGAAACGAACATCTTCGGACATGCGCGTCGTGCCCATATGGTGAGGGCCGCCGGCGAGATCTTCAGGCCAGTCGGAGCCCGCGAGCCAATCAGCCTCGATGATTTCACCGATGCCCAGGCGGCGGAACTCGCGAACCGCATATGAGGCGGCGAGACGGATGCCGGTCCGGTCGAACGGTGTCGTGTGCCAGTCAAGCACGGCGCGCGGCATGCCAAGCTCGTCGGCTTCGCGCGAAAGCGTCACGCGGCTGTTGGGGTTGGGTGTTTGCTCCGAGCGCGCGAACACCAGGAAGCGGCGCGGGTCGCCGCGCGGACGATCACCTTCGACAAAACGGCGCCACGCTTCCGGCGCCCAGTGATGGCACTCGGCGGCGGCGCGTCCGAGGCGCTTCAACGTTTCGAAGCTGATGCGCCGCGTTTTGAAATCAGAGCGCAGCTTCTGCAGCGCGATCAGCGCGCTCTCGCGATCGTAGAGCGGGTCGATCGAAATGCTGACGTTCGGGGTGTGATGGAGAACCTGCGCCTCAGGCGCAAGTTGCAGGCCGGGCAGGCACGCCGTTCCGCCCAGCGGATAAAGCCGCGAGTACCCGAAGGCTTCACCGCCGTGTTCCGGGGCAACAAGCATGCCGCAGGGAAGCTGCAGGTGCTCATGGAAAAAGCGGCCGACGTTGCCATGCGCATTTCCCACTCCGGCCGGATTGGATCGCGTCGAAGCGAGCAGGATGCGGGCATTTTCGATACCGCCGCAGGCGAGGACGAGCTTTCTGGCCCGCACGTTATGGATGCCGCCATCCAGCGTTTGCACACGCGCGCCGTCGATCGCGTTACCGCTCTCGTTCGTCAGAAGCTCCGTGACGCTGGCATGCAGCAGAACGTCGATGTTGGGGGCCCCGCGCAACTCCGCACGAAAGCGCTTGCCGAAGCTGAGATCGAGCGCGGCACGGCTGTTGAAATGCCATACGAAAGCGCGGAACAGCGTGGGATCGAAGGAGCGGTGCGGCAGTCCGATCTGGTCCCACGCGCCGGAATCATAGAGATATGGTCCGGTGCCGCAGAGGCGGTGGGCGCGGCGAAGGCAGGGCTCGATCTCGTCAAACGTTGTCGGCCATCCGCTCCAGGGAATCCACGGGCGCTCTTCAAAATCGATCTCGTCGAGCGGCGTGCAGATGCCGCCCCAGCAGTTCGTACTACCGCCGAAATAACGGCTTCGGCAGGAATCGAGGGATTGGTAATAATGCTCGCCGATCGAGGTCGCCGAATAGAGCTTCTGGACGCGCGCCTCGCGTTGCAGTCCGCCGCTTTCGAGAAGCAGGACGCGCCACGGCGTGCCGATGAAATCGCGGGCCATCGCTATGCCCGCCGCGCCCGCGCCCACGATACACACGTCGGCCTCAAAAACTTGCGGCGCTCCGAAGGTTCGAAGGTCGTAAATCATATTGTGCTATGCAACCCGCCGCAGATTCAGACAAACGCTGTTTTCGCGGTGTTCGACCCTGTCGTAATCGTAGCTGCCTGGCGCGCGGAAGAAAATCTCGCGGCAACGCTCGCCGTAAAGTTCGATACGGAGATTTGCGGCATGCGTCACGCCACCGCGGTCAGACCCTTCGACGGCGCTGACCGATCCGATTTGACCGAGGGTTTGTGCGGCGCAAGGGACAGGCGTTTTTCGACGGCCAGAAACAGCACGGCGCTGGTGGCCGCGGTGCCGGCAAACACAAATGGAAGCGCGGCCGCAAAGGCGATCCAGAGAGACATGCCGCTGAGAGATCCCGCGTGCAGGCGCCCAGCGAGAATTCCGAAGATATGCAGCGGAAGGCCGTGAATCAGATAGAACGAAAAGCTCATGTTGCCGAGCCATCGGATGGGCCGGGCGCTCAGGACGCGCGCGGTCCTGGTGCCCGGCACAAGGGCGGCAAGGACCAGAGCGAAATAGCCCACGAAAAGACTCGCCGTAAGAACCGCCTCGATCTCCGCGAAACGCGCGTCGGGAGCGGTGAGGGCGTTCTTCGCGATACCGCTGGCGGCTCCGACCGCTATGGCGGCCGCTCCAAAGATCCAGGCGGCGGCATCGACGACCGCGGGATTCCATTTCGCCATACGCTGCGTTTCCACCAGCTCATAAAGCAGAATGCCGGCGGCAAACATAATGGCCTCGACGTGCGTCTCACGTCCCGGATTGCCTGGGAAATAGAACACCGCCGGAAACGCGATGTTGGCAATAAGGAACAGAAGCGCGCCGGAGAGGAAGAAGGCACAGCGCGTCTTCCGCTGCCACCGGCACAGCCCGAGCCCCATGATGACGATCGGCAGAATCAGATAGAAAAACCATTCGTAGCTGAGCGACCAGGCGACGTTCATGATCGGCTTGACCGGGAAGATGCCGGGGATGAACGCAATGTTGGCCAATACATACAGAGCCGTACCGGCGGGCGTATCGGGCAGGCGGCTTGTGTAGCGGTCCGAATTGCTGTGCATCAGATGCAGGAACGGCGACATCGCAAGATAAATCAGCAGCACGGCGAGGAAGGCGGGATAAATCCGCTGCGTGCGGCGCACGAGAAATTTGCGGAGGTCGAGAGCCGGCTTGCGGACCGCGCCGTAAATGAGAAATCCGCTCAGGACGAAGAAGAGCGCGACGCCCGTTCCGCCGGCCCCAAGCATTGCCTTGCCGAGCGCCGAGAGGGCCGGGCTGTGAAGAGGCAGATCGCGCCAGATGATGTCGTAATAGTGGTCTAAAAAGACCAGAAGGATGGCGATACCGCGCAGTCCCTCCATGGACGCGAACCGGTCGGACTTGCCGCCGGATATTTCAAACCAACGCGCCAGAGTTTTCATGATGGTGTTCTCTTTGTGGCGCGGGCGCTCCCGCCCGCCGCGCCCCGGCGTTCCCTTCAGGAGTGCCGGCTCGGCATTCCTGCCGGCGCTTGCTAAAAACTCGTACACCTGAGAAACGCGCCTGCCCAGTCAGAATGAGAATTGCCGATGCCGAATCCGTCATCCGTAACGATCAGCGCAAGATCTTCAACCCCGGTGAGATCCACATTCACGGTCTGCGCGGGACTGCCGCCGGTCATATGTCCACTGGCGAACTTCGTTACGCCGTCCGCAACGACTTTGAAATCGCCGGAGCCGGTGCCCGCGGGCACTTCATCGTCGATGCCAACCGTCGCGGCGAACGAAGTGCATGCGCCGCCGAGATCGTAATGGATCTCCGAATCGGCATGCGCGCCGAGGCCCTTTAGATAACGGTTTCCGTTCAGCGTCAGGATATTTCCATTGGTGCTGACATCGTGCTGAATCTGCAGATATCCATTCGTCGCCGAGAGCCAGCTCAGATCGCTCAGCCATCGTCCGCCAGTCACCGGTCCCACCTTCGTGAGAACCGCGCCCGTCTTGCCCGCCAGCGTCACCGAAGTGTTCGACGAGCCGTCGGGCCGCGTGTAAACACCGTCAAGCGTCACCGTAATAGTGGCCGCGTTCGGATCATTGAGCAAAACCATTCCCTTGTCGAAGCGCCGCTCAAAAAGTCCGGCGTCGTAGGTGCGAGGTCCTGACGGCAGGCCAAGATCGACAGTGTAACCGGGCCAGAGATTGTCCGGTGTAGTGGTGCGATCGCCGGTTGTGTCGCGTCCGGCGGAGACGAGAAAGTAAGCCGCCGCCGAGTATTCCTGGCCCGCTGTATCGAGAAAGAAATCCTGCAGGGTAACCGGCTTATTCTTCGCATGAACCCGGTCGATATAGCCCATCACCGTGGAGACGCCCCAGAGGCCGGTGCCGCCCTGCAGGCCCGGGTCGCTGCCGATTCCCCGCTCCATGTGGATGACGTCCGCGGCGGCGATCTGGCGCTGGATGAAAGGATTGGCATCGCGAACGCCCCCCGTATCCGAATACCAGATGGAATTGTGCTCCATGACCGCGCCCGGAAAGCTGTAGCGTATTTCTTCCAGGTAAGTGTCCATGTAAGTCCGCCAGCCATCCTGTGTCATCGCCTGGCCGGTATTGTCGTCGATCGGCGAGACTGGATTCGAGTTGCCGTCGGAGACAAGAAAGTCGAGATTTACATCGTCAAGCCAGATGCCCTGGTAACCGTGCGCGAGTTCGGTTTGCGCATTGGCAATCCACCATGCGCGAAAGGCCGGGTTCGCGATATCCGCGGCATAGTGGGGGCACGTGCCGCCGCTGCAGTTGAACGGAATGTAGAGCAGATTGCCGCTGGCGTCGTGAAGAATCCATTCCGGGTGCTGCTGCACCAAAGGGTCGGCATTGGCGATTCCGTAAGAAATGATGTAAACGGTGGCGCGCGGAAACCAGCTCAGACGGGAATCGAAATAAGGCGAGAATACACTCATCCGGTAGAAGTGATCGCCCATGAATTGCTTCTGCGCGGGAGTTGGATCGTCGGTGTAGACATCGAAATCCGGATACTCGTACTTCTCGAAATTGACGGCGCCGGCGGAAGCAGTGAGTATTTCGGAGGGCGCCACGCTCGAAAGCGGGCCCTGCGCGGCCGGCGGCTGCGAAAGCGGATCGAGAAGAAACGCGGCGGTCTGGCCGTTGAGAGTTCCGTATCCGGCAATCTGACCGGCATTGTTAATCGCCGTGGCGTCTTCGAGCTTCCAGCCGGACGCGGAGTCGATCGCCTGATTGAGGTCGACCATAACGCCGTTGCTGTAGAGGAACGCGCCGCTGCTCGTCATCCCGACCACGTCGCCTCGCGCATTGATGGCTCGCGCCATGCTGAAATCGCCGCCGGCCGCGCCGAGGTCCCTCATGTTGCCGCCGGCGTAGAGGAATGCGTGCACGGAGGCGTCGCCCGAGGTGTTGGAATAGCCGGCGACCTGACCGTTATCGTTCAGGGCCGCGGCGGCGCTGGTGGAACCGCCCAGTGTCCCCAGATCGGTGTTCGTTCCGGCGGTCCTGAGATAAGCGTGTACAACCATGTCGCCCGCGAGGCTCGATGCGCCGGCGATCTGTCCGGAAGAATTGATGGCGTTCGCCTGCGCGAAAGTTCCTCCGAGCGTGCCGATGTCGGAGTAAACGCCGCTGCTGTAGAGGAACGCGTGCCGTGCGCCGAAGGTGTCGGAGTAACCGGCCACCTGGCCGCTGTCGTTGATGGCGCGCGCGAAACTATCGCCGCCGCCGAGCGTGCCGAGATCGGTGATGGCGCTTCCGGAGAAAGAGAAGGCGTGCACGGCGGTGTCGTTCACCAGACGCGAATGGCCGGCGATCTGGCCGGTCGTATTGATCGCGAGAGCCGTACTGTCCGCGCCGCCGAGCGTGCCGAGATCGGTTATCGCGCCCGCCTTGTAGCGGAACGCGTGTGTCCCGCAATAGCAGGAGAGCTCGGCGGTTCCGACGACGCTGCCGTCACCGGCAAGTCCGTAGGCGGCGCTCGATATGCTGCCTGCGGGCGCAAGGCTGGCGATTGAATAGCGCACCTGCGCGGGCAGAGCGAGGGAGAAGACGGCGGTAAGGAGGAGCAGTTTTGCTGACATGTTTTTGCCGGGCCTAAATAACGGTCTAACTCGATTGCGCCCGGCTTTGGAGCCGAGACGGCGCTCCGTCCTCATTCGCCCGGTCCTCATTCGCCCGGTCCTCATTCAACAACCGGCGCGAATACAGGAACTTCAGCTTCATCGACTGTTTGATACGGTCGGGGAGAATTATCGTCCCGATTGTCCGCATCATCCCGTAGTAGCAAATCCACCGATTCCATCGGAAGTAGCGCGCCTGAATACGCAGCCGGCTGATCGCCTGCGTCCGCGCTTTGCGGGCGGAGATGCTGCGCGTCCGCGTCACGTATTCGAGCAGCGGCTCGGGCACCACCCCGATTTCATGGCGGCGGGCTATTCGCAGGAACATCTCGTAATCTTCAGCGGCCGGGAACTCGTTCGAATAAAAGCCGACGTCTTCGAATACCTCTGCCCGGTACATCACACCGGGATGAAGAAGCCACGCGCGCTCATGCAGCCCGTGGGCCAGAGCGCGGGGGTCGCGCGGCGGTTCGATGGTGAACCGGTACATGCCGTCCTCATCGCGCACGATCGAGTCGGAACCCACGAGCATGCAGCGGGGATGCTTTTCGAGATAGTCGATCTGCCTCGCGAGGCGGTCGCGCGCCGCGTAATCGCCGGCATCGATGCGCGCGATATAACGGTGCTTCGCCGCGATGGCGGCCTCGAGACCCGCGTTCAAAGCGGCGACTATGCCGCGATTGCGATCGAACCGGATCAGCCGGATGCGTACGGCCGGATTCACCTCGCGCACTTCGAGAGGCGGCGTGCTGCCGTCGTCGACGACGAATACCGTGGAAGGGATCGACGAGCGCGCCAGCGTCGCCATCGTGTCGTCGTAATCCTGCTGGCCCTGAAAAACAGGCATGACAACCGCGGGAATGGAAATCATTTGCCTGTCTCCTCTTTAAAACCGCGCACAACGGATACGGGCGGCCTGTGCGCTCCTCCAGCAAGATCGGCCGTGACTGGTACGGCGAATTGTTCGGCGGCAAAGTCTTCCATGGCGAGAACGCGGTGGCGCTCCTGAAGCGTCTGAATGGCGAACCGGGCCAGTTGCAGTTTGGAATCGAGCGATTGCTTCATTCCGGGAAAGAACGCGAGATCGGGTGCTTCGTCAGGACCGAGAAAGTCGAGCGGGTGCAGCAGAAACGACGGCGCTATGCCGGCCGCGCGGCAGAGCCCAAGAGCCGCTCGCAAATACGTGCGGGCGATGGCGGGCGAATACGAAGCCAGCCAGATGAGATAGCTGAGATGGAATGGCGTCCGCACGATGGGCATCGTCGTGACAGGCAGTTCGGCGATCACACCGGAGGGAGTCGTCCAGAACCACGGCTTCAGCGGGCGCAGCCCGTCGCGCCAGCGCCCGAACAAGCGCGCGCGCTCCTTCTTTTCTTCCGGATCGAGTTTGGCGGTCCACATGTAATACGCCCGCGCAAGCGGCCCGAGAAAAGTGGGCAGCGTGGAAGCATCGTAGTAATAGCCGCGCGCCGCGAGAACATCCGCTACCGTCTCGGACACGCTGAACCCGGGGCCGCGAAAACCGTGCGGGCGCTTTCCCGTCGCCTGCTCGATGTTTTCTTCGGCGCGCGCCAGCTCGTCGTGAATCTTCGTGCGCGAGTAAAGATGCAGCCACGGCTCGTGATGAAACGAGTGATTGCCGATTTCGTGTCCGGCGGCGGCAATGGAGCGGAGCACGGCGGCGTTGCGCTGGAATGCCGCGTCCTGCCCGACGATGAAGAACGTGATGCGCAGCGAATGTTCCTCGATCAGACGCAGAATTCTCGGCACGACTATCTCGAGATAACTCGGGAAGCCCTCCCACGATGAGTCGCCGTGGGTCTTCAGATATGTCCAGCGATCGTCAAGATCGAGCGAGAGCGTGCACGCGGGCCGCGCTTCGCTCGGGGTCGCGCCCCGTTCGGGCCAGTTCATGAAGTCTCCGCGCCTGCCCCTGGGCAAGCTGAACCGTTTCATTGACGTTGAGAGTTCCACAGCGAATGTGCGCTGAGTTGAGCACATGCACGCCGGGGATAGACGTGTCGATCGGCGGTATGGGCGGCGGCGTTACCGCCGCTCCGACGATCGGCCGCGGAAAAACGTGGCGGGCGCGCGAAATACGGCACGCCAGAACGTCGCTCCGCTGGAGCGATGGATGAATGCGCTGGAGCGCGCCGATAAACTGCGCCTCCGTTTGCTCATCGCTGAGCCGAAACAGCGGATCGTCCGGCCGAAGATAGCGCGGCAGGTAGACAAGCGAACGTCCGCCGAACTGCTGCCGATCGACCAACGCCGACATTTCGATAATTCCGGTCAGCGGAATCGATTCGTCGGCGATGTTCGTGATGTAGAAGTTTGAAAGTGGGCGGCGCAGCAACACGGACGCGCACACAATCCCGAGGTATTCAACGCCACGCAGCGATCGGCATTCCTCCGCCGTCAGCGCGGTGCAGAGATTCGCGGCCAGTGGCGCAGGGGCGGTAACGGCGACGCGGTCGAAATGGCGGCTCGTCCGCCGGTCCTCGAATCGAACTTCGACGCCCCCGTCCGCGGCCACGACCTCGCGGGCGGGGGCGTTGACGTGCAGATGAACGCCGGTCTTCCCGAGCGCGTCGTTGAACGTCGCGAGCATCCGCGAATACCCACCGGGCAGATAGCCGAACTGCTCTTCGCGCAACCCCGAGCGGCGCGCCGCGAACATCCGCCGGATCGTCGCCCATATGAACGTGGCGCTGGTCGAGCGGTAATCGTCGCCCAGCTTGGCACGCAGCAGAGGGCGCCACATCTTTTCGAAAACGCCGCGGCCGGAGATGCGTGTGAGCCATTCCTCCACGGTGAGATGTTCGATCTGTTCGGGCGATTCGATGCGCGCGGCCGTGCGGATGGCCAGCCCGAAGCGCAGTTTCTCCATCGGGTTCAGAAGAGGAAATCGAAGGTAATCGGCCGGACCTGAAAACGGATGCAGGCGGTCGTTGCAATAAAAGCCCGTGCGGGTTTTCCGCCAGCACATGGCTTTGTCGAGCGAGAGTTCGGCGAGCAACCCTCGCAACGCGTTGTCGGATGCCAGCGTGACGTGATAGTGGCGGTCCCAGACGACGTCACCGATTTGCCAGGCGCTGGCGAGCCCACCGGGTTCGGCGCCGGCTTCGAAGATGCTCACCTCGTGGCCGCGCTTCGCCAACTCCCAGGCAAGAGTCATGCCGAGGAGTCCCCCGCCGACGATTCCCCAATGGAGCGGCCTGGTCATGCGACATGCGCCGGCATGAGTGCCGGCGCGGCGGGCTGAGAGCCCGCGCCACCAAAGGCCTCGGAAACCAGGCCTGCGGAAGCGACGTAAAGCCGCCCGCAGCCGGCGCATTCATGACGCGCGCTCGCGGGATGCTTTCCCGCCTCGAAGCGCGCGAACGGCTCGCCGCACCGGCAGACATACCCAATGGCACGCGCCGGATTTCCGACGACAAGATGGAAGTCGGGAACCGAGCGCGTAACGACCGCGCCCATCCCCACCATGGCGAACCGGCCGATGGTGAGATCACAGCCGATGATCGCACCGGCGCCAATGGTGGCGCCTGCGCCCACCAACGTCGGGCGGGTGTTCTCGTCCGGATCGCTGGTGCGAAGGTCGTCGAGCTCCGCATTGGCGGCGCGGGGGAAGCGGTCGTTGGTGAAGATCGTACCCGCGCTGATCATCACGCCATCCTCAATCGTCACAGCGGTGCAGATGTAGACGAACGCGTTGATCTTGACGAGATTGCCGATCCGCACGCCGTAACTGATGTGCGTCTTCTCGCCGACGATGACACGCTCGCCGATCGAGGTGTCTCGCCGGACATGAACGTTGTCCCAGATCGCGGAGCCCTCGCCGATCCGGACACCCTCCTCGATCAGCGCCGTGGGATGGATGCGCGCGCTCATGCTGCGGCGACCGCGGGAGCGGTTGTAAACGGCAACGCCTCTTCGCGGCCGATTGAAGTCCACGAGTCGCTGGCAAGCGCCCGATAGCCGGCCT
>DASZLP010000191.1:0-10921 GCA_035552355.1 Bryobacteraceae bacterium | reverse complement strand
CCGCGCATCGTGCAGTTGGCGATGAAATATTCGTTCTGACACAAGCCACGGCGGCACTTGTGGTGAATGCCGGCGCTCGCGGCCTGTTCGACGTTCGACGCAGCCCGGCATATTCGCCGTGCTCGCAGGTGGTGGACGCGGCGGAAGATTCCGGTAATTGCCGCCGACAGGTTTCAATAGCCGGTGGGCGTCAGCACGGCTGCCATCGGCGCCTGAACGACGGGAATCCGGACGCCTGTCAGCTCGGCGAAAGTCAGATTCGATGACGCGCACCACGATCCCGTTACGCCGATCTGAGGTCGAAGCAACGCGGTTCGTCCTTATTTCTTCTCGCAGTTACCCACAGATTCTGCTGGAGACCCTATTATTGTTGTTTCCACGATCTCTCAGAACAGCAATACCGGGCACACGAGAGGCAGCGCCCGCAGGCGCTGCCAGATTACTGGAGTCGGAAATTTCTACGTGCGGCGGGGACGGCGGCGGATCACACCTAAACCGAGCAGGGCACTAATGAGCATGACGAGGCTGGCCGGTTCGGGAGCCTCAGATACCGCCGTCTGCGGGCGGAATTCCAATGCCTGCAGGAAGCCAAAGACCTGGTCGGTACCTTCGGCATTGGTAACGACGCTGAACGGGTCAGAAAATGCACCAAGATCAAATACCGGCCCGGCAGGGAACAGACCATCAAAACCCACGGTACCTTCACCGTTCCCGGTTCCACCAGGGACCGGGTTGGAGAGAAAACTTTGATTGAAAATGTGGCTCGTTTGATCGAATGGCGTTCCGGTCGAATCAAGGAACTGGGTGAAATCGCCATCGAAATCGCCCGGCACGGCCGCCGGAAGACCATTCTGCGAAATACTCCAATTCTGGCCTGGCTGGGACAACGGACTGCCATTCGTGGTCTGATAATTGAAGACTACCCATTCGTTCTGAGCGGCGTCACCAACTGGTACGATCGAAATTGTCAGGCTTAATGCCCCTCCGTCGAGCAAAGTGGTGCCCGGCGCGAAAGTGACGGCTTGGGAAAACGAATCAGGCGTATTCCCACCGACATCGGTGAAAGTGCCGCCGATAGTGAACACCTCCGCTTTGGCAGGTTGCCATGCGAGCGCAATAAGCGCAGCAGCCATGATCGGTGTGGCCTTGGCTCGTCTTAGTATTGGGTAAAGTACATCCGCGAACGACCGTATCATTCTATCCTCCTACGGTCTCTCAGAATAGCAAGCAGAATGAAGTTTCAATTAAGTCGTAACTCTATTCGCGGGCAGGTCGGTACCGGTACTCCATTACCCTTTCATCGTGCGCCGGAGGCCTCGGCGGCGGGAGCGCCCGCGCCACAGGCCTGCGCTCCTTTCCCTGCAATTCTGCGGGCTGTGGCCGGCACTACAGGTTGGCGGCGGGCGCCAAAGCGCGGAGCAGTTCGGCAGCGGGAACCTCCCGGCAGCCGGAGGCGTTTTCGCCGCACCACAGGGGGGAGAATCCGCCGTCGCCACGCGATTCCGCGGCCGCCCGCAGGGGAGCCACCGCCGCCGAGGCCACTGGGAACGCCGGCGGCAGATCGCTCATCGGACCCATCTCGCGCATCAGGCGATTGACGATGCCGCGCGCGGGCCGTCCGGAAAAAAGATTGGTAATCGCCGTTGCGGCCGCGGCAGGGCTCTTCAGCGCCGCGCGATGCACCGGGCTGGTCGTCGCTTCCGGGCAAAGCAGCCAGGCGGTGCCGATCTGGACCGCGGTCGCGCCGAGGACCAGCGCCGCCGCCACACCTCGCCGGTCCGCGATTCCGCCGGCGGCGATTACCGGAATCTTCACCGCGTCCACCACCTGCGGGAGCAGGGCGAATATGCCGGGTTGCGTCGAGACATCGTCGGAGAGGAACATGCCGCGATGCCCTCCGGCTTCGGAGCCCTGCGCAATGACTGCGTCGGCGCCGTGCCCTTCGAGCCAGCAGGCTTCCTCCACCGTTGTGGCTGAGGCGAAAATCCTGGCGCCAGTCGATTTCGCGCGGGCCACAAGAGCGGCATCGGGCAGGCCGAAATGGAAGCTGACTACGGCGGGATGAAATTCATCGAGAATCGCGGCGGCCTCGGCGTCGAAAGGTCTGCGGCCCGCACCCGCGGAGATCCGGTTCGCATCGATGCCGAACTCCGCGAAATATGGCCCGAGCGCCGCGCGCCATGCGGCTTCGCGCCGGGCATCGGATGGCGGCGGCGTGTGGCAGAAGAAATTCACGTTGAATGGTTTGTCCGTCGCGGCGCGGATCGCTGCCAGTTCGCGGCTCATCGCATCGTGCGAGAGCATCGCGCAGGGAAGAGAGCCGAGTCCGCCGCCCTGCGATACGGCGATGGCGAGCGCGCTTCCCTGTACGCCTGCCATCGGCGCCTGCACAATGGGAATCCGGGCGCCTGTCAGCGCGGCGAAAGTCACAATTCGATTTTTATCACGCGGCGCTGGGAGCGACGGCGTATTTTCGGAAGCCCTCCGGCTATGAGGCGTTTCTGAAGCTGGTGGAAAGTGATTCGCGAGATGCTGGCGCGGAGTGCGTGGCGGCAGTGTTCGAGAGACGTGCGATAGCGCACCAGCCGGCACGTTTACGGAGTTTTACCGAGCGAGTGCGGTCCCGCGCCGAAGCGGGCTTCAAACAGGTTAAATACTGATATAAGATAGGCTACGGTGCAACTCTCACGCCGCCGATTTGTTCAGACCACTGTGGCAGGCGCGGCCGGACTCCGCCTTTGGGCACAGGCCACTCCCGAACCTTCTGGAAACGTCAAGCTTGCGGACGATCTTTATATAGTGCGAGTGTCTGGCGAAGCCGCCGTGGTTGCCCAGACCAGCGCCAATGGCGTGCTGCTCGTCGATGGCGGATCGGCCGCCGGCTCAGACGCGATCCTCAAGGCCGTCGCGGGGCTTCCCAACGGCAGTGGAAAGATTCACACCCTCTTCAACACGCACTGGCACCCGGAGCAGACCGGCTCCAACGAAAAATTGGGCATGGCGGGCACGACGATCATTGCTCAGGAGAATACGCGTCTCTGGCTGCAGCAGAACATCACGTGGCCGTGGAACGGTCAGAAGTTCAAAAAGCTGGCGAAGGCCGCCCAGCCGAACAAGACTTTCTACGACAAAGGCACGCTCGATTCCGGCGTTCGCTACGGATACATTTCCGACGCCGCTCATACGGATGGCGATCTCTACGTGTATTTCCCACAGCCGAACGTCCTCGCGGTGGGCGATGCCGCTTATGGGCAAGGCTGGCCTGTCGTCGACTGGTGGACCGGCGGCTGGATTGGCGGTATTGTGGGCGGGCTGCAGCGCATCCAGAGCGTGTCGAATAAAGATACAAGGATTGTTCCGGCGCATGGCCCCGTCTTAAGCTACGCGGATATTACGGCGCAGATCGGCATGTATGGCACGATCTATGACCGGTTGAATCAGATGCTGAACAAAGGGCACAGCCCAACCGAAGGCGTCGAGGCCAAACCGGCGAAGGAATACGAAGCGAAGATGGGCAATCCGGACGAGTTCATCCGGCGCTCATTCGAGAGCCTGTGGGCTTACCTTTCTCCAGACGCCTGATTAAAGATGCTGCGTGAGGACTGACGAAAAAATGCGACCTCTTACCTGCTTGATTCCCCTCGGCCTTCTCGGCATCGTCAGCGCCCTCTCCGCAGCACAGGCGCCGCCCGTTACCGGCGACGCGCAACTGGCAACCCTCAAAACTTACTGCACAGGCTGCCACAACGATAAAGCGAAGATCGGCGGCATCAGCTTCGATAACGTCACGGCCGCCACGATCGCCAAAGACCCCGAGCGTTTCGAGAAAGCGGTGCGGAAGTTGCGCGGGCGCGTCATGCCGCCGCCGGGCGCGAAGCAGCCGGACGGCAAGTCAGTCGATTCGCTGGTGGCCTGGCTTGAAGATTCGCTCGACAAAGTTCCCGAACAGGCGCACATCACCGATCAGGTTGTGCTCCATCGACTGAATCGCAAGGAGTATGAGAACGCCGTCCACGACTTGCTCGCCGTCGATGTCAAGGCCAGCGAAATGCTGCCGCCGGACGATACGGCGCAGAGCTACGACAACATCGCTTCCGCGCTGCAGGTCTCACCGTCGTTCATCGAGCAGTACGTCATCGCCGCTCACAATGTCGCAGCGCTCGCGATGGGCAAAGGCGACACCAGGCCGCAGGGCTGGACGTTCCGGGCGGCCGACGGGAGGCAGCTCACACACGTCCCCGGCCTGCCTCTTGGGACACGCGGCGGCATCCTCGCGAAAGTCGACCTGCCGGCCGATGGCGAGTACCGCATCAACATCTCCGACATGGCCACCCACATCTGGGGCAATGGCATGGAGTATGAGAATCCCCTGGTCGTAACGCTCGACGACAAGCCGATTTATCACACGACCATCGGCGGCGAAGAAGACATGAAGGCCTACGATCAGGTGCAGAGCGGCGCCCTGGATAAGGTCAACGCACGGCTGAAGAACATCAAGTTCACGACCACGGCGGGCCCGCACCGTATCGGCGTCACCTTCGAGCGGCAGAGCTTCGCGCAGTCGGACGATCAACTGCAGGTATTCGGACTGGGCGGCGGTCAGGACCGCTCGTACCGCGTGAACTCGTTCCAGCTCCAGGGACCCTTCGATCCGAAAGGCGTCAGCGCCACACCGAGCCGCAACATCATCCTGACCTGCAATCCGGATAAGGATAAAACGAAAACGCCGGAAGTCTGTGCGAAGGAGATCTTCGCGAATCTTGCGCGCCGGGCCTACCGCCGCCCGGTAACGACCGCGGACGTCAACGAGCTGATGGCTTATTACAACGACGGCGCGAAGGAAGGCGGATTCGAAGGGGGCATCCGCGAGGGCGTTACCGGCATGCTGGCCAGTCCTTTCTTCCTGTATCGCGGAGAGCGTATTCCGGCCGGCATGAAGCCGGGGGACCGTTATCAGATCACCGACCTCGAACTGGCGTCGAAGCTCTCGTTCTTCCTCTGGAACTCGATTCCCGACGACGAGCTGATCGATCTGGCGAGCCGCAACAAGCTGAACGAGCCGGCGACACTCGACAAAGAAGTGCGGCGCATGCTGGCCGATCAGCGTTCAAAGACCATGGCGGCCGATTTTGTTTTCCAGTGGCTCGAAATGAGCAAGCTGAGCGAGATCGTGCCGGATCGCGACGTGTTCCCGTATTCCTCCGGCGCAATGGACCCGCGCCCCGATTTCCGCACCGAGCTCTCGCTCTTCGCCGACAGCATCTTCCGCGAGGATAGAAGCGTCGTCGATCTGCTGCGGGCGAATTACACCTTCCTGAATGAACGGCTGGCGCTGCAGTACGGCATCACGGATGTGAAGGGCGATCAGTTCCGCCGCGTGCAGTTGAAAGACTCGGCGCGCTGGGGGCTGCTGGGCAAGGGCGCGGTGCTGATGGCGGCCGCGTATCCGAACCGCACATCGCCGGTGCTGCGCGGCAAGTTCATCCTCACCTATATCGAAGGCGTGCCGCCGGCCAATCCGCCGCCGAACGTCCCGACGCTGAACGACAAAGACATCGGCACCACCAAAGCGCTGACGGTTCGGGAGCTGATCGCGAAGCATCGCGCGAGCCCGACCTGTTCGTCATGCCACGCGGTGATGGATCCGCTCGGCTTCGCCCTCGAGAATTTCGACGCGGTCGGCATGTGGCGCGACAAGGACCGTTTCGCCGGCAGCAAAATCGATTCCGACGGCGAACTGCCCGATGGGACGAAGATCGACGGACCGGACGATCTTCGTAACGCGCTGCTGAAGCGGCCCGATCAGTTCGTCCAGACATTCACGGAAAACCTGCTGACGTATTCGATGGGCCGCACCCGCGAGTACTACGACATGCCGACCGTGCGCAAAATTGTGCGCGACGCGGCGGCGAAGGATTACAGATTTTCGGCGATCGTTCAGGCCATCGTCAAGAGCGATCAATTCAGGATGCGCCGCGTTCCCGCGCCGGTGCAGTTATCGAGCAAGCCCGTTCAGGTAGCCAGTAAATAAGGAGAGCCAGAATGTTCAATCTGAAGAAGCATGTTCCGCGTCGAGCCGTTCTGAAAGGAGTGGGAGCAGCCATCTCCCTGCCGCTGCTGGACTCCATGATTCCGGCGCACACAGCCTGGGCCGACACGGCGGCGGTAAAAACGCTGAAGCGCTTCGCGTTCGTCGGCTTCCCGCACGGCGCGATCATGGACCGCTGGGCCCCGGCGGATACCGGCGCGAACTTCACGATGTCGCCGATCCTGAAACCGCTCGAACCGTTTCGCAAGCACATGACCGTCGTTTCCGGTCTGCGCAACAAGCCGGCGGAAACGCCCGAGCCGCACGCTTACATCGAACAGGGTTGGCTGACGGCTGTCAAGCCGTACGACTTCGGCAAAGCCGGTCCCGATTCCGGCGTCAGCGCCGATCAACTCGCGGTCCGCTATATCGGGCAGGACACACGGCTGCCGTCGCTCGAGCTCAGTGTCGGCCAGGGCAGCGCGCGCCTCGCGTGGCGCACGCCGACGCAGTCCCTGCCGCAGGAGTCGAACCCGCGTGCGGTTTTCCAGAAGCTGTTCGGACAAGGCGACACCGATCAGGAGCGCGCTCAGATCCTTACGGAGACCGGCAGCATTCTGGATCGAGTGCAGGCGCAGGCGCAGAGGCTGCAGGCCAGTCTGGGCGCAAGCGACCGTAACGTCGTCCACGACTATCTCGATTCGGTTCGCGAGATCGAGCGGCGCGTGCAGCTTGCCGAGAAGTCGCACAGCGCCGAACTGACAATTCCTGACGCGCCCGTTGGCACGCCGAACGACATCACCGAGTATTTCAAGCTGATGTTCGATCTGATGGCGCTGGCGTTCCAGGCCGATATCACGCGCGTGATCACGCTTTCAATGGATCACGAGGCCAGCATGCGGACCTACACAAATCTGAACATCGCCGAGGGCTTCCATCCCTTATCGCATCACGGCAACAACCCGCAGAAGATGGACAAGCTGGTGCAGATCCAGACGTACCATACCCAGGAGTTCGCCGGCTTCATCAAGAAGATCGAGGGCGCGAAAGAGGGCAATGGCACGGTGCTCGACCATTCGACGATCCTGTTCGGCAGTGATATGTCGAACAGCGACCGGCACAATAACGATCCGCTGCCGTCGGTGATCCTCGGGCATGCGAACGGAAAGATCAAGGGCGGCCAGGCCCTGAAGTATCCGCAGGATTCGCGGCACGGCGATCTGCTGCTCACGCTGCTGCAGCGCAATGAACTGCCGGTGAAAGCGATCGGCGACGGTGTTGCGGCTCTGTCGGAGGTTTAAGCGATGAAGGCTGCGGCGGCATTTGCGGTTGTTATGGCTGGGGCGTCTCTCGCGTCGGCGGCCGAGATGACGCTGCGCGATGCGGCGGAATCCGGCAGCCATGCCGCCGCCATGCGCCTTCTGGGCGCTAAGGGAACCGACGTCAACGCCAAAGGTGCGGATGGCAGCACGGCCATCATGTACGCGGCGGCGAACGGCGATCTGGATCTGGTGCGCGCGCTGCTCAAGGCGGGCGCCAATGTCAAGCTGGAGAACCAATTCGGCTCGTCGGCCATTACTGAGGCGGCGATTATCGGATCCGCGCCGATTCTGACTGCGTTGATCAAGGCGGGCGCGGATCCGAATTTCAAAAACCCGAACGGCGAAACACCGCTGATGGCCGCGGCGCGCACCGGGAAGCTCGATGCGGCGAAAGTGCTGATCGATGCAGGCGCGGACATAAATGCAAGGGAAACATGGGGCGGGCAGACCGCGCTCATGTGGTCCGCCGCGCTTAGCCAGGCGGACATGGTGAAGTTCCTCGCATCGAAGGACGCCAGGCTCAACGAGCACGGCAAGATCAACCAGTGGGAGCGCAAGGTCATTCAGGAGCCGCGTCCGAAGGACATGAACAAGGGCGGCTTCACGGCCCTGCATTACGCGGCGCGTGAAGGCTGCGCGGCCTGCGTGCAGAATCTGCTGACGGCGGGGGCCGATCCCGATTCCGAAGATCCGGATCGCGAGACGCCGCTGCTGCTCGCCCTCGAGAACCTGCATTTCGACACGGCCGCGGTGCTGGTGAAAGGCGGCGCGGATCTCGACAAATGGGACCTGTTCGGCCGCTCGCCGGTCTACATGGCGGCGGACGTCAGCACGCTGCCCATGAAGGGCAACGGGGCGATGGCAGTTCTGCCGAGTCCGGATAAGCTGACTGCGCTCGACGTCGGGCGCATGATGCTCGAGAAGGGCGCGAATCCGAATATCCAGTTGAAGCGGCGTCCGCCATATCGCGACGTTCCGCAGGATCGCGGTGGCGACGGCATGCTGGCCCAGGGCGCGACCCCGCTGTTGCGCGCGGCGCGTGGCGGCGACGATAAGTTCACCGCGCTGCTGCTGCAATACAAAGCGATTGTGGACTTGCCGAGCAAGGAAGGTATCACGCCGCTGATGGCTGCCGCAGGGGTCGATTATGGGCAGCGTGTTACGCGCGGCCGCAATCGTACCGACGAAGGCGTGCTTGCCACGATGGATCTTCTGATCAAAGCCGGCGCCAATGTGAACGCCAGGTCCGTTATGGACCGCAATGCGGGTCGTGGCGGCCGCGGCGGCGCTCCACCGGCTGCGGCGGCTGGTGGGCGTGGAGGCCGAGGCGCTGCTCCGGCGGATGCGTTTGGAGCTCCTCCTTCTGCTGCTCCCGCGGCGAATGACAGCGCTTCGGCTAAGATTGCCCAGGCCTTCCGGCGCGGCAGTCAGATGCCCAGCGCGAATTCAGTTCCGAATCAGACGGCCTTGCACGGCGCGGCTGAGCACGGATTCGATAAGTTCATCGAGTTCCTCGTCGCGAATGGCGGGGACTTGACGGCTAAGGATGCCAACGGCCGGACTCCGCTCGATGCGGCACGCGGGGCCGGTGGGGCGCGCGGCGGCGCGGACGCCTACCCGAAAACCGTGACTTTGCTGGAATCTCTGATGAAGGCGAAGGGGATTCCGGTGCCTGGCAACGCGGGCACGTAGAACAGGAAAAGAAAAGGAAGAAAGGCTGTCCGAGTCAGCGTCTGGACGCCCTTTGTCTTTTTACGCCATCCGCCGGCGGGAATGACCGGGCCGGCACCCCTGAAGGGGATGACCGGGCCAGCACCCCTGAAGGGGATGACCGGGCGCTGCGGGCGAGAGCGCCCAGATACCGTTTGCCGATGGGGTGTAATAGGGTCCCCGAATTTCCGTCAGGCCGGCTCGCCGCGGCTTGGCAGGCCTCTGATTCACCCGCAGGAACGGAAGGGCGCGATCGCAGTCGGGTTCCGCCATGGCCGATTAGTACCGAAGGATGGCGCCCATAACAACCGGCATCCTGTCCTGCGGCAGCAGGAATACTTCACCCCCCGCGCTTAGAGTTTCTACCACCGCGTTATTGATCTCGTCGTCTCCGGGCCCCGTGCTTTCACTTGCACTGCGCACGCACAGCCGATGGACTCTGCCCTGTTCCGCGGCTCGCACGATGGCGTCGACGTCCGAGAGGGTGCGGCTTCGATCCGGCATCTCCAGATAATCCGCAAGCGCCTGCTCCGCCTGCCGCGCATAGTGAGCATGGGCGGCATTTCGCGCCTCGGCGGCCACTTCGGCCACCGTGAGGAATTCCGCGCTGCCGGTGCGCGGAGCCTCCAGAAACCGGTCATGCTTTGCGGCCCGCTTGTATGCGGCGAGGTCTTCCTGAACACCCAGGACAAGCAGTGGTTTGCCGCGCAGCGTGCTTTTCAGCTCCCGATCGACGGTCCCGAAGAAGTGGTGAACGTGCTCGGGGAGGGATTCGCGGTCTGACGCCGTGCCGAACTGCACACCGCTCATGGCGCCGGCTGAACGGCCCGCCGAGGATCGATTGATCAGGTCGTGGTCGGGCTGATCGAATCCACCCGCGGCCGCGAGATTTGGCGGAACCGCGGTTGGCATCGGCATTTCCTCACACGCGCCATTCCGATAGCGGAAGAGGCGAAGGTGCTTCCGGCCGGCGCCGAGTATGAAGAACTCCTGCAGGGTGAAAGCATCCGCAACAAACGGCACCAGACAGAAGCGATCCGCGAGCACCAGTCTTTCCGACGGCTGCCCGTCGATGTGGTAGCGCGCCGTGAGGGCCGCCGACCGGAAAATTGCAATTGCCGCGCCGCCCGCGTCCACGCCCGAGTCCAGCGCGATTTCCTCGAGCCCGCTCAGCAGCTCCGCGGCGCCATCCAGCTTGCGCTGATCGAGCCGCTCGTTCATCATGCGGATCAACGAATGAATCAGGGCCCGTCGCGAGCCTGCCCCCGCGCCGGGATGGTGCGCCGGCGCGACCAGAGTAATGCACGGGCCCCGTTCGCGGGCCAGTGTTCTCAAAGCATCGGCATCCAGAATTTCCGAAAGCGAGCCCGATGCAGGTGTGGTCGCCTTATAATCCGCGTGTGCGGGCTGGAATTTGGTCATACAAACACGCGGACATATTGATTGCCCATGTGAAGCTTCGTACCGCGCAGCTTGCAGGGAATGCGCGGAACTGCGTTTGGAACGTAGTCGTTTTACCGCTGCCTCGCCGCCGAAACACGAGCGCCGGCAAGATCGCCGAGCCGGCACCCCTGAAGGGGACCGGGTACGGCGGACTGTGAATCCGCGCCACCATTATCCTGAAAGCATGGTAAAGAGTGTTGGCATCCCGGTGTGCATTGCTCTGGCGGCCGTGGCTCTCGCGGCGGCTAACAATAACGACGGCATCGCCTGGGGAGCCGTCGATCACGGTGTGCGATTCGGGCTGGCGTTCGGTCCATCGTCGCCGGAGCCGCAATTGCGGCTCATTTTCCAGAACGTCGACCGGCCGCAATGCCTGCTGCCGCTCGGCAGCGAGTCCGTGAAAGGGCCGGTGTATGAC
>DASZLP010000190.1:0-35922 GCA_035552355.1 Bryobacteraceae bacterium | reverse complement strand
CCACAAACAAATTCCGCTGTTACTCAGAGTGCTGGAGACTCTGAAGTCTTCCAGGAAAGAAGTTGCTGCGCGCAGAAAGGCGTCGTAAGGTGGTTACCAGAGAGTCGCTACTTTCCACGGAACTCCGGGCGATCCCGGGTGTGGCGCCAATATATGCTTCCCAGGCCGGGAAACAGTCATGCGTGGCGGAAAGCGAATATTGCGGCGAACTTGGATTAGCGGCTGAAATTGTCACCCAGTAATCCCAATCGATCGACGGCGTCAGGTCCGGCGGCGTGAGAGGATTATAGGCAAATCCGTACATATGCGTCGTGACCGATTGTCCGACATAGGATGCGAAATCGACCCTCATGCCGTTAGTCGATTCCTGTCCTACGTTGTCAAGCAGATAACAATCGTGTAATACGGTGTCTTCCATCAGGTAGGTTCCGTCTACAGATACGGCTTGATCCTGGTAGCGTTTCGTGAACCCCGCGGCCACCACGGGAAGCGTTCCCATTCCAATACCAGGCAGCAGCATGGCGGAATTATGAACTTTATAAGATGTGGAAATGGGGTTGTACGTTCGATGATTTCCGTTGTATAGAACGCCTGCGTCACCTGGAAATGAACACCATGGCTCAGGGCCATGCACGTATAGATCAGGTATGAAGGCACGGACTTTCACATTGAAATTTCCTGGCAGGCCAGTGGGACGCAATCTACCGCCACTGCTTTGCGAGATAATTTGTGATTCAATGCCGGTCACTACGACGGGCGCGTACAGGACCCATATATTATAGAGGGGATCATCTACCGTCGGATTTCCCGTATTCGCAATGAGATCGAAACCATAAGCGTCGTACCAGCCGCTGCAGCCACAATCTGTCACTTCCCAGGTTTCGTATTCGGCGCTCAGCTCGTGCGTGCCATAAGCGACGACCTCATCGCCGGGATTGGCGTTCATCTCGACATATGCTGTTTGCCAGGCGCCGGGATCGGAGTGCCCGTAACCGTTGGTGTCAAGCACGTCGACAATGGCCCAGGGTGTGTAGTAATACTGCGTGCTGTAATCGACAGTTGTGGATGTAGTGACGACGACGACATTGCGTTCGGAGTCGTAGTATAGATCGGTTTCGGCGTTCATCTGCTGAGCCATGGCGATCGGCACACTGGATATGAAGAGCGCGAGGAGATAACCCAACCGCGCCGGAGCTTGCTGCTTTAGATACTTCATTGCTTAATCCTCATTGCTTCGCGCTATATTACTGCGCGCCTGATCCGAAACTGTATTTACTGTTTGGCTGTGAATGCTGTGACCTGCAACATACCGGCACCGTTCGGGGTCAGGGTAGTGAGCATCTGAGCGGTCTCGGATTCGATTAGTGCTTCCCGTTGTGCCTGCAGCCGTGCTAACTCGGGGGGAGGCGGCGGCAGCAGGGCGCCGCCGGTTCCCTTTGGTCTGTGTGGATGAGCCGCGCGAACTGCGTCGATGATCGCCTTTGCCTGCTGATCAAGAGCGGTGAGCTTGGCGCTGGCCTGACTTGACCAGTCAAGTACCGCATCGCAATCTGTTGGCTGCAGCTTCAATTTCGTACAGACGGCCAGGCGCAGGCCCGAACCTTGATTGGAGGCTGCCTTTAGAGCGTGAATTTTGTCGTTGAGGAGCGCCGTGCGCCGTATCAAAGATTCGTGCAGCGCGATTATGGATTTCGGATTGGGTGGCGGGATCGCCGCTGTCTGCGCAACGGATTGTTTTATAGTTAGGATACAAAACAGGACGACGAATAGATATATACCGATTGATCTCATATTTGTCTCGAATGTGGATTAATTCGGGAAAAAAGCGACGTGCGCTTAGTTAGGTGGTTTGGTTGATGTTAGGCGATTCTATATCTGTAGTCAAGAATCAAATCGTGCTCATCGTGCTCATTGATACCGTCAGAAGTCTTGGCAGGGAATATTATTATTGGCGCTTTCCTGCGGGCGCAAGCGCCTTTTCAATCGCGCGGACCAGCGCCCCGACCTTCGCTTTCGGCACATTGTTCCACTTTACGAGCACGAAATACCGGCCTTGCTGAAACTTCACAGCCTGGGCTTCGGCGGGCACGCGCTGCACGGCGTCGAATGCGTTCCCGCTCACCGTATAACCGCAGATCCATACGTCCGCTGAGCCCGCGCCTGCATAGGCGCCTTTCCAGCAATCGGGTGAGCCAGCGCCCGGGATCTCGGGCGGCGGCGCGGCCTTATCGAACGACAGCAGCTTCCAGTCAGGAGAAATCGACGCCGGGATTTCGGGCTTCGGCGGTGGTCCGGAAGCGCAGCCGGCGATCGTCAATGCCGCGGCCGGCAACAGCGCGGATAGTAAACTGGTCTGTCGTCTCCGAATCACGTTCGTAAGCGTAGCAGTTCGGATTCGAATTCATAGTCTCCGTGACAAATGGGAAAATTCAAGGCCGTCAGGCCCAAGTCGACCGCCCCCGCGCCGCAGATGAAAGCCGGTCTTCCCTGTATCGTTCTGATCGTGCTCGGGATGCTGCTGACCGCCTGGCTGATGTATGAGGTGATGAAGAGTGCGTCCTGACGGAAGGGCGGCGGATGAACTCCGCCCGGTGGAAATCGCCACAAACTATCTGAAGACCGCCGAGGGCTCGGCGCTGATCACGATCGGCAACACGCAGGTATTGTGCGCGGCGAGCGTCGAGACGTCCGTGCCGGGCTTTCTGCGCAATACAGGCAAGGGCTGGGTGACGACGGAGTATTCGATGCTGCCGCGCGCCACATCCACACGGACCGCCCGCGAGGTGACCAAGGGGAGGCCCAGCGGCCGCACCCACGAGATCCAGCGTTTGATCGGGCGTTCGCTGCGCGGGGTGGTCGATCTGAGCGCTCTCGGCGAGCGGTCGGTCATCCTCGATTGTGATGTGCTTCAGGCGGATGGCGGAACGCGCGTGGCGTCGATTACCGGCGCATACGTGGCGCTCGCGCTGGCTGTCAGACAGATGCTGAAGTACAAGGCAATTCCAAAGTCGCCGCTGACCGGTTCGGTGGCCGCGATCAGCGTCGGCATAGTGGATGGCGAAGCGGCGCTCGACCTCTGCTACGACGAGGACTCGCGCGCGGAAGTGGATGCGAACGTGGTGATGACCGGCGACGGGCGCTTCGTAGAGTATCAGGCGACGGCGGAGCACAAAGTCTTCGACGATGTCCAGATGGCCCGGATGACCGCGCTCGCGAAGAAGGGAATCGCGGAGTTGATTACACTGCAGCAGGCGGCGATCGAACTGGCGTGAAGCTCTATTGCGCCACCGGCAACCCGGGAAAGCTGCGGGAATTCCAACTGGCGGCGACAGTGCTCGGGATGGAAATCGAACCGCTGGCGGATCTGAAATCGATCGCCGCGCCGGAAGAAAACGGCACTACCTTCGAAGCCAACGCGCGTCTGAAGGCGGAGTACTACAGCCGGTTCGCGGCGGGTCCGCTGTTCGCGGATGATTCCGGACTTGAAGTGGATGCGCTGGGCGGCGAACCGGGTGTCTGGTCGGCGCGCTACGCAGGCGCCGGCGCCGCGGATGCGGCGAACAACCAGCTCTTGCTCGATCGGATGGCCGGCAGGAAAAATCGTGTGGCGCGATTTGTTTGCGTGATCGCGCTGGCGGAAGGCGGCGTAGCACGGAAAACTTTCCGCGCCACGGTGGAGGGCGAGATCCTGCGCGAGCCGCGGGGCTCGGAAGGGTTCGGCTACGATCCGCTTTTTTACTATCCTCCTTTTGGGTGCTCGTTCGGCGAAGTGGATGGCGAGAGGAAGTTCGCCATCAGCCATCGCGGAAACGCGCTGCGAGCGATGTTGAAGGATTTCTCACCAGTTTCCGAACCAAAAGCGCCGGGATGAGTCCGCGCTATGGTCCCTCGTGCCGGCGCTGTGTTTGTGAGACATGCGTCTTTAGCAACAGGTAAAGACGCGCAGAGAATTCGTTCGTGGATTTCTGCGAACAACGAAAGGCCGGCAGTCAGCCGTCGTCGCCGTTAAGGATCGATTCTCACCGGAGTTATGCGCCGCGCGCTACCGGGCGTCGACCTTCACCGCGTAATAGTCGAGTGTCTGGCCGGATTCGAGAATCATCTGATGCGGTGTCTTCGGCGGGACATGCAGGATATCGCCCGGCTTTAACGGCTGCTTCTCGCCGCCTGCAATCCTGTCTCCCCGAATCTCATGGGCGGATGTTCTGCGCGGATTCGGAATCGTGCCGCCGATGACGATCGAGGCCTCGCCACTGTGGATGAACATGATGTCGGACTGCGTCTCGTGCAACTCCGCCTCACCCGTGCCTTCGCGATGGACGAGGGACATCGAGTGATTCCCCCAGCCTCCGAGGGCTTCGGTGGCGACTTTGACCCTTCCCGCTTTTTCCATCTTTGCGGAAACGCCGCGTGCGCGCTGGTCAAGCTGCGCGGCGTTCCAGTGCGAATAGCCAACAGGGACCGCTGCCGCCGCTATAGCGCCGAGTGCCAAGGCAATCCAAAGGCCCGTCTTCACGGTGTAAGAGACCCGTTCTGATGAGCGACGGGAATGGCCGCCGGCAGACTGCTGCGGCCGTCGAGATAAACGATGAGCGGCTGCGCCGGTCCTGCCTTCTCATCCACATTGAGAACCATGGTGATCTGATAAAACGCGCCGGCCGGCGTGATCTGGATTACGGGGTGCATCACACCGCCGATGGCGATCTGCACGCGGCTGGCATCGATGGTGAGACCGGGAGCCGCGAAGCCGCTCAACGTCACGATGATCGCAGCGCCCTCGAGCGCCGGATGCCCGGCCATGATGTACGCGCCGGCCGAATCCTGAACCGCATCGATAGCGGCGGGCGGCGTGTCGATGCCGACCGTTACCGGAAACGCCGCGGCCGTGCCGTTGTTCAGCGTCAATACCGCCGGGCCGGGAGTGAGAGTCGAGGGTAATTGCAGATTGAGCTGCGTCGGCGAGGCGAAGAGCACTGTCGCCGCCTGACCGCCGATGGTGACGTTTGGCGGGACGGCGGGACCTGCGGGCGCATACAGGTTGGCTCCATAGAGGCTGACGATGGCTCCGGGATAGGCGCCCGTCAGCCCCGCGAGGCCGTTCACCAGAATTGGAACGACGTTCGGCTGTCCGGGGTTCGCCGGCGTAATCTGGAAACCCGCCGGGGCGGTGGCGAGCTGAAATCCGGAGATTACGCTCACGTCGGGATTCGAAAGCGCGGCCTTCGGCGAAATCGAAACGTCCACCTGCAGATGCGTCGGCGAAAGCACGAAGATGTTGCGCACGGCTATGTCGCTGGTGCCGAAGCCGACCGTCGTCAGGCCGGGCACGAATGTGAATCCGCTGCCGGTGATATCGATACTGGCTTCCACGCCGGCGGGAAGAGTGGCCGGCGTGAGCGAAGTAATTACAGGCACGGGCTGGCTGCCATACGGATATGTGACGGGCGCCGCCGCCTGCAAAAGCTGCGAGTTCTGGCCATCGGTATTGTATGCGGTCACCGTCGCCTGCTGGTTTGCGGCGCCGGGAGGAGGCTGGACGGTCGCGATACCCGCCTTCGGATCCAGCGTGACGATCGAAGAGGGGAGGCCGTCGAAGTAAAGCAGCGTTTCCGAAGCCCAGTTCGAGCCCGTGATCGTCGCGCTGCCGTCGGGGTTGGTGCTGACGGCGGTAACGGCAGGCGGGCCTTTCTGCGTCAGCGTGATGCCCGAGGGAAGAAGATATGTTTCCGACGGCGTGCTTACGACGATGTGCTGTGGGCCCGGCAAAGAAAAGGGATTGAACGCCAGGTTGATATAGGCATACGTTGTGCCGTTCGCGGCGAAGGGCTGGATGCCATTGGGAAGAATCGCCGCGGAGCCGCCGACGATCTGCACGCCGAGACCGGGCGCTTGCCCGTTCGAGCCGAGCCCAAAGCCACCGAGCGCGACCGTTGCCGTTCCGGCCAGCATGTTCACGAATGCCGGCTGCACGGGGGTGTTTCCATAGTACGAGTAAACGACATCGTCGTAGAGCGAGACTACGGAGCGCGAAGTCGCCGCGATATCGATCCCGCCGTTGACCAGCCCGGCCTGCACGGAAACCGGCGCGGCCAGAGCCAGGCTGTTGGTTCCGGGATAGAAGCGCGAGCCGATCGGCGCGCTCGGCGCGGCCACGCTGCCGTCGGCATTCCAGGGTCCTTTAATATCGGCGTCCGGAGGCATGGTGTGGACGTAAACGAAATACGGGCCGGGCGGAATCCCGTCGATGCGATAGGTTCCATCGGGATCGGTGACGGCGCTGACGGCGCCGCTATTCGGACGGATCGCCACGACCGATGCCAGATGCACGCCCTGACCGTTGGCTGTGATCCGCCCTGTGATGCTGCCGAACTGAGCGGACTTCGCCGTGGGATAAAGAACGGAAATACCGGCGATATCGTCGTTATCGACGGGGCGGCTTACAGTGGTAGCGCGCGTCGTCGCCTGCGACATTGCCGAGGATGTCCAGGTATGCTGCAGGCCCAGTGCGTGGCCCAGTTCATGCACTGCGGTCGTGAAAAAGGTCTCGTTGTAACTGGGGCCGGTGCTTAAGGGCGGAAGAATAGTAAGATTCCGGTTCAAATGCACGGTCGAGCGCAGGATCGGAACGAACGTGGTTCCATCCGGGGCGATCACCGGGGCTGCTTTTGAGGTCGGGCCGCCGTAGCCGTAGAGTCCCGGGGGCAGATCCTCGAACACGACATCTCCACCGGGAGTGTTCTGCGGTGTGGCGCCATTTTCGAGGCCGCCGAAAGCAACGCGCAGATCCGACGCGGAGATTCCATTCCAGACCTGTGCCGCCTGCCGGATCTGGCTCAGCACGGAATTAAAGCTGTCTGTCTGGGAATAGATCTGCGGACCATTTTCGGAGACGAAAATGGTCACGGTCTTGTTTGGCAGAGTGTTGAGATCGAATTTTTCCGGCGCCCGGCCAGTGGCAAGGTAATGGACGAAGTGGTAGTAAGCAGGCGCGGGCGCCGCCGCGGCGGCCAGAGTTGCGAGAAGAACCAGTCTCTTCATTGGAGTCGGTTTGGCCCGCCGCCCGCCGCCGCCGTCCGGCTGACGCGGGATTTCATGTCCAAAAGCTGCATCTGGACCGCCTGATCCTTGACCTTCTGCCCGCTGGAGTCGAGCATCGTCTCGCCGATTTGAGCGCGGCTGACCTGCAGGGTTCCATCGAGCAACTGCGACACGTTGAAAATGCCCTGGCTGAGTCCGACCAGGTGAGTGATACCGGTCGAGGAGGTCCAGAGGAAGAGCACGTATTCCGAGCCCGATTGAAGCTCGGGAACGCCGGGGAAGGATTGGCGATATCCGTTGGCGACCCCGCCGGGAATCATGACTTCAGTGGCTGGGAACCCTTTCCAGGTTTCCGAAGTCTGCAGTTTGTAGTGAGTGTAAATGGTTGAGCCGGTGTAACTTGCGGAAGAGCTGGTGACGCGCGCCCGGACGATGGCGGTGGCGCTTTGGGCCAGTTGATCGAGACTGAGCTGTTCGAGGGTGACGGCGTTGGCGGTGGAGGCTGTCCACGCGCAGAGAATGAGGGCGAGTCCGAAGAGCCGGTACATGGTTATAGCGACGGCCTTATCAAGCAAGTGGCGAGCCGACTCGCTCTGTTGCAACCGCTGAACTTACGGTCGTAGTTGAAAGTCATGCGTTCCCCCGCGACACAAATCCTGAGACAGTGTGTCTCAGGGGGGTGCAAGCAGCGCCGGCACCATTGCCGGACGCGGCGGGCAGGAGTGCCCGCGCCACAGGCACATCAGAAGACGAATTTGGCCGCGACCTGCATGATGCGCGGGTCCTGGGCGGTCAGGATCTGACCGAACTGCGCGTTGTTCTGCGCGGTCGTGACGGGTCCGGCCCGGAAGCTGTTAGTCAGATTGAACGCCTCGCCGCGCAGTTCGAAGCTCATCCCTTCCCGAATGCGGAAGCTCCGCACGAGCGCCAGATCGATCTCCCAGAATCCCGGCCCAAGGATGTTCGAGCGGCCCAGGTTGCCGAGCGTGCCGAGCGCCGGTGTGGCGAAAGCATTCTTGTTGATCCAGCATGACGGGTTTGGATCGGCACAGAGCGGATCGTTCAAAATCTGATTCGGGCGCTGGCCGCCGGTGCCGCTGAGCTGTTGATCGAGTCCGGTAGCGGTCAGGAAGGTGCCGGTGCTGGCGCGCCAGCTTCCGGCGAGCTGCCATCCGGTGACGATCGTGCCGAGGGCTTTATTGGTGAACTTCGGCGCCTGCGCGACGGCAGTGAGGTTGAAGATCTGCCGGCGGTCGAGGCCCTGCGCACCGCCGGAAAGGGTCGGCGTCTGGCAGTTGCCGCGATCGAAGCGGCGGTTGTTTGGGTCGAGCAAACCCGCCTGCGCGCCGCCAACAGTCGAAGCCTGCGTAATATCGCCGATGCAGTGCGACCACGTGTAGTTCGCGTCGATATTCACGTGAGCGCCGAGCCGCGTCCGGGTGGAAAGCAGCAGCCCGTTGTAACTCGCCGTGCCGCCCGAATCGAATTGGTCGACCGGACCGTAGAACTTCCCGAGCGCCGGATTGAGCAGCGTGATCACACGGCGCGCCTGATTGGTCGCGGTGGATGTGGCGCCCGGCGTGAACACCGCCGGGTTCAACTGATAGCTCACCCACAAGTGCGCGGTTTCGGTGCCGATGTAGGTCGCGGAGACGACCCAGTCTTTCGCGATCTGGTGCTGAACGGCGAAGTTCCAGTTGTATACTGTCGTGGCTTTCAGGTCCGGCTGCACCGCAACGTAGGTTCCCGTGGGAGTGAAAGGCGCGCTCGCGCTGAACGCTACGGGGAAGAAGTTGCCGCCCGGCTGATTCGCGAAGGGCGTCGCGAAGGGCTCCGGACCGTTCACCGTGATCTGATCTCCGAATGGCGGCGCGGTGGCTTCGGTCGAATACAGCATCACGTTCGGGAAGTCGTAGGAAATGCCGAATGAGGCGCGGATGGATGTCTTGCCGTCGCCGCGCGGGTCGAGCGCGAGGCCGATGCGCGGCGCCCATTGATCGTAGCGGTTGTTGATGCCCGCCTGGCCCGCGAAGCCGGGATCGCCGGGGAAGTAAAGGCCGGGGGGCGCGCCCGTGAAGGTGCTGCTGGTGGTCCCGGCTTTCAGACGATCGAGGCTGAACGTATAAACAGCATCATTATTCACCTGCTGGGGAAGAAACGGTTCCCAGCGGAGGCCGAAGTTCGCGGTCAGGCGGCGATTGATCTTCCACGTATCCTGACCGTAAAAGCCGTAATACCACTTGTGGACAAACAGCGTGTTCGGCACGCCCTGCAGAAAGCTGTCGAGCTGCCCCGAAACAAAATCCGAAAGTCCCGAGCCCGTGGCGGTGCCGTTGAAGGTGAAAGTGCCGGAGGAATAAACGTTCGCGTTCGAGCTCGAAACGTAGTGGAACATGCTGAATCCGAAAGCGAATTGATGCGCACCCTTCACCCAGCTCACGTCGTCGCCTCCCGAAAGGATCGTCGGAATGAACGATGCCTGAATCGCGGTGCCCACGCCGATGCCCGGGCCGCCAGTGACGGCAACGACGGTCTGGTGCGGAATGTAGCAGGTCATCGAGACGCCGACGTCGCACCCTGAGAAGTAATCGGAGTTGAAGCGATGCACGCCGACGCGGTTATAGGCGAAGCGGAATTGATTGACGACATTCGCGGTGAACAGATAAGTGTCGCCGAGCGTGGCCGAGTTCGCCAGATCATCGAGCCCGCCCGAAGTTGAGGCGAGCAGGTTCTTCGAAATCCCGTAAGACGCCGGCTGGTAGAACGTCGTCGCCATGTAGCGCCCGAAGATCGAGTGCTTCTGGTTGAGTTGATAATCGACGCGGCCCAGGACCTGATATTCGTTGCTCTGCACCACCGCGCCATAAGAGACTTTGCCGCAGGGGTCGGCGGCGCTGTTTGGCGGGGGCAGCAGCTTCGCGATCTGCAGCGCCTGCGGACTCACCTCCGAAAGCGGGATCTTGTTGCCGGTGCCGGCGAACAGACCGGTGAGGTTCTTGCCGCCGTTGCACGATGTCACCCAGTTCGAGAAATCTCCCTGCAGCATCTGGGCGGTGGGAACGAATGAAGTGAGAGAGCTGGGGTCTGAGCGAATCTTCGTCCCCTGATATCCCGTGAAGAAGAACAGCTTGTCTTTGAGGATCGGCCCGCCCAGCGTGCCGCCATACTGATTTCGCTTCAGCGAATCGCGCGTGGGCGCGAAGGAATTGCGGGCGTTCAGATCGCCGTTGCGCAGGAACTCGAACGCATCGCCATGATACGAGTTGGTGCCGGAGCGCGTCACCGCGTTGACAGCCGCGGCCGAGTGCGTGCCGTTCTGCGCGGTCAGCGTGCTGGTTTCGAGCTTGAATTCCTGCAGCGCGTCGGGAAAGGGGAAGGGCAGATTGGTGGCGTCGAATGGGTTGTTGTAGAGGGTCCCATCGAGCATGTAGGAGACGCCCGAGAGCGAGCCGCCCGCGACGGCGATATTCTGGCCGCCGTGCATGCCGGCGGTGCCGTTGACTCCCGCGGGAACCGCCGCGCCGGCGAGCTGTATGAGATCGGTTGCCTGGCGCCCGTTCAGCGGCAGATCGAGAATGCGCTGATTTTCGATTACCGTTCCGACGCTGGTGGCTTCCGTTTCCACCTGTGTCGCGTTGGCTTCCACCTGGACCTGTTCGGAAACGGCTCCGACTCGCAGTTGCACGTCGACGGTTGGATTGGTCGCGACCTGCAGCGTAATTCCCGTTTGCACAAAGGTGGCGAAGCCGGATTTGGAAACTTCGAGGCGATACGGCCCGATCGGAAGGTTCGAGAGCACGTAGACGCCATCCGAGCCGGTGGTGACCGTGCGGACCGCTCCCGTATCGGTTTGCGTCGCCTTCACTTCCGCGCTGGGAACCGCGGACCCGGACGCATCATCGACAACTCCCTGGATCTGCGATGTGGCCTGCGCATATAGACTGGCGCAGAAGAGCGCGCACAGCACGGCTGTACGGAGAAATTTCACTGGTCCTACCCCCTTTTGTGGTAGCTGCAGTATATAAGAGCTGCGATATAAGAGCAAACACAGGCTGAAGCGTGTACACACAGGCTGAAGCCTGCGCCACCATCGCCGGTCCTTTAACGACGGTTAGTAAACCGCCACCCTTAACCACCGGCAATCTTGCCGGCGGATACCGTCACAAGTAGTATCGAGACATGCACCTGCGGCTGCGGAATTTCATCCGCAACGAACAAGGGCAGGATCTCGCCGAATACGCCCTGATCGTAGGTTTCATCGTCATCGTTGGCGCTGTCGTATTCGCCAGTTCCGGCGGCAGTGTCTCAAGGCTTTGGACGACGACATCCAGCATCACGAGCAGCGCGAACTTACTGCTGGGCGGCGCGACGCGGTCGATTTCCACGGCCCAGCACTGACAGGTCAGGCGTGTGCTTTCCGTATCTTTGAACTTTCCAGGGCCTGCGGCGCATCGTCTTATGCGGCGCGCTGTATGATCCGGTGTTAACGACACGCAGCCTTGCGGCCTGGTACAATCGCGGCTAACATCGAACAATGCCCTCCTGGCTGCGCCGACTGCTCGGCAACGAATTGGGACAAGACGTCACCGAATACACGCTGATTGTCGGCTTCATCGCGACCATTGGGATCGCGGTCTACGCGAGCGCCGGCGGCAGCATCAACTCCGTGTGGACGACCGCCTCTGGCATTACCAGCAACGCCGGTCTGACAGCCGCGGGAGTATCCGGGCCGCCGTAAGCGGACGCGGCGCCAACGGTGGCAGCGGCGGCAACGGTAGCAGCGGCGGCAATCGCGATCGGGGATCATTAGCCCCGGTCTGTTTTCGTGTTAGTGCGCGGCCGCGGGCGCTTCACCCTTCGGCGGCCTCTGCATCAAAAAGACCAGCGGCACGAGACATGCGAGCACCACTGCCGACACCGAGATGATGTCGACATAAGCCAGCAGCGCCGACTGGCCCGCCACCGTCCGGCTCATCAGCGAATAGGCGCGCGCCGTCGCCTCGTTGGGCGGAATCCCCTGCGCGGTGAATGTCTGGGTAATCCCGTTGATCCTCTGCATGAACTGCGGATTGCCCGCGGATAAGTGGGCGCTCAGATAAACCTGGTGCTGCTGCGAGAGTCTCTGCAGCCCCGTGGCGAGCAGCGATATCCCGATACTGCCGCCGAGGTTGCGCATGAAGTTGTTCATCCCCGCCACCTGATTGCTCTTGTTCCGCGGAATGCCTATGTAGGCGAGCGTGCTGATCGGAATGAAGAGGAACGGCAGGCCGATCGTCTGGTAGACGCGATACATCGCGGCGGTCCTGAAGTCGATCTGCATGTTGATCGTCGTCATGTGATACAGGGCGAGCGCTGTGCTCGTGAATCCGAAGGCGATCATCATGCGCGGATCCACGCGTGAAATCAACTGCCCGACGATCGGCATCATCAGCACCAGAACGATGCCGCCGGCCGAGAGAGCTTCGCCCGCCTGCTGCGCCGTGTAGCCCATCAACACCTGCAGGAACTGCGGAATCAGCACCGTCGAGGCGAACAGGACCATGCCCATCGCAAACATCATCAACGCGGACGCCGCGAAGTTGCGCTGTTTCATCAGCCGCAGCTCCATGATCGGATAGTTGTGATTCCACTCGTTGATGACGAAGAAGATCAGGGCCACGATCGCGATGGTCAGCAGCGTTGTGATCTTCGCCGACGAAAACCAGTCTTCCTCCTGCCCCTTGTCGAGCACGTATTGCAGGCAGCCGATGCCAGCCGCGATAAGCGCAAGGCCCCGGTAATCGATTGGATTGCGCAGCGTCTTCTGCTGCTCCGTCTTCATATAAGGCGGATCCTCCACGATGCGATTGGTCAGGTATAGCGAGAGCAGGCCGACCGGCACATTGATATAGAAGATCCAGCGCCAGCTGTAATTGTCGGTAATCCACCCTCCGAGCGTCGGACCGATTGCGGGCGCAATCACGACCGCCATTCCGTAAACCGCGAACGCCAGCCCACGATTCTCGACCGAGAAAGTGTCCGCGAGAATTGCCTGTTCGCTCGTCGCGAGGCCGCCGCCGCCCAGCCCCTGCATGACGCGGAAAAATACCAGCATACCGAGCGAAGGCGCCAGCCCGCAAAGGAACGAGCTCACGGTGAACAGGGCGACGCAGGTCATGTAGAACTTCTTGCGCCCCACGAGCACCGACAGCCAGGCGCTGATCGGCAGGATGACCGCGTTCGATACGAGATAGCTGGTCAGCACCCACGTGGATTCGTCCTGACTGGCGGAAAGCCCTCCGGCAATGTGAGGCAGCGCGACGTTGGCAATTGAGGTGTCGAGGACTTCCATGAAGGTTGCCAGCGTGACGGTGAGGGCAACGATCCAGGGATTGTACCTGGGCTTCCATGGTTCATCCGCGGGGAGTGCCCGTTGCGGAAGGGATGGCGCAGCCGGAGATTGTTCCAGTGTGGTTGATTCAGGCATTGGCACAAGGCGGCAGGCTCGCAGCCGGGTGCCCGCGGATCTCCCCCTGCAATCTTTTAAGGTAGCAGCCGCGTGACAGTGAAACGCCGCTTAGCGCAGCGCCGCCATCAACTCCCCTGTCTGCCGCAGCACATTCAGCCGCGCCCGCTCAGCACTAAACTGCGCATCGTAAAACGCGATCCATTTCTCGTTCTCGTTGAAGCGCGCCTCTTCCACCTGGCGCAGCGACGAGCGCCCTTCATTCATCTGCGCCAGCACCACCGACAACTGCGACCGCGCCAGATCCAGATCCGCCTGTGCCAAGTCCTTCGCCGCATCCGATTTGCGAATCTCCAGATAGCTCTGGTGAATATCAAGCGCGATCCGGTTGCGCGCGGCCTCCGCCTCCGCGCGAATATGCAGCTTGTCCTGCTCGGCCTGCTCGATCTGGGCCTTCACGGCGCTCCCCACAAACACCGGAACCTGAATCGACGCGCCAATCTGCCCGTTATTGCGCTGGAAATGCGCGAAGTATTCTTCGTAGTGGCTGTACTTCGTCAGCAGCGCGTATTGCGCGACAAGGTCGATGCTGGGCAGCCGCTGCGCCTTGTCGCCTTTGATTTCCAGATCCTTCGCCGCCAGATTGGATTGAAGCCGTCTGAGCTCCCTGCTCGAATTCATGGCAGTCTCGACTGCGGCCTCTTCATTTGCCGGAATGGTTTCAGCGGCGCGGTCTTCCTCGACGGGTGTCACAACGTCCTGTGCTCCATAACCGAGCGTCACCGCGAGACTGCGCGTTGCATAGTCGCGGTCGCTCTCGAGTGTGACGAGCCGCTGCTTCGCGCGCAGCAGATTGACATTCGCCTCCTGCGCGGTCAGGGGGAGCTCGCGTCCTTCCTCGACCCGCGCCTGCGCCGTTTGCAGCACTTTCTGCAGACTTTCCAACTGCTTCTGCGCCGAATCGGCGAGGCGCGTCGCGCGGTCGGCGTCGATATAGAGCGAGGCGACGCGATATACGATCTCGTCGTTCTTTTCACCGGTCGCGAATCCCGCGCCGCGCGCGGTCTCCTTCGCCTGTTCGATCGCGTAGCTCTGCGGCCGGTTGAAAAGATACTCGGTGCCTTTGGCCTCGAAGGCGGCGGGCGCCGAACCCTCGATGCTCAGCGGGAATCCGTTGCTGTAGGCCAGCCCGCTGCCCACTCCCAGCCGCGGCGTGAACGGACCTTTCGCCACCCGCACCCCAAGCGCCGCTTTCGTCTCATCCAGCCGCGCCATCAGCACTTCCGGATTCTGCGCCAGCGCGCGCGCCACGGCCTGCTTAAGCGTCAGTGTGTGTGTTTCAGCGTGGATGAAAGGGGCTGCCGCGAGTGCGGCCGTTATTAAGACAGCGATTCTGCGCATGAACTATTCGTAGCGCAGTGCCTCCGTCGGGTTCAAGCGCGATGCGCGGCTCGCCGGCAACATGCCGAACACGAGCCCAACCACGCTCGAAACCGTAAACGCAATCCCGATGGACCACGTAGAAATTGGAATCCGCAGATTGTCCACGAAGTACTGCACGCTGAGCGGTACGGCTACGCCCGCGATAATTCCAAAGGTTCCGCCGGCGACGCTGATCAGAATCGCCTCCGTCAGAAATTGCAACATGATCTCGCGCCGCGACGCTCCCACAGCCATTCGTACGCCAATCTCGCGAGTCCGCTCCGTGACCGTCACCAGCATGATGTTCATGATGCCGATTCCGGAAATCACCAGCGCGATGGCCGATACGAGCACGAGCACGAGGCTGAGGATCTTCGCGATACTCTTCGCCGCATTCAGGATCGCCGTCAGGTTTTCCACTTTGTAGGATGTTCCGGCGCGGTGGCGGCTCTCCAGAATCTCCTTCACCTGCACGGTTACGGGCTCGACGTCATCCGGCGAACGCACCTGCACGTAGAGCGGGTCGATGCGCTCCACGCGCGTGAAATACTGCTGCACGGTGATCGGAATCACCAGTGTCTCGGCGTTCAGCTCCGACTGGCCGAAGCTCTCGACCTTCTCCTTAAAGGCGCCGATCACCGTGAACTGAAGCCCGTGGATTTTTATCGACTGGCCGGGCGCGGCGGCGCCGCTTCCATACAGCCGCTTCGCCAGCTTTTCGGTCATGAGCGCTACTTTCTGGCGCAGGTCCACATCGCTGGCATCGAGGAATCGTCCGGAGAGGAGAACCAGATTGCGTACCGGCTTGTAATACTCATCCGACCCGATGACGAGGATGCGCTCTTCTTTTCCGTTGACAAAAGTGGCGTCGTAGTTGCTTTCGATCCCGGTCGCGGCCACGATGCGGTTGCTCAGTTGCTGCCGCACCGCCTGCACGTCGGCGATCTTGACGAAGTCGGCGTTTACTTCGGCAGCGGATGCCTGGGTGCCGACCTCATACGACGCGAAGATCATGTTCGACCCCACGCCTTCGATCTGTTCAAGAATGTAATTCTGGCTTGTAAGCGAGATGGTGACCACGAGGATCACGGAGGCGGTCCCGATCACCATGCCAAGCCCGGTAAGAAACGAGCGTACGGGATTCTGCCGCAGCGCCTGCAGGCTGAAGCTCATCGCCTCGCCGATCTGCATCTACCTGACCCGCCCTTGTGGCGCGGACACTCGTGTCCGAAGCGCCGGCACTCCTGCCGGCGTATTTTGTGGGCAGCGCGACTGCACGCTACCCGCCCTCGGCCTTCTTCAGCAGATTCTGCGCTTCCCATCGCGGGGGATCGCTCGGCTTCAAATTCCCCGCGCCGATGTACTTCTTCAACAGCTCCCGTGCCTCGGGCAAATTGCGCTGCGCCTGCACGTAAGCCGACGCGCGATCGAAAAGAATCCGCGCCGAATCCGGCTCGGCGGCCGACGCCTGCGCGAACGCCTTCTCGCTTTCGTCATACCGTCCGCGCCGCGAGAGAAACTTCGCGAGATCAACGATCACGCCCGCTTTGCGCGGCGCCGCATCGACCGCCCGCCGCAAGTGCGATTCGGCGCTCGAGTACTGCTTCTTCTTTTCGTCGAGCCGCGCCTGCGCGAGATATCCGCCGACCGGGTCGTACTTCTGGAAGTGCGGCAGCAGTCCCGCCGCCTTGTCCATTCCTCCGCCGATGAATCCGGGCGCATCGACGTAGAAGTCAAATAAATCCCCAAGCGCTTCCTGATTCGTGGGGTCGAGCCGTAAAGCTTTCTCGAACGCCTCGCGGGTCTTCGTTGCGTATCCCACCGCCGTCAGCGCGAATGATTTTTCGGCTCGTCGCCCCCACGCGCGCCCCAGCCATGTCTGAATCATCGAATCGTTCGGCGCCAGTGCAGCCGCCCGTTCGAGCGAGTCGGTCGCTTTGCGGAAGTCGCCCAGCATGAAATAGCTCTGGCCCAGCAGCTCGAGCCCCTCTGCATCCACTGGAGATTGATTCAACAATGCGACCGCCGACTTATATTCCGCGCGCTCGTAGAGCCTGCGGGCATTGCCAGATGAATCGGACGGCCCGGCCGCCAACATCAGGCTTCCCACAAACGGAATCAGGATCGCCGCACGCAAACAGTCCCCGCTCATTTCACCTGTATAAGTCGATGAAGACGAAACGGGCATGGTTTCAATTATTGAGCTTTGCGCCCGCGCCGGCTGAATAACCGGAACACCTCGGCTATCGCGATCCAGAGGTTCACCGCGCCCAGACCGCTGATGCCTCCGCGCACAAAACTGTTGTCCCAGAACGAATGCCATGCCGGAAGCGCGCTGCCCGAGACGGCCCACGCGAAGTAGTTGTCTGCCCATCCGTCGGTCCACGGGTAGATCAACAGAAACAGCCCCAGCTCAAAGCAGAAAATGATGAAGAGGATCGAGCTCAGGCGCTGGAACCAGCGCGGTCCCGGCGGAACCACGGGAGCCGTGCCGGCTGGTTGCTCGGCCGGAACGTTGGTGGCTTCGGGTACACTCCTTCCGGAATCCTCCATTCCGGATTTGTGCATGGGCAGCGAGCTCACGCGCTGGCGAACATCTCCATCTGGCGATCTCGGGGAAGCGGCGAAAACAATGCATGGCGCCGCACGGGCTCAAAGCTGAAGCGGTGCAGGGGCGTCGGTCCGTGCGCCTTGATGGCCGCCATGTGCTCGGGCGACTGGTAGCCCTTGTGATTCTTCAGCCCGTATTCGGGATAGAATTTATCCCACTCGCGCATCATCTGGTCGCGATAGACCTTGGCCACGATGGACGCCGCCGCGATCGCATGGCAGCGCTCGTCGCCTTGCACCAGCGGCTGCTGGGGCAGCGGAAGCTCGAGCGGAACGGCATCCACCAGCACGAAATCCGCCGCCGGATTCAACTGCTCGACGGCCGTCTTCATCGCGAGGCGCGACGCTTCGTAGATGTTGATGCGATCGATCGTGGCGGCATCGACCGCCGCTACGGCCCACGCCAGCGCGCGCTCGCGGATGCGCCCGGCCAGCACTTCGCGCCGTTCCGGTTCGATCTGTTTGCTGTCGTTGAGGCCGCGGATCGCGACGCCCGGCGCGAGAATCACCGCGCCGGCCACGACTGCGCCGAAGAGAGAGCCGCGCCCCACTTCGTCCGCGCCCGCAATGTAGTGGAAGCCGCGCGCGCGCAGTTCCTGCTCCAGTACGCCCTGACACTTCCAGCGCCGTGCTTTTGGAACAGCTTCGGGATCTTTCGCGGCGCGGGCCATAACTCGCCCTGCCTGTGGACTAAGTGCGTTCCTTGAGCCGTGCGGCCTTGCCCTTCAGGCCACGCAAATAATACAGCTTCGCGCGGCGAACCTTGCCCGTGCGCACGACATCGATGTGATCGATAATAGGCGCGCTCAAAGGGAAAATGCGCTCGACGCCCTGGCCGAAGCTGACCTTGCGGACCGTAACGGTCTCGCCCATGCCTGTGTTCTTCCGCGCCAGCACCGTGCCTTCAAAAACCTGAATGCGCTCTTTTTCGCCTTCCTTGATCCTGACGTGCACTTTGATGGTGTCGCCCGGGCGAAAAGCCGTCAAATTCGTACGGCGCTTCTTTTCCACAAACTTCGTTAACAACGCGTTCTGCATCTCGGGAACCTTTTAGGTGGGTTAAGCCCTTATGTTACTACAGGCGCGATTACGGGGACTGCTATTGCCGAATGGAAGTATGTGTCGCCGCCGGAACGATGACACCCGTCAGGCGCTTGGCGATGTCGTTATAAATGACGAAAACCACCAGCATCATCAGGAATACGAAGCCGACCTTCAGCATCGCTTCCTTGACGTTCAGGCTCAGATCGCGGCCCATCACCATCTCGATCAGCAGTGTGAGGATCTGGCCGCCGTCGAGAATCGGTATCGGCAGCATGTTGAAGATCGCCAGATTCAGGCTGACCACACTCATCAGGGTCAGGAATGCGCTCGCGCCTTCTTCGGCCGCCTCTTTCGCGTAGACCGCGATCCCGATCGGACCCGAAAGGTTCTTTGCCGACATCCGCCGCTCCACGATGCCGCGCAGAAATTCCACGATCAGGCTGGCGTTTTTGCCGTTCTGAATCAGCGACTGATTCAACGCCTGCGGGAACGGCAATTGCATCTTCTGGATGTCATATTTGATCGCCAACTGCACGCCGATCATCCACCGCATCGAAGTAGCGTCGGGATTCTTCATCACCGGTTTCAAAACCACGACGTGGTGAACGCCATCCCGTATATATTCGATCGTCGCCGGCTTTCCATCGCCCCGGCGGATCAACTCCGGGAGCGTGTAATGCGAATGAATCGCAATTCCATCAATCTTTACGAGCAGATCGCCCTTCTTTAAGCCGGCCACGTCGGCGGGATCTCCCGGGCTGACAGACGCAATCTGAATCTGATCCTGACCCTCCCAACCCGCATCGCCGACGCCTTCCTTCTCATCGAGCACCGGGCTGAGCGACACCGGGAACTGACGCCCATTGCGCTGGATGGTGACCGTGAGGGTCCGGCCGGCGCCCTCGATTTCTTTGGTGACAATATCTTCCCAGTCGGGATTGTCTTGCCCATTCAGCCGTACGATCTTGTCGCCTGGCACGATCCCGGCCTTCGCCGCCGGCGAGTCGGCTTTCACATGGCCGATCACAGCGCCGTCTTTGTTCAGAACCTTTTCATACGAGAACATGTAAAGGCCAGTCAATACGCCGATCGCAAGCACGACGTTCATGAACGGACCGGCTGCGGCAATGATCAATTTTTGCCAGCGGGGTTTGTTCGAGTGCGCACGCGGGTCGTTCGATTCCTGCTCGCCCGGCTGTTCGCCGGTCATCTTCACATAGCCACCGAAAAGGATCAGCGAGAAGCGATAGTCGACTTCGCCGCGTTTGAAACCGAAGAGCCGGGGGCCGAAACCGAAACTGAAAACCTCGACTTTGACGTCGAAGGCGCGCGCCGCCCAGAAATGGCCCAGCTCATGGATGAGGATCATCACCCCGATCAGTACGAGCAGCCACCAGATGTTCTGCAGAAAAGAGAGCGCCATGTCCCCTGTCTTTCCTATCTGCCCTGGCTTCCCGACGATGCCGCGGCCGGCGCGAACGCCACTCGCTGCCTGCCGATCAATTCACGAGCCATCCGGCGGGCGTCCTGATCGATCTCGAGAATTTCCGCGACGCTTGCCGGGTCCCGGTCCGGCATCTTTTGCAGCGTCTCTTCCACAGTCCGCGCGATGGCGGGAAAACTGATTCGCCCGTTCAGAAAAGCCTCCACCCCAATCTCATCGGCCGCGTTCAAAACGCACGTTGCCGACCCACCCTTACTCTGCGCCTGATACGCCAGACGAAGCAACGGAAATTTTTCGAAATCCGGCGCATGAAATTCCCATTGCCGTGCTTCACTCCAATCGATCTTTGGTACGGGGGCCTGGGCGCGCTCGGGCCAGGTCAGCGCATACTGTATCGGCATCCGCATGTCGGTTGCCGAGACCTGCGCGATCACGCTACCGTCATTGTATTCCACCATCGCGTGAACAGTCGATTGCGGATGCACCACCACCTCGACGTGCTCTGGAGCGAAATCGAACAACCAGCAGGCTTCGATCACTTCGAAGCCTTTATTCATCAGGGTCGCCGAATCGATCGTGATGCGGTTTCCCATCTGCCATGTTGGATGCTTCAGCGCCTGCGCGGGTGTCACGTGGTCGAGAGCTTCCTTTGGAATCGTCCGAAATGGACCGCCCGAAGCGGTCAGAATGAGCTTCGTGGCTTCTTTCCGCAGGCCGGCGCGGAGACACTGGTGCGCGCCGTTGTGCTCGGAATCGACCGGGATGATTTCGGCGCCCGAACCAGCGTGCTTCTTTGCCGCGTCCATAACGAGACGGCCGCCCGAGACGAGAACCTCTTTATTAGCCAGCCCAATGCGTTTGCCGGCGCAAACCGCGGCGTAGGTCGCCGGCAAACCGGCCACACCCACGATTGAGGACATTACGGTATCGATTTCAGAGGCAACTGCAACCTTAACCAGGGCTTCAGGCCCGATCAGGATCTCGGAACACGATGAGCCTGCAAGCTCACGCAGGAGCCTCACGCCGGATGCGTCAGGCAGGACTACAACGGCAGGGTTAAACTCTTTGATTTGTTGAGCGAGGAGCTCGACGTTGCGGCCCGCTGCCAGCGCGAAAACCCGAAACCGCTCGCGATCCCGGCGGACAACATCCAAAGTATTGGCGCCAATCGATCCGGTTGACCCCAATACGGTGAGCGTACGAGTGGGCATGCGCGGTTTAAATTATTCGAGAGCCGCGGATGATCCGATACACGCCCCGCGCGTTTTCGATCATATCACGGCTGCCGACAGGTCTCTGGATTCTGGAATTTTTCGAAAGCTCCCCATTTTCCTAAGCAACCGGTTGTGTTTCGAACCCTTGCGGGCGCCGGGGAGGTTGCTTCAGGGGTCTTTCAGTTTAGAGGTTAGTCTCGCTTTGGTGGGAGTTACTAATTTCCTCCCCGGCTTGATTCCAATATTAGAATAGATCGTTTTTGGAATCAACCAAATTTTGTATACAAAATTTGGTTAGGTGCTATAAGGCACGTCAGTTTTTTACCTCGACGCCGGTCATCTCCTCCAAAACCTTGATTGTAGAGCAGATATCCTCGTCGCCGTGTCCGCGCGTAATCGCCGCCTGAAAAAGCTGCCGAGCCAGTGTGGTCATGAAGAGGGGCACCTGAAGCTCCTGGGCCGATTCCAACATCAGTCCCATGTCCTTGTGCATCCATTTTACGGAAAAATTTGTCTCGAAATCCCGGCGGAAGATAAAGGGCGCCTTATAGTCGATCAGGCCTGATTTCGCCGCGCTGTTGGAAAGGATGTCCAGCATGAGCTTCGGCTCCACGCCGGCCTTGGTGCTGAGCACGATTCCTTCGTTGAATGCCTGCAGCAGATTCGACAGCACGAGGTTCTGGGTCAGCTTCGCATGCAGGCCCATGCCCGGGCCACCACAAAAGTAGAGCTTCTTCCCCATCTGCTCAAGCCACGGGCGCACCTTCTCGAAGACCTTCTCATCGCCTCCGATCATAAAGGTCAGGGTGCCGTTGATGGCTCCGGGTGTTGAGCCGGTACACGGGGCGCCAAGAAAATCGATGCCGGATTTCGCCAGTTCTTCATGAACACGGCGGCTGGAGGCCGGGCTCACGGTGCTGGCGTCGACGACGACCATCCCCTTGCGGCCGCCCTCGTGAATGCCGTCCGGCCCGAGGATGACGCGTTCGGACATTGCCGAATCGCCCACGCAGAGGAAAACGCACTCGGCGTGCGCGGCCACTTCCTTCGGAGTCGCGCAGGCCTTACCGCCCGCTTCCTTCGCGATGGCTTCGGCCTTACCTTTGGAATGCGACCAGAGCGCGACATCGTGGCCAGCCTTGATCAGGTTGCGCGCCATGGGGCCGCCCATCAGGCCGAGTCCGAGAAATCCGAGTTTTGCCATAAACCGGATTGTACATGCACAGGCGAGCCGATCGGCTTATAATTGCTTCACTCCCGAAAGAAGGGTCAGCAGATGAAACGGCGGGACGAATTTCGCAGCGGCCGGAATCTCGACCAGAACATAGTTCTGAAAGATTTTGACGTCACTATGGTTCGCCGCAGGATTATGGTTCGCCGCAAGACCAGTTGATAAGGCGCGATAGAGAAACTGAGGGTCAGCATGGCAACAGTCGAATCTCTCTTTCTCGAAATCTCGGCCGCTAAGCTTCTCGAGTTCCTCACGCGCATTGAGGCATGTCTGGCGAAGCTGACCGATGATCAAATCTGGGCGCGCGGGCACGAAACCGAAAATGCCGTCGGAAACCTCGTACTGCATCTCGGCGGAAACGTGCGGCAATGGGTTATTGGCGCGCTCGGCGGCCAGCCGGACCGGCGCGACCGCGCTGGCGAGTTCTCAGCGCGCGGAGGCCGGCAGGCGGGCGAACTGGCGGCAGGAATTCGCGGAACCGTCGAACAAGCCCTGACCGTGATCCGCGGCGTGCACACCGATCAACTTACGGCTGTGTATGAGATCCAGGGGTATTCGGTTTCCGGCGTGGAGGTCGTTTATCACGTAGTCGAACACTTCGCCCAGCACACCGGCCAGATCATCTTTGCAACCAAAATGCTTGTCGAAGAAGATATGGGCTTCTATCGGCATTTGAGCCATCAAACCTATACTGAGCGCGCACCATGAAGACATTTCCTTACGTGATCGCAGGTGGCGGCATGGTGGCAGGCTATGCCGCAAAAGAAATGGTGGAGCGCGGATTGAAAGCGGGCGAGCTTTGCATTTTGTCCGCCGACCGCGCACTTCCTTATGAACGGCCGCCACTCTCCAAGGGCTTCCTCGCCGGCAAGGAGACGGAAGACAGCATCCGGATCAATCCGCCCGAATTCTATGAGTCGCATGGAATCGACGTCCGTTTGCGGACGCGCATCTCCGGCCTCGACGCGGGCCGCAGGACTCTCCGCATCGAATCCGGGAATGAACTGGCCTTTGAAAAGTTGATCCTCGCGACCGGCTCGGAAATACGGACGCTGGAGATTCCCGGCAGCGATCTGGCCGGCATCTGCTATCTCCGCTCGGTCGACGATTCGGAAAGAATACGGCGTGAAGCTGCCAATGCGAAACAGGCGGCGGTGATCGGCGGCGGGTTCATCGGCATGGAAACGGCGTCGGTGCTGGCGCAGCAGGGCGTCGACGTGACGATGATCCTGCGCGAGGATCGCATCTGGAAGCAGTTCTTCACGCCCGCCATGTCAGAGTTTTTCGAGGGCTATTACGGCGCGCGCGGCGTGCGATTCGTCAAAGAAGGGAAGCTTTCCAAAGTGCAGGGCAGGGGCGAGGTCAGCGGAGTAGCTCTCGAAAGCGGGAAGACGATTCCCTGCACGCTCGTCGTCGCGGGAATCGGCGTGCGGCCCGCCACGGATGTTTTCCGGCACAGTGGAATCGACGTTGGGGACGGCGTCACGGTGGATGAATACCTCGAGACGAGCCATCCGGACATTTACGCGGCCGGCGATCTTGCTCACTATCCGGACGTTCTGTTCGGGAAAAGACGGCGTGTCGAACATTGGGACAACGCGGTCTCGCAAGGCCAGCATTGCGGCCGCGCGCTAATGGGCGATCGCGCGGCGTTCCGGCATGTCCCATACTTCTTTTCGGATGTGTTCGATCTGTCGTACGAATTCTGGGGCGACACGGCGGAGGCTGACGAGATCGTCGAGAGGGGCGACCTTTCAACAACCAGCTTCAGTGTTTGGTGGCTGTCGAATAAGCGGCTGGTCGCCGCGTTCACGATGAATCGTCCGGATGAAGAACGTGAAAACGCTCCCAAATGGATCGAGGCCGGGCAGAAGATCGATGCGCAGCGTTTGCGCGGCGCCGGTCCGTTAGCTGAAGCAGCGGTTTAAGTATAAAGACTATAAAACTCTGCACTTATCTGCATCCAATCGGTTCGGCTCCAGGGGCATTCTTTCGCTTTACCCGCCCGATGCGAAAATCTCCATCAATTCCTGCGGCGGGACGACCTCGAGTTGCGCGTAAGTGCAATCGCGCGGGCGCTTGTCGAATCGCCAGCGCTTGAAATGCGACATGTGCCGGAAGCGAGTCCCCTGCATGTGCTCGTAAGTCACTTCAACCACCAGCTCGGGGCGCAGCGGTTCCCAGGATAGGTCCTTGCCCTGGCTCCAGCGGCTTTGTCCGCCGGGCATGCGCCGGTCGGGCCGCGCATCCGCACTCGTATGCTCCGCCCAGGCGCGCCACGGATGATCCGCCAGCGCGTTTTCGCGATAAGGCACAAGGAACTCGGCCAGCCCGGCGCGATTCTCGCGGCTGAAGCTGGCGCAGACGCCGACGTGTTGCATCGTGCCCGCACTGTCGAACAAGCCGAGCAGCAGCGAACCGACGGCCGTGCCTCCGCCTTCCTTGTGCCAACGAAAGCCCGCCACGACACAATCGCATTCGCGCTCGTGCTTCACCTTGAGCATCACGCGCTTGTCGGGTTCGTAAGGCAGGCTCGCGGGTTTCGCCATCACGCCATCGAGTCCGGCGCCTTCGAAACGGCGGAACCAGTCGGCCGCCACCGTGCGGTCGAGCGTGGCGGGTGTAATGTGTATCGGCGGGCGCGCGGCCGCGAGCATCGACTCGAGCCGGCGGCGCCGCGCGGCAAACGGCATCCCGCGAAGATCTTCCGTGCCCTCGCAAAGCACATCGAAGAATACGACGGACGCCGCGGTTTGCTGCGAGAGCATTTTGACCCGCGAGGCCGCCGGATGCAGGCGCAGTTGCAGCGAATCAAAATCGAGCGACCCATCGCGCGCGATCACGAGCTCGCCATCGAGCACACACTGCCGGGGGAGCTGTGCGCGCAAAGGTTCGAGCAGCTCGGGGAAATAGCGGTTCAGCGGCTTTTCATCGCGGCTCTGGATGGTGATTTCGTCGCCGTCGCGGAAGATGAGAGTGCGAAAGCCATCCCACTTGGGTTCAAAAATGAAATCGCCCTCTTCAGGAATCTCGTCGATGCGTTTGGAAAGCATCGGTGGAACGGGAGGGTTGACGGGGAGATCCACTCTGCCCATGCTAAGCGATTGCGGACCCCGAACATTCGTGATAGCTTCACCATCATGTCCGGCCGCCGCCTCTTCGCCTACACGCTGCTCTGCACCGCTACATCTATTGCGGTTGTCAGCCTCTCGACCGAGGCCCACGGACAGCCTCAGGGCAAGGCTCCCAAAGCGCGCCCAACTCCTGTCAAGGTCACCACCATCGCCAGCGGACTCGTGCATCCCTGGAGCCTCGCCTTTCTTCCCAACGGCGACATGCTGGTGACCGAACGCCCCGGCCGTCTTCGCCTCATTCGTGACGGGCGTCTCGATCCCGAGCCGATCGGCGGCGTGCCCAAAGTCCACGCGGTGCGCCTGTCGGGATTGATGGAGATCCTGCCGCATCCGAATTTCGCGCAGAACGGAATCGTCTATCTCACCTATACGAAGGACATCTCCGACAAGGACGTTGCGACGACGCTTGCGCGCGGACGACTCGACGGCCATCAACTCGTCGATGTGAAGGACATCCTCGTTTGCGATACGTGGCTGGGCGATGGCGGTTCGGGCTCGCGGCTGGCCTGGGGCAAGGACGGGATGCTTTATATGACCACGGGCGCTTCGAACGGCAACGCGGCGCAGGAGCCCGGCAGCCTGCGCGGGAAGATCCTGCGCCTGCGCGATGACGGCACTCCGGCGCCCGGCAATCCTTTCGCGGGCAAGCCGGGGTACAAGGCCGAAATCTTTTCGATGGGCCACCGCAATTCGCTCGGACTCGCGTTCAATCCCGCCACCGGCGACCTCTGGAATAACGAAAACGGCCCCTACGGCGGCGACGAGATCAACATCATCAAGCCGGGTGGGAATTACGGCTGGCCCAAAGTCAGCTTCGGCCGCGATTATTCCGGGCCGCAGATCGTCAGTTTCGCCGAAGGCATGATCAACCCGATCGTGTTTTGGGCGCCATCGATCGCGCCATCCGGTATGGCTTTTTACACAGGCGATCGCTTTCCGGCATGGAAGAACAATGTGCTGGTCGGCGCGATGCTCGGCGGCGCGGTGCAGGGCGTCGGGCATCTCGAGCGTATCGTGTTCAACGAGAACTGGGATGAGACCAGCCGCCAGTCGCTGCTCACCGATCTCAAGCAGCGCATTCGCGACGTGCGGCAGGGGCCGGACGGTCTCGTTTACGTCCTTTCCGATGAGGATAATGGGGCGCTGATGCGCCTCGAACCGGGCCAATAGAGAGCTTTACGGGATGGTGGCGCGAGTTCCGGCTTTTGTCTTTAAGGCGTAGCGAGGCCAGGCTGGATCGGGGTTGGGGAAGATCATATTCGCCAACAGTTGACCATGGCGGGTGCGAGGCAAATGCGGAAGTATTTTGTTTGCAATGAAAACAGGCAGTGAACAGCCGAGCGGCATCTATCCCCGCCGCATTACCATCGCGTGGGCAACTGTGAAAGAATCTGAATGCGAGTTATTTATGAAAATCCGGATCATTGGTCTTAGCGCGGTTGTGGCGGTCGCAGCCTCTGTCTCACTGCAGGCTCAGGCGCCCGGCAGGGCTTCAGGACGGGGCGGCGTCGGTCTCTATTCGAAACAGGCGCCGGCGCCCACCGGTCCGGCGCCGATGTTGGCGGACGGAACGCCGGACCTTTCGGGCGTCTGGCTGGGTAATGGGGCCAACAGCACCGATATCACGCGGGACTTGAAACCGGGCTCTTCCGTGGTCATGCTGCCGTGGGCGGAAGAAGTAGTCAAACACCGCCTGTCGAAGGACGATCCCGAGGCGAACTGCCTGCCGACCGGAATTCCACGCGGCTCGCCTTATCCGTGGCGCATCGTCCAGGCGCCGGGGATTTACTTCATCGTCTACGAAGGCAACATCCATAGCTGGCGGCAGATTTTCATGGACGGGCGCAGCCATCCCGCCGATCCGGATCCGACCTGGTATGGCAACTCGATCGGGCATTGGGAGGGAAAGACGCTGGTTGTGGATACTGTCGGGTTTAACGACAAATTCTGGTTCGACTATAAAGGGCATCCGCACACGGAGAAGCTGCATACCATCGAGCGATATACGCGCAACGATCTGGGCCACATGGCGATTGAAACCACCATTGACGACCCGGGTACGTATGAGAAGCCTTTTACGGCGGTGGGCCGCGCGCAGCTCATGGTTGGACAGGATCTGATGGAGTACATCTGCCAGGAGAACAATCAGGATCTGCAGAGGTTGTCGGGTCCGGCGCGCGGGCCGGGGAACGAGTAGTGGCGCTGCGGGACCGGTAAGAGCTCAAATTGTTTAAATTCATGTTCACACCCTTCTGGGTTGTGGGCGTGGGCGAACACGTGACTGCCAGCGAGGTTGTGGGGCAGGTCCCGTTCCCTACTACGAGTTCTACAGGGGCGACGAACATGGCTTCCTTTCTGGTCAGCATCCGTCAGATAGCGGAGTTCGTCGCCGGCAGTCGTGTTGTTCTTCCGTGATCAAGTGAACGCAGTACGGACAGAAGACCTGGTCGCCAGAAAGCACAAGCGGCAAGATGCTCTCCGGGCATCCACAGCAATCACATGTGGCTCGCGAGGACCGGCACAGAGCCTTGACGCTCAGATGCCCCGACCATACAATCGTGCACATGCGCAGCGCCTCACTCGTCGCCATTTCGATTGGTCTCAGCGCCCTCACGTTCGCGCAGGCCCCCGCCGCGCCAGCCGGACGCGGTGGCCGGGGCGGCGTACCCGTCGCTCCGCCGGCGTACGTTGTGAACTCCGACCGGACGGTGACATTTCACCTGCGCGCGCCCGAAGCCACGGCCGTCACCGTTTCGGGCGATTTCACGCAGACGGCCCAGCCGATGACCAAAGCGGAAGACGGAATCTGGAGCTTCACAAGCGCAGCGCTCCGCCCGGCAATTTACGACTACAGCTTTTCAATAGACGGCGTCCGCACCAACGACCCGTCGAATCCCCTGATCAAGTCGGGCGACCGGTCGTTTTCCACTATGTTCGAGGTCAAAGGCGACAAGCCTGCTCCGTACGACATTCAAGCCGTGTCCCACGGGACAGTCCGCATCGACTATTACGTTTCGAAGAAGTTCGACGCTCCGCGCATGTTGTGGGTTTATACGCCGCCCGGGTACGAGACATCAACCGCCAGGTATCCGGCGATGTACCTGCTACACGGCGCCGGAGACACCGAGGCGGGCTGGGTAACCACTGGGCACGCGAATCTGATTCTGGATAACCTGATCGCGGAAGGCAAAGCGAAGCCGATGATTGTGGTAATGCCGTATGGGCGTCCCGGTCCCGCGGTTACCCTGGGTCTCAGCCAGACGGCCCCCGCGCCGGTAGCGGAGCCCGGCGTGATGTTCCCGAACGATGTGGTGGAAGACGTGATTCCCTTCGCGGAGAAGACTTACCGCATTTCGTCCAAAGCCGACGACCGCGCGATCGCGGGGCTCTCAATGGGCGGCAATCAGACGCTTCAGGTGGGCCTGACGCATCTGGACACGTTCCATTACATTGGAGCGTTCAGTCCGGTGGTCATGAACCCGGAACAAGTCTTCAGGGATGCGTTGGCCGATCCGGTGGGGACCAACCAGAAGCTCAAGCTGTTTTTCATTTACATTGGGAAGCTGGATACACTGCTCGCATCCAACCAGGCTTTGAACCAGGTACTGGACCAGCACAAGATCAAGCACACTTACGTCGAGACGGAGGAGTGGCACGTGTGGCGCAACTGGCGGGATTACCTGGCGGATTTCGCGCCGCGACTGTTCCGTTAAAACATATGTCTGCGCTCATCGGACGCTGAGCGAAACGACATCACGAATATCGGAAGAATGTCTGGAGTTGGAGCTCTTTGCGAAAACCGGCCACAGCTTCAGTGCATTTACGAATCCTTCTCGGTGATTCCTGTTTTTCGCATGTGCGCACGCAAGAGTGGAGTGGCTTCTGAGCGGCAGTCCGAGCGATCTTCGGTTCAGACGCTTTATTCGCGGCTGGCGCGCACGCTTCGGTCGGCGGCCCTGGCCCGAGCTTTTTGCCGCGGATCGGGTGGGCTTGCTTTATCATCGCCGTACTTGAGGATAACCACCCTTACCCGCTGACGGCCGAACCTTTTTGCTTCTGCCCGGCTCGGCATAAAGACGTCAATGTGGCGGCCGTCCACATTCCCACCAGTGTCTTCCACGGTATAGTCGCCGGAATATCGGCCAGCACCGTAAATGCGGATGCGGGTATTCAGCGGCAATACCGTCCGGTCAGCGGCCACGGTGCCGGGATGCGACCACTTGCCCGAAGCGCCCGTCCCTGCCACCGAATATGCAGTGGCGATGAAGTAACGGATAGTGGGCCGGCGTGGTGTATGACCGGACGGAGGCGATGCCAAAGCCGGCGTCAGGAGTGCGAAACAAATAAAGGAGGCGTTCAGTATGATCATCCTCGCGCCGCAGTCCAGTCTTGAAATGGCGCCTTTCGGAAGCGTGGAAAGCATTGCCTTACAGATAAATCCCTGAACCGAAAAAAAGCAATCAGACTGCCGATGTTATTGACGGAACAGAGGCGGGCCCGGGAAACTTGTGGCCACGGAGATCTCTCGAATTCCTCGCTCGGGTAAACTCCGCGATCCGAGCCGGACTCGAATAGGGCGTCATCCTTTCCGGGACCGGCGAATACAGCGGCGGGCTGTCGCGGGATCAACCGGATCTATGAGGTTTTCCTCAGGGCAAATTTCCGTCTAAGCTTGACCTTCCCCCGCCCGGACTATAGAATCCTCTGCAGCGCTTCTTATAGCGGGGACATTCAGACCTGTTTGGGTCTCGGAAAAGAGAGGATTCGTCTATGCGTCTCACAAAGGCAGCCGTGCTTTCCGCGCTGTTTTCGGCCCTTGCTTTCGGTCAGGCGGGCACCGGAACCATTACGGGAACAGTGACCGACTCCACGGGTGCGGTGGTCGCCAACGCGCCGGTCGAAGTCCGAAATGCCGGAACGAACGTCCCCTACCCGACGGTATCCACCGCTACCGGAGCCTACACGGTTTCGCAATTGCCTCCGGGTTCCTACAGCGTGTCCGCCTCCGCGCCCGGATTTAAGAAGCTCATTCGCGCTGGCATCACGGTCGATGCCGGCCAGACGCTGCCTCTCGATCTGACCCTCGAAGTCGGCTCCAACACCGAATCGGTGACCGTGACCGCCGAAGCGACGCTGCTCAAGACAGAGAGCGGCGACGTGGTCCACAACGTGACTGTATCGCAGCTCGATGACCTTCCGATTCTGGGCGTCGGCACCGCCAATGCCGGCAGCAACGGCATTCGCAATCCCTATAACTCCGTCATCTTCCTGCCGGGCGTGAGCTACGTGCCGAACTTCGCGATGATCGTGAACGGCGCGCCGACCAACACAGCCGGATACCGCATCGAAGGCCTCGACAACACCAACCATACGGTCGCGTTCGCGATCATGCAGAACATGCCCAACGCCGACGCCATTCAGGAAATCGCGATTCAAACCAGCAATTACGCGGCGGAGTTCGGGCAGGCGGGCGGCGGTCTCTTCAACATCACCATGAAATCCGGGACGAACCAGTTCCACGGCACGGCGTTCGAGTATTTCGTGAACGAAGATCTGAATGCGGGCGCGCCGTTCTCGTATACGCCCGAAGGCGGCAAGTATCGAATCCGGAACCGCCGCAACGATTTCGGCGGCACCTTCGGCGGGCCGGTCTGGATTCCCAAAGTCTACGACGGCCGCAACAAGACGTTCTTCTTCTATTCGTACGAATACTACAAGGAAGCGCAGGGCCTGACCTTCAGCGACACGCTGCCGGCCGCGGCTTATCAGGCTGGTGATTTTTCCGCGATCTCTCCCAACGGCGGTCCAAATTTCAATACATCGCTCGGCATTCCGACGGCGCCGATAGCGACCGACGCCGCCGGCCACCCGGTCTACGCCAACGAAATTTTCGATCCGACGACGCGCACCACCGTAGGCGGCGCGGGAGTGGCCACACCCTTCCCGGGCAACGTTATTCCGCCATCCCGCTTCAGTCCCGTGGCGGTGGCGATCCAGGGCCTGCTCCCCAAACTTTCAAGCGCCGACCGCTATCAGAATTACAACGGCTACAACCTCGGCCAGCGCATCACGAGCATTCCGTCGATCAAGATCGATCAGGTGCTCGGACAGAAGCAGAAAATCGCCTTCTACTATCACCACACCGACACGGAAGCGCAGTTCACCACTCCGAACGGCAACGCGGACGGACTGCCCGACCTGTTGACCGGCGCGCGCGGCTCGATCCCGATCGGCGGTCCGACCTTCCGGCTCAACTACGATTACACCCTGACGCCGACGCTGCTCGCGCACGTCGGCGCGGGTTACTCGATGATCTACTTCTATGACGACGGACCTTACACGCACGGCGGACAGACTGTCAACTGCCTCGCGATGCTGCAGCTTCAGGGCTGCGAGGGCAGCTTCAACTTCCCGACGGTGGTGGTCGGCAGCGTGACCAGCCCGGCGGTGCTTGGCGGCATGCAGCTGCTGGGCAACGCGCTGGCCCATACCCACACGCATACGGAGCGGCCTTCCTTTAATGCGAACCTCACGTGGGTGCGCGGCAACCACACTTACAAGACCGGCATGGAAGCCTGGTTCCAGGCGCAGATCACCGCGCCGCCGACGGGCGTGGGCCTGAACTTCGCGGCGACCACGACGACCGGAACGACAGGTGGGTCCGTTACTACGGCCGGCGCTACCGGCGTTCCCGCAATCCTTACCGCGGCCCCCGGATTGGGCGCTTATTCGGCGGGTTTTCCCTACGCCAATTTCCTGCTGGGCGATGTCACCTCGGCCACGCAGTACGCACCTGTCGATGCACGCATGTTCAAACAGCAATGGGCGATGTTCCTGCAGGATTCCTGGAAGCTCACCCGCAAGCTGACAATCGATTACGGCGTGCGCTGGGACTACGCCACGCCAGCGAGCGAAGAGCACGGGCGCTCCGCCAACCTCGGCCTGACGACGCCGAATCCTTCGGCCGGCGGTCGGCTGGGTGCGCCTATCTTCGAAGCGACCTGCAAGTGCACCTTCGTGCACGCCTATCCTTACGCGGTCGCGCCGCGGTTCGGCTTCGCCTACGCGCTCGACTCGAAGACGGTTGTCCGCGGCGGCTGGGGCTTTGCATATGCCGTACCACCCGACATCAATTTGCAGAACACGGCCAACATCGTCAACACGCCGACGGGAACGAACGCGTTTAACCAGCTCAACGTGCCGGGGACCGTTCCCCAGCCGATATGGCCCAACTTCGATCCAGGCCAGACGCCGCTGCCCGGCGCCACCACCAGCAGCTTCCTCGCTTTTCTGGATCCGGGCGCCGCGCGGCCCGCGCGCCAGAATCAATGGAGCATCGGCGTGCAGCGCGAGATCACGCCCAACACGGTGTTCGAAGCCGCATACGTCGGCAATCGCGGCGTCTGGTGGCCCGGCGGGACTCTCACGGCGCCAGGGCCCTATGGCTACCTTAACCAGGTCAGTCCGGCGGCCTTTGCTGCTTACGGCCTCTCGCCTTATACGAACGTGACTGACAACCAATTGCTCGGTTCCACGATCGGCAGCGCGGCGGTCACCAGCCGCCTTGGCGTTATTTCGCCTTATCCTGGCTACAGCACGACCAATACTCTGTTGAACGCGTTGCGTCCGTTCCCGCAGTTCAGCTCGATTCTCGTTCAGAATTCGCCGACCGGCAACACCTGGTATGACTCACTGCAGGTGAAGGGCACCAAGCGGACCTCGCACGGGCTGCAGGTAAATGGAACTTTCACCTGGTCTAAGGCGATGGCTTCGATTCGTCCGAATCTTTTTGTGGATTCCGTGAAGTCGCTCGAAACAACGGACCAGCCGTTCCTCTTCAATGCGAACATTCTCTACACCACGCAGAACTGGTTCCAGCCGCACAAGTACCTGGCGCTCGCCACGAAGGACTGGGCGGTCGGCGCGTTCCTGCAATACGGCTCGGGCCTGCCTCTGACGCCGCCCGCCGCGAACAACACCAATAACCTCGGCGGCAGCGAACAGATTCGCGTGCCGGGAGTGCCGCTCTACCTGAAAGACCTGAACTGCGGCTGCATCAACCCGTACAGCGATGTCGTTCTGAACCCGGCGGCATGGCAGAATCCCGCCAACTATACCTTCGGCCCCGCGACGGGTACGCTCTACGGCGACTTTCGCCAGGCGCGGCGTCCGGAGGAGAACTTCAACCTCGGCCGCACTTTCCGCTTCGGAAAGGAAAAGCCGATCGCCTTCTCGATCCGCGCGGAGTTCACCAACGTCTTCAACCGCACGCAGATCGGCAACCCGAGCACGTCGGCTCCCGGTACTCCGCCCAGCAAGAATCAGGCCGGCCAATACAACGGCGGCTTCGGCGTCATCAACCTGGTAGTCGGGCCGAACACGCAACCGAGTTACACGCAGAACGGCGTGGTCGGGCAACTCTATCAGCTTCCGCGCAGCGGAACTCTGATCGCGCGGATTACGTTCTGATAACAAGCGCCGGCACGATTGCCGAGCCGGCACCCCTGAAGGGGATGACCGGAGCCGGCACCCCTGAAGGGATGACCGGGCGCGCCGGACACGAGTGTCCGCGACACAGCCAGCACTGACGGTGTGACGCCGCAGATCACACGCGAGCTGTACGTTATCCTGCCCTTGTTTTGCAGTTCTGTTAATGCCGAAAATGCCGCACGCCGGTGAACACCACGGCAACCCCAAGCCGATCCGCCGCCGCGATCACCTTGTCGTCATTGATCGAGCCGCCCGGATGAATGAACGCCGTCGCGCCATGCGCCACTGCCTGCTCCATGCCATCGGGAAAAGGGAAGTAAGCATCGGACGCGACCACTGTGCCCGCGAGCGGAAGATGCGCTTTCATCGCGCCGATGTTGACGGAATCCACACGGCTCATCTGTCCCGCCCCGACGGCCGCGGTCTGCCCCGGCCGTGCGTAGACGATGGCATTGGACTTCACGTGCTTCACGACTTTCCAGCCGAATTCGAGGGCAATCCACTCTTCCGCCGTGGGCGCACGGCGTGTTTTCACTTCGCATTGCGCGCGATCGAAGCCGGCGGCGTCGACAGTCTGCGCAAGATACCCGCCACTGATGCTCTTCACGACGAACCTGTCGGCCGCGGGCTCGACCTGCACAAGACGAACGTTCTTCTTCACCCGCAGAATCCCGAGCGCCTCAGCGGAATACGCGGGCGCGGCAATGGCTTCCACAAACAGCTTCGCCATCTCCTCGGCGGTCTCTTCGTCGACCTCGCGGTTGAGCCCGATCACACCGCCGAAGGCTGATACCGGATCGCACTCGAGCGCCTTGCGGTACGCGTCCGCCAGCGACGATTGCTCGGCGCATCCCGCCGGATTCGTATGTTTGATGATCGCGGCCGCCGGATTCGAGAACTCGCACACGAGCTCCCAGCAGGCGTCGAGATCCACCAGGTTGTTATAAGACAGTTCTTTGCCGTGAAGCTGCGCCGCGCCCGCGATCCCCCGCGATCCGGAAGCGTAAAGCGAAGCCTGCTGATGCGGATTCTCGCCGTAACGCAGGGCCATGCGGCGCGGCGTCCGGATATCCAGCACGGCGGGCAGCGGCTCGGGTCCCTTTCCCACCTGCGCAAGCCGGGTGCTGATGGCGCGGTCGTAGGCGGCAGTGGCATCGAAGGCCTGCTTCGCGAGCCGCCACTTCGTCTCGCGCGATAATCTGCCGGACGCGCGCAGCTCTTCAAGCACCGGCTGGTAGTCGTTCGGCGACGTGAGAATCGCAACATCCTGCCAGTTCTTCGCGGCTGAGCGGATCATGGTGGGTCCGCCGATGTCGATGTTCTCGATCAGCTCGTCGAGTGTGGCGTCGTCGCGCGCCGCAATTTTCTCGAACCGGTAGAGATTGACCACCACCATATCGATTGGCTCGATGGCGTGCTCGCGCAGCGATGCCGCGTGCTCGGCGTTATCCCGCACGGCGAGAATCGCGCCGGTGATCTTCGGGTGCATGGTCTTCACGCGTCCGTCGAGCATTTCCGGAAAACCGGTGACCTCGCTCACGTCACGCACGGGGATGCCATTTTCCCGCAGCAGGCGGGCGGTGCCGCCGGTCGAGATCAGGTCCGCGCCGAGCGCCGCGAGTCCGTGGGCGAACCCGGAGACACCTGTTTTGTCGGTGACGCTGATGAGGACACGCATGGAGGATTCACCAGCGTATCAAGTGCTGATTCCGTCTTCGCGGATGGCGCGGGTGCTTCGGATGCCTCGCCGGCGCGGGTCCTTCTGCCGCGCCGCAGGCACTCCAGTGCAAAGTAGGTGTGGATGGGATACATGGCCGGTGGGGACACACTTCGGGCGCGGGTTGCAAGTC
>DASZLP010000189.1:0-1739 GCA_035552355.1 Bryobacteraceae bacterium | reverse complement strand
ATCTGCTGCTGAAGAAGTATCCCGCCTGCGCCCGGGCCATCGCCAAGTACCGGATCAATCCCGGTAACGTCAATATCGGCAAAAAGCACGACGATAATTTCCGCACCATGATCGAAGCCGCCATCGAATACGGCAAGCCGGTGCGGATCGGCGTCAACTGGGGTTCGCTCGATGGCGCGCTGCTCACGCGCATGATGGACGAAAATAACAAGCTGGCGGAACCGAAAGACGCCCGCACCGTAACACTCGACGCGATCGTCGCCAGTGCGCTGCACTCCGCCGAGGCGGCCGAGCGTTACGGTCTTTCACGTGACCGGATCATCCTCAGCGCTAAGGTCAGCAACGTCCAGGATCTGGTGGATGCATACCGTTCTATGGCCGCCCGGAGCGACTACGCCCTGCACCTCGGACTCACCGAAGCCGGTCTCGGGTCGAAAGGAATTGTCGCCACCACCGCGGCGCTCGCCATCCTGCTGCAGGAAGGAATCGGCGACACGATCCGCGCCTCGCTCACGCCTCTTCCCAACGGGGACCGTACCGAAGAAGTGATCGTCAGCCAGCAGATTCTGCAATCGCTCGGCATCCGCAGTTTTTCCCCGCAGGTTACCGCCTGTCCCGGTTGCGGCCGCACCACCAGCACGTTCTTCCAGGATATGGCCGATCGGATTCAGACCTATCTGCGCGAGCGCATGCCCGTGTGGAAAGGCCGGTACGAAGGCGTTGAAACCATGAAGGTGGCGGTCATGGGCTGCGTGGTCAACGGACCCGGCGAATCCAAGCACGCCAATATCGGCATCTCGCTCCCCGGTACTTTCGAGGAACCCGTGGCGCCCGTGTATATCGATGGCAAACTCGCGCTCACTCTGCGCGGCGACGCGATCGTGGCCGAGTTTATCGCGCTCCTGAACAAATACGTCGATTCCCATTACGCTCAGGTGCAAGAAACGGTCACCGCCTGAACGATGCCGCGATACTTCACGCTCACAGAAGCCCGCGCGCTCCTGCCCACTGTCGGCCGCCTGATCCGCGAATCGGTTAATTCCAAAGCGCGCTATCAGGAAGGCGAGGACTACATGCGCGATCTTTCGCGCCGAATCCTGATGCTGGGCGGCGTCGCCGTAGATACCGCCGCCGCTGAAGCGTGGAAATCGCAGCGCGACACCAACGCGCAGACTCTCAAGCAGTCTCTGGAAAAGATCGAAGAGATCGGCGTTCTTGTGAAGGATCTCGACATCGGACTGGTCGACTTCCCCACGCTCTACCGCGGTGAAGAAGTTTATCTTTGCTGGCGCATGGATGAGGACGACATTGATCGCTGGCACGGAATCCATGAGGGATTCGCGGGCCGCAAGGAGATCGACCGGGATTTCCTTGACAACCACCGGGGCGAACCCATCGCCTGATCCCGATGTTAAAATCCGGCAAACAGGATTTGCCATGAACATATTGCGCGCCATCGCGCTGCTGGCGGCCTCCGCCTCCATCGCCACCGCCCAGCCGATTGCCGGGCTATGGGATGGCACCGTCATGGTGAACGGCGTAGCGCTACCGTTCCGCGTTCAGTTCTCCGGCGCCGGCGCGGCTTCGAAGGCCTGGTTCTTCAACGGAGACGAGCGCATTATTTCCACCTCAGCCGATTTTGCGCCGGCCGCGGTCAACGCGCACTTCGATCAATACAACTCCCGGTTGGAATTAACTCTGAAGAACGGCGCGCTCGAGGGCGCGTATACACGGGACGG
>DASZLP010000188.1:0-31666 GCA_035552355.1 Bryobacteraceae bacterium | reverse complement strand
CAGCGCATCGAAGAAGAGTTGCGCGAATACGCGACACTGGGATAGGGATTCCATGCGACGTTTGTTGCTGCTGCTGGTTTCGTTCGCAAGCCTCGCGTTTGCGCAGAGCGAAAAGTTCAATCATGTGCAGTGGAAGCTGACATTCGAGCAGTCCGCGGCCGCGCCTGGAGCCACAGTGCTGGGGCGCCTTGACGCGACGGTCGATTCCGACTGGCACATGTATTCGCTGACCACGCCGCCGGGGCCGATTCCCACGACGATCGAGATCGATAACAGCCCGGCTGTAGCCAAATTCACGATTTTCGAGCCGCCGCCGGTGCGCAAGTTCGATCCGAATTTCAATGCCGATACCGAGACGTATGAAGGCGCGCAGGTTTTCTACACACGCATTCAGTTGAAGAAAAACCTGGAGCCGGGCGCCGTGACGATCACGTTCGAGCCGCGCTATCAAACGTGCAGCGGAACTTCCTGCATCCCGCCCCGCACGCGGCAAGTGGCGGCGACTTTGAACATCGTCGCGAATACGCCCGCCGCCGCGATCAACATTCCAGCCGGTTACATGGAGGCGAAACCGGATGCGAGGCAACCGGTTGGGCCTGTGAATTCAAAGTCGACAGACGACAGCAGTCTCGCGGGATTCCTTGCGCTGGCGTTCGGATTCGGGCTCGCGGCGATCTTCACGCCCTGCGTGTTCCCGATGATCCCGATCACGATGTCGTACTTCGTCGGGCAGCGCGGCGGGGTCCGGCAGGCGACGACGTTCTGCCTCGGCATCATCTTCTTCTGCAGCGCGCTCGGCCTGATTCTCACGCTGGCGCTTGGGCCGGCGGCGGTCGTCGAGTTGAGCTCGAACGTGTGGGTGAACGGATTTATCGCGGCGGTCTTTTTTACATTCGGATTGAGCCTGCTCGGCGCATTCGAGATTACGGTGCCTTCCGGTTTGCTGACGAAGCTGAACGCTGCGTCAGGACAAGGCGGATTCGCCGGCACCCTGCTGATGGGCCTGACCTTCGCGCTCGCATCATTCGCCTGCGTCGGGCCGTTTCTCGGAACGCTGCTCGCCGCGTCGGTGGGCGCGGACAAGCTGCGGCCCGTGCTCGGCATGCTGGTCTTCTCCACCGGCTTCGCGCTGCCTTTCTTCCTGCTGGCTTTATTCCCGAACTATCTGCAGAAGCTGCCGCGCTCGGGTGAGTGGCTGGCACGCGTGAAAGTGGTAATGGGCTTCATTGTGCTCGCGGCGATGCTGAAGTATCTCTACAGCGTCGATGCCGTGCTGCAGACAGGTTACGTGACACGCGAGCGCTTTCTCGCCGCGTGGGTCGTGCTGTTCGCGATGGCGGGGTTCTATCTGCTCGGATTCGTGCGGCTGCCCGGCATCTCGCGCGATTCGGAGCTCGGCGTCGGAAGGCTGCTCACCGGCACGGCCCTGGTCGTATTCGGGCTGAGTCTCGTCCCCGGGATGTTCGGATCCAGGCTGGGAGAGATCGAAGCTTATATTCCTCCGGCGTCGGGTGGTTCGCTCGGGGCCGGCACCGCAGGTTCAGGCGATCTGCAGTGGATGGAAAACGATCTCACCGGCGCCTTCGCGAAGGCCAAATCCGAAGGCAAGAGAGTGCTCGTCAACTTTACCGGCTACGCCTGCACGAACTGCCACTGGATGAAGGCCAACATGTTCACGAAGCCCGAAATCGGGGGAGTGATGAAGAACATGGTGCTCGTCGACCTCTATACCGATGGGACGGATGCCGCTTCCGAAGCCAACCAGAAGCTCGAAGAAGAGAAGTTCCAGACCGTCGCGATTCCGTTTTACGTGCTTTACGATCCGAACCAGAACGTGCTCGCCACTTTTCCGAGTTTGACACGGAAGCCCGCGGAGTATCTCGCGTTTCTCAACACGAGTGCGCCCGCGAGCGTGGCGCTCGACGGCTCCCCTTTCAAGACCCTTGAGGGCGCCGCGCTATCCACCGCCGGCTGGAAAGGCAAGGTCGTCGTGCTGAACTACTGGGCGACTTGGTGCGTGCCCTGCCGGTCGGAGATTCCGGAGTTCAACAAGATGCACGAAGAGCTGGGTTCAAAGGGAGTCGAAGTCGTCGGGATCTCGATGGACCAGGATGGCGCCGGCGCGGTCAAACCGTTCCTGGTTAAGAATCCGATGAAGTATACGATCGGGCTTGGATCGGGCGAGATGGATCAATTGCCAGTGACGGTCGTGCTCGACAGGAACGGCAAAACGGTGCAGCGGTTCGATGGGCTGGCGAAGCCGGATGAGATCAGGGCGGCCATCAGCAAGGCGCAGAACGCGGGTTAGACTGAGAGCAGCCCGTATGTCAGCGCACCCCATTCCGCAACTCTCGCCGGAACGGTACCTCGAAATCGAGCGTGGCAATGACTTCCGCAGCGAGTACTACGACGGGCAGATGCATGCGATGTCGGGGGGTACCGTTGCACACTCAATGCTTATCACCGCGATGGGCAGCGTGCTCCGGAGCGCTCTGAGGAATGGACCGTGTCGAGTCGCGGTTTCGGACCTTCTCGTGCGCGTATCGGCGGGTGGCCCTTTCGTTTATCCCGACGTGAGCGTGACCTGCGGGGAGATGAAGCTTGCCGACGACCGCCGGGATGTTCTCCTGAACCCGACGGCGATCGTCGAGATCCTCTCCAAATCAACCGAGGCACATGATCGAGGCCGGAAGTTCAGCTATTACCGGCAAATCGAATCCTTACAGGAATACATTCTCGTCTCTCAGTCCGAACCGCGGATTGAAACGTTTCTTCGTGAGCTGGATGGGAGATGGACGATGACAGAATACACCGGGACCGACGCGACCTGCGTGTGCAGAAGCACCAATCGCGAGATCCCGCTCGCTGAAATCTACGAAAGCGTTCCGCTCCCGAGCGAGTAGCGCTTACTTCACCACCGCAATCGCATCCACCGCAAAGCTTCCGTCCACCGATGCGATTCCTTCAAACGGAATCACGGTCATCGCTCCGCCGGTGGAGCGCAGCTTGCGCGCCTGTTCGCCCATGCGCGGGGACAAAGGGTAAATAGTCGTCGCGAAAATATCGGTGGGATTGACACCGGCTTCGCTGAGATCCTTATCCAGCCGCTGGAATGCGAGCGTCGCTGCTTTTTCATTGGCGCCGAACGCCAGGCGCGTCCCGGTGAAAGCCAGCTTCGCTGCCCGGATGCCGCCGCCGCGAATGATCGCTTCGCAGCTTGCTTCCGTACGCGCGGGCTCGCGCTGTGTCTGTACAAGGTCAACAGCGGCGCCGGGAAAACGGGCGCTGATCGGGGCCGATCCCGCAGCTTCGAGCGTGCTCACGAAGCAGGTCACCCGAAGAGCCGTGGCACCGCCCGCCTTCGCCGCAACCATGTCGAGTGATTTTCCAAACGACGGAGCGGTCTGGGCTTCAATATAGGCGAGGCCGCTGGGATTCACCTCTTTCCGCGCCACCGACACGGTCTCGAGGACAACCTGAGCGTTTCCGAGCGGCAGTCCTCCGGCCTGAATGACGCTGACGGAGGGCAGGTCCATCTTCTTTTCGCGGAACACCTCGCTCGCGATCTGCGGCACGCGGCGGAGATCGCCGCTGCCCGCGACGAAAGCGCGAATGTGTACGATGGGCGCGCCCCCGTTCATCTTCAGAATCACTTTCAGCGCGTCGCGGGTCTGTTGAGACAGCAGGCCCTTCGGCGAGAGCGGCGAGACGTGGAAAGCGAGGCGGCTGGTTTCTCCTATCGCAACCATGGGGGGATCTTTGGGAAGATCGAGAGTCTGGGTAACGTCGTCGGGGTTTTTCTTTTTCGCGAGCAGGGCGGCCGCGAGTAAACCGGCTGCGAGGATTCCGAGTCGCCAGCGAGGCATGACGTGGTTATTTTATCGAGGCCCCGCGGCGCCGGGCACTCTCGCCTGGCTACAACTAACGGCCGCCTGCGGCCCAGTCAACTTCTTCGAACACGGACTGTCGGGCTGTCGCCACACCACGGGCTGTGGTGTGGATCACGCTCACGTCCATGCTGTTCCTGGAATCGAGGATCTTCTCGGGGCGGCTGTCCCCTTCCTCCCGCCATCCGCAGGATTTCCGGCCGGGTGACATCAATGACCGCCGCGAGGCGATCGCGAAGGGTTTGGACTACTTCTTTTTGAGCAACCAAACGGAGACCCTGGATAATCTGCGGGCCGGCTATCCTTCCCGCTCGATCCTCATCCGGTAGAACGACCGCCAGACGAACACCAGCGCGATCAGCAGGAAGATCGCTGCCAGCACATGCCCCAGGGTCGTCCCGGACTGTTCCGACAACGACACCGCCAGCTCCACCGCCAGCAACCCGAACAGCGTCGTGAACTTGATGATCGGATTCAGCGCCACCGACGACGTATCCTTGAACGGATCGCCCACCGTGTCGCCGACCACCGTCGCGTCGTGCAGTTCCGTGCCCTTCTGCTTCAGCTCCGTCTCGACGATCTTCTTCGCGTTGTCCCACGCGCCGCCCGCGTTGGCCATGAAGATCGCCTGATACAAGCCGAACAACGCGATCGAAATCAGATAGCCGATGAACAGGAACGGCTCGGCGAACGCAAACGCCAGCGTCGCGAAGAACACCGCGATGAAGATGTTGAACATGCCCTTCTGCGCGTACTGCGTGCAGATGCCAACCACCGCTTTGCTGTCCGCCACGGATGCTTTGGTCGCGCCCTCGAGCTTCATGTTCTTCTTGATGTACTCGACCGCGCGATAAGCGCCCGTCGTCACGGCCTGCATCGACGCCCCGGTAAACCAATAAATCACCGCGCCGCCAGCGAGAAGCCCGAGCAGGAATGGCGGATACAGAATCGACAGCTTGTCCTGATTCTCCTTCAATCCGTTCGTCAGCAGCATGATAATCGAGAAGATCATCGTCGTCGCCCCGACCACCGCGGTCCCGATCAGCACCGGCTTCGCCGTCGCCTTGAACGTATTGCCCGCGCCGTCGTTCTCTTCGAGGTTTTCTTTCGCGCGCTCGAAGTTCACGTCGAACCCGTACTTCGCCTTCAATTCCTGCCTGATGTTCGGTATTTCTTCGATCAGCGAAAGCTCATACACCGACTGTGCATTGTCCGTCACCGGACCGTATGAGTCCACCGCGATCGTCACCGGACCCATCCCGAGGAATCCGAACGCCACCAGACCGAACGCGAACACCGCCGGCGCCACCATCAGGCTCGCCAGACCCAGCGTGCTCAACCCATAGCCGGCGCCCATCAGCCCGAGCATCACGAGTCCGAGCCAGAAGGCGCTGAAGTTGCCGGAGACCAGTCCCGACAGAATATTCAATGAAGCCCCGCCTTCCCGCGATGACGTCACCACTTCCCGAACGTGCCCCGATTGAGTCGACGTGAACACTTTCACCAGTTCCGGAATGATAGCGCCCGCCAGCGTGCCGCACGTGATGACACTTGAGAGCTTCCACCAGAGCGATGGATCGCCGCCGAGATCCGGAATTATGAAGTACGAAACGATGTACGTTCCCGCGATCGACACGATCGAAGTCAGCCAGACCAAAAAGGTCAGGGGCGCTTCGTAGTTGAACTTTGGCAAAGTCGCATATTTCGCCTTCGCGATCGCTTCATTGATGTAGTAGGAAAGTGCCGACGACACGACCATCATTATGCGCATCACGAAGATCCACACCAGCAACTGCACCTGCACCGTGGGGCTCGAAACCGCCAGCAGGATGAATGAAATTAACGCCACGCCGGTCACGCCATATGTCTCGAAGCCGTCCGCGCTCGGGCCGACCGAATCGCCCGCGTTGTCGCCCGTGCAATCGGCGATCACGCCCGGGTTGCGCGCGTCGTCTTCCTTGATCTTGAATGCGATCTTCATCAGGTCCGATCCGATGTCGGCGATTTTTGTGAAGATGCCGCCCGCCACGCGCAGCGCCGCCGCGCCCAGCGACTCGCCGATGGCGAACCCGATGAAGCAGTTGCCCGCGTAGTCCCCCGGCACGAACAGCAGGATGAACAGCATGATCACCAGCTCGACCGAAATCAGCACCATGCCGATCGACATGCCCGCGCGCAACGGAATCTGATAGCACGGATAAGGGATGCCGCGCAGGCTCGCGAAGGCCGTCCGCGAGTTGGCGAACGTGTTGACGCGAATCCCGTACCACGCCACGCTGTAACTGCCCGCGATGCCGAGCACGCTGAACGCGAGGATCACGATCACGCGGGTCGTCCCCAGATGATCGAAGTACCCGAAGTAGAAAATAATCACGATCCCGATGAAAATCTCGAGGATCAGCAGGAACTTGCCCTGCGTGAACAGATATGTCTTGCAGGTCTCCCAGATCAGCTCCGACACCTCGCGCATCGATTGATGCACCGGAAGGTCGCGAATATGTTGATAAGTCACGAGGCCGAACAGAAGGCCGAGGGCGCAGACGATCAGGCCGACCATCAGGATGGTGCGGCCGTTGACGCCGAGGAATTGCGCCTGGCTCAGGTCCGGCAGGATCAGGTGCGCTTCGCCGCCGCCCTGTTGTGGCACGTCCTGCGCGAGTCCATGCATGGGGGTCATCAGCAGGATGCAGACAACCGCGAGGAGCGGCAGCCAAAACCGCCAGCTCCGGTAGTTAAGACGCCCCGCATGGGCAAGGCTCGAACGGACAAAGTCGAATTGCAAGTAGAGAATCCTCCAGTATTGGCGAGTCAGCGAATTTCAGGACCCGAAGCTTCTAAGGGTATCGAACAGGCTCGCGTAAATGCAACAAAATAGTCAATAACGACCGCATTCCGGGTACCAGATTGGTCCGATTCGGACTACTCGGCACTTTCGAGGGTCCGTTCGGGACAGATCTGTTGCGAATGTGGCGGAACAATCCGGCACGACGCTGGGGCACAGGGTGGTGGCGATCTTCCTGGCGATTGCGCTGGTGTTCGTGTGGCGGTCGTTCTACCGGATGAAGAGGAGCAGGGATGAATCCCGAGCCGGCACCCTGAAGGGAATGCCGGGCGCTGCGGGCATGAGTGCCCGCGCCACGAGGCGCTCCTCCAGCAGATCAAAGCCTCAACCTGGGGAGGTGATCAGCACGCGCGCGTGCTCGCTCACGATATTCAGGGGCGGCGAGCCGGTGTCCGTTTCAAATGCGTCGCCGGGCGCGAACGGCTGGCTGGCGATTGTGCCACTGCCCTCGAGCGCGACGAAGATCGTGCCCCGCGCGGTTGCCGATCCCCGGATGGACAACACCTCCGTGCGGAAGTACGCGCATTCGACCGGCAGACAGACCACGCCGGCCGCGTGTTCGCTCAGATTCGAGACGGCGAGCGAATGGTCGAGATGCAATTCCCGCGGGCGTCCGTAATCGTAGAGCCTGTAAGTAACGTCAGAGTATTGCTGGACTTCGCACAGCGCGAGGCCGCCCCCGATCGCGTGGATCGTTCCGGCGGGCACAAAAAAGGTATCCCCGGGGCGAGCCGGAATCCAGTTCAGCAGGTCCATAATTTCGCCGCTTTGCGCCGCCCGGCCCAGATGCGCGGCACTAACTGATTTGCGAAGCCCGAGAGCGATCTTCGCGTCGGGTTCCGCGCGCAGGATGTGCCACATCTCAGTCTTGCCGCGCGATCCGTGGTGCTCCCGCGCGTAGTCATCGCCGGGGTGAACCTGCACCGAAAGGTTATCACTGGTAAACAGGAGTTTTACCAGGAGAGGCACGGAATCCGAAGCATGAAACCAGATTTCTCCGATGTCGCGATTCTCCGGATTCCGATACCAGGGCTCTGTATTTGTGCTGCCCCAGACCTTCTCGCAGGCCGTGGAATCGAGCCGCCGAATCAACTGAACTTTTCCACGAACTTGTGGAGCCGGTCGAGGCCGCGCTCGAGCTCCTTCATCGAGGTTGCGTACGACATGCGGACGTGGTCATCGGTGCCGAACGCTTCCCCGGGTACCACAGCCACGTTGAGATCGGGTTCTTTGAGAAGCTTCTCAGCGAACTCGAGCGGCGTCTTGATTCCCATGCGGTCGAGCGCGCCGCGAATGTTCGGATAAGCGTAGAACGCGCCCGCCGGCATGGAGCACTCGACGCCGGGAATCTGGCGGAGGCGAGGGATCACGAAATCGCGACGCCGCCGGTATTCGGCCAGCATCTGCGGCACGGAATCCTGCGAGCCGCGCAGCGCTTCGACGACGGCCTTCTGGGAGATCGAAGTCGGATTCGACGTCGAATGGCTCTGCAGCTTGTTCATGGCGCCGATGATCGGCTCGGGCGCGAGTCCGTAGCCGATGCGCCATCCAGTCATTGCGTAGGTCTTCGATGCGGTGCCGGCCACGAGCACAGTGGATTTCGATCCGGCAATTGACGCCACGGAGTACGGTTTGCTGTCGTATAGGAAGTGCGAGTAGCACTCGTCGGTGAGCAGGAAGATGCCCTGCTTCGACGTGATGTGGTAAAGCTTGTCGAACTCCACGTTCTCCATCACGGCTCCCGAAGGGTTGCTCGGTGAGTTGATGATCACGATGCGGGTGCGCGGCGTGATGTGCCGCTCGATGGCCGCGGCGGTGAGCCGGAAGCCTTCCTTCTCGTCGGTCGGCACGAAGACGCACTTGCCGCCCGCGTAGTTGACGATGTCCTTGTACGTCACCCAGTAGGGCACCGGGATGATGACTTCGTCGCCGGGATTGACCAGCGCCTGCGTGTAGTTGAACAGCACGTGCTTGCCGCCGACGGTGATGATGCACTCCGAAAGCTTGTAGTCGGTGCCGTATTCGGCCTTGTGCCGATCGATGGCGGCCTGCTTCAGCTCGGCGGTGCCTCCGACGGGCGTGTACTTGCTGAAATTTTTGTGGATGGCGTCGATGGCGGCCTGTTTGATATTTTCCGGCGTCGGAAAATCGGGCTCACCGGCGCTGAAGTCGACGACGTCGACGCCTTCGCGCTTGAGCTTATCGGCGTCGGCCATCACTTTCATGGTGGAGGAGACGCTGATGGAAGAGATGCGGTCGGCGATTTTGGGTGCTCCGGCTGTTGGTGTGAGGGTTGGTGTCATGTCGTGATTACTTCGATCTTGTTACGCGGCGCACGCGCTTTTACGCGCGCCCGCAGCCTCTTCTCGACCGTCCTGGGAACGAGGCCGGTAATGTTGCCGCCGAGGCTGAAGACTTCCTTCACCAGTTTCGAGCTGATGAAGGAGAATTGCTCTCCGGCGAGCAGAAATATCGTTTCGAGGTGCGGCTGCAGGCGGCGATTCATCAGGGCCATCTGCAGCTCGAATTCGTAATCGGAAATGGCGCGGATGCCGCGCAGGATCACGCGGGCGTCTTTGCGCAGGGCGTAATCCGCCAGCAGGCCTCCGAAGGAATCGATCTCGACGTTCGGAAGGCGGCTGGTTGTTTCGCGCAGCATTCCGATTCGCTCTTCGACGCTGAACAGGGGCGCCTTGGCTTCATTCCGCAGGATGGCCACGATCAGGCGGTCGCAAAGCCGCGCGCCGCGCTCGATCACGTCGAGGTGGCCGCTGGTGATGGGGTCGAACGATCCGGGATAGATCGCGACCACTTTTTCGTGCTTCGCGGGCATTGGACGGGTAAGTTCCAATTTTAGCGGACGCATCGGGATGAAATCGCCGCGAGTCCCAGTCCGTTCAATTCTCCTCAATCAAGCATTCAGCATTCACGATTTGACAGGCGCGCAGCGGGCCGCTTAACGTCTAAAAGTAATGTCGGCAACCGAAGTGAATTCCGTAACCACGGCACCCGCGCTCGAAAACGTCGCGCTCGCCGCCGCTATCGAAGAAGAGCTGGCCGCAATTCCGTTTATCGACGTCCACACCCACACTTTTATGCCGTCGCTCGGCAAGCTGGGCTTGTGGGGCATCGACGAGCTGATCACTTATCACTATCTGGAAGCGGAGTTGTTCCGCTCGTCACGAATCCAGCCGGCGGATTACTGGCAGCTATCCCAGCGCGCCAAAGCCGATCTGATCTGGCGCACGCTGTTCGTCGAAAATACGCCGCTTTCGGAATCGACCCGGGGAGTCGTTGCAGTGCTCGACGCGTTCGGGCTGCCGACAGCGGCGGAAGACCTGACCGAAGCGCGCGCGTTCTTCGCCGCCCGCCGCATCGATTCGCATATCCGAGACGTTTTCCGCATGGCCGGCATCAGCGAAGTGGTGATGACGAACGATCCGCTGGATCCGGATGAGGCTCCGTTGTGGGAGCGGGGGGCAACCGGCGACCAGCAGTTTCATCCCGTGCTGCGGCTGGATCGGATTTTGAACAAATGGTCCGGGCATTGGCAGGCGCTGGCGGCGCAGGGATATGCGGTCGACGCCGCCGCGAGCGGGCGGACGATTGCGGAAGTGAGGCGGTTTCTCGCTGCCTGGTGCGCGCGGATGAAGCCGGTGTACATGGCGGTTTCGCTGCCGGATACATTTCAGTTCCCGGAGGAGGGCATACGCGGGCGCCTGCTGAGTGAGGCGGTGCTGCCCTCGTGTGCTGAGTTCGGCGTTCCGCTTTCCGTGATGATCGGCGTGCGCTATCAGGTGAATCCAGCGTTGCGGCTGGCGGGCGACGCGGTGGGGAAGGCGAACCTGCGTGCCGTCGAGCATCTGTGCGTCACGTTCCCCGGCAATCGGTTTCTGATCAGCGTGCTCAGCCGCGAGAACCAGCATGAGCTGTGCGTCTACGCGCGCAAGTTCGCGAACCTGATGCCGTTCGGGTGCTGGTGGTTCCTGAATAATCCGTCGGTGGTCGAGGAGATCACGCGCGAGCGGCTGGAGATGCTGGGGACGACGTTCATCCCGCAGCATTCAGACGCGCGCGTGTTGGAACAGGTGATCTACAAGTGGCGCAACACGCGCCGGACGATGGCGCCGATCCTGACCAACATGTACCGGCTGCTGTCGGACGACGGAAGGGCGGTGACGCGCGAAGATATTCGCCGCGACATCAAGCGCCTTTTCCGGACCAACTTCCAGAGATTCGCTGGACTCGCCTGATGTTCGATCTGTCGAACCGCACGGCAGTGGTAATCGGAGGGACGTCGGGAATTGGCCTGACGCTCGCCAGAGGTCTGGCTGCGGCGGGCGCGAATGTCGTCGCCACGGGACGGCGGACAAATCTTGTAGACAGAGCTGCCGAAGAGATTCGCGCCATGGGATGCCGCTCGCTCGCGGCCACCGTCGACGTGACGAGCGCGGAGAGCATCAGCGAGCTGCTTTCGCGCGTTCTTGGCGATTTCCCGAGCGTCGACATCCTCATCAACTGCGCCGGACGCACGGTGCGCAAACCGACCGTCGAGGTGGATGTGGCCGAGTGGGACGCGATCCTCGACACGAACCTCAATGGCACGCTGCGAGCATGCCAGATTTTCGGACGCCACATGATCGGTCGCGGATACGGGCGGATCATCAACATTGCGTCGCTGTCGTCGTTTGTCGGTTTGTATGAAGTAGCGGCGTATGGGGCGAGCAAGTCCGGTGTGGCCTCGCTGACAAAATCGCTTGCGATCGAATGGGCGCGGCATGGAGTTTGCGTAAACGCGATCGTACCGGGAGTTTTTCGGACGGAAATGAACACCGAACTGCTGGACGGCACTGGCCGCGGACAGGAATTTCTGGCGCGGACACCGATGAAGCGCTTCGGGAAGCTGGAAGAACTGGTTGGAGCGGCGGTGTATCTGGCGTCGGATGAGGCGAGTTTTACGACCGGGCATCTGTTGGTGGTTGATGGGGGCTTCCTGGCAAGCGGGGTGAATCAGTAGGCGGGCATTGAGGAAGCCGGGCGCCGGTACATACCGCCGGCGCGGCGGACAAAAGTGTCCGCGCCACGAGCTGGCTGGCGCTATTTCGATTTCGATCGCGGTGGATTTGGTTTCGCGGCCTGCGATCCTGTCACCCAGTTGAGATGAGATTTCGAGGACTGCTCCTGCTTCAGGCGGTCGATGCCGTCCGCGAAGTATAGGCGGCCGGTCCTGGGATAGACGGCCGTTCCGTGATAGACGACACGGGTGGCGGCGGGCTGTGGTGAGTCTTCGAGAATTACAGGTTTCGGCCGCGTGTGAAACCAGGGAAACGCACCTGCGGCGGCCGCGGCGAGCAGGGCGAGGGTCAGGAGACGATACATCAGGCACTCCTTTCGATCCGGCTCGGTCGAAGCAATTCGGGTGCCATCAAGTCAGCGCTGATGCTCTAATCGAAATGTGTCCGCTGACGCGCCGCGCGCCGTTCTCGTATTCGATGGGGACTGCGCTTTCTGCCGGATGTGGGCCGGATACTGGGAAGCACTTACCGGCGACCGCGTCGAATACGTTCCATACCAGACGGCGGCGCGCCGTTTCCGGGACGTGCCGGAATCGGAGTTCCGCGGGTCCGTCCAGCTTTTTGAAAGAGGCCAGCGTTATAGCGCGGCAGAAGCCGTCGCACGCCTGATTGCCTCGCGTCCGGATGGCGCATGGGCCCTGTGGGTGTACCAGCACCTTCCCGGCGCGGCGCCCCTTGCGGAGTTCCTCTACCGCTTCATCGCGGCGCATCGTGACGCGGGCTACCGGATCACGCGCGCATTGTGGGGCGCCGCCCCTCGTCCGGCAACGTATAAAATCGCATCCTCGTGGTTCGCGCGCGCCATCGGGCTGATCTACCTCATCGCATTCGTCTCGTTCGGCCGGCAAGTGCGCGGACTGATCGGCGCGCAAGGCATCCAGCCGGTGACGGAGTACTTCACCGAAATCGTCCGGCAGTTCGGACCGGCTGGATTCTGGCAGAGCCCGACAATCTTCTGGTGGGTGCACAGCGACTACGGGCTGGAATCGATTGTTTGGGGCGGAGCCGTCGTGGCGGGCGTCGCGGCCATTGGCCGACCCCACACCTCGGGCCAGAAGGCCGCGTTGGTGCTTCTGTTTATCTATTACCTGTCGGTCGTCAACGCGGGCCAGATCTTCATGGGCTACCAGTGGGACTATCTGCTGCTCGAAGCCGGATTTCTCGCCATATTTCTGAAGCCCGTTTTCACGCGCGTCTGGCTGTTTCGCTGGCTGCTCTTCCGTCTCATGTTCGAATCGGGTTCCGTGAAGCTGCTGAGTCACGACTTGTCATGGCGCCACCTGACGGCGCTGGCGGTTCATTACCAAACGCAGCCGCTGCCGACGCCGATCGCGTGGTACATGATGCAGGCGCCTTTGTGGTTTCACAAAGCGTCGACCCTGTGTGTGTTCGTTGTCGAGCTGGCGCTGCCGTTTTTGATGTTCGGGCCGCGGCGACTGAAACAAATCGCCGCGGCGGGGACCATCGGCTTACAAATGCTGATTCTGCTGACCGGCAATTACACGTTCTTCAACCTGCTGACGATCGCGTTGTGCCTCTTCCTGCTGGATGACGCTCTTCTGACGCGCAAGCCGAATCCCGCCATCACCGCGCGCCCCCTGCACGTAAACCGTTATGTTTCGGCCGCGCTGGTTACCCTCGTGATGGTGGTTTCGCTCGCTGGTCTCGCCGGAATGTTCGGATTGCGCGTGCCCGGGAGCGTAAGCGCCGTTATTGCTCCCGCGGCGCCTTTCGGCATCGTGAACCAGTACGGGCTCTTCGCCAGCATGACGACGAGCCGCCCCGAGATTTCGATCGAGGGCTCGAACGACGGCATGGATTGGCAGGCGTACACGTTCAAAGACAAGCCCGGGCCGCTCAACCGCGCGCCCACCTGGGTTGCGCCCATGCAGCCGCGCCTCGACTGGCAGATGTGGTTTGCAGCGCTGGGGAACTACCGGGAGAATCCGTGGCTGCTGCGATTCATGATGCGGTTGCTGCAGGGCTCGGCGCCCGTGCTTGACCTGCTCGATCAGAATCCTTTCGGCGGAAAGCCGCCGCGGTACATACGGGCGGTTGTCTATGATTACCAGTTCACGAATTTCGCGGAGCGGCGGCAAACGGGAAACTGGTGGAAGCGTGAGTTGAAGGGCACTTACTTTCCGCCCATCAGCCTGCGGAGCAACGCGGATGGGGGCCGCGGGAATGAGAGTCCGTGAGTCGGGCACCAGCACGGCGGGATGGCATCCTGCGCGCGATTGGTAATCCGATTGTCAAATCCCGCAGGAAGAAAACGACGCTGTTGCTGTGTGATCGCGTGGGACGTTCCTGCGCCGCATCCGGCAACGGCAGCACACTCCATAACCACGCTGGAACGAACCAATTCCAGGTATCAGAATTGCGGTTTGGTTCCACTGGCTTTACGCCCTCGCCCGGTTGCTTCATCGCGACTGCGCCCCGTCGAGGAAAGCCGGGTCTTCGGCCGGCGATCCGCGCTGGCCGACTGCCGCGCCTGATCCAGCCGCAGAAGAGTCCGCGCGCAAACATGCCGAACTTGCCATCGGAGTCATCGATTTCCTCCGCCTTCGCCTGGATCGGATGCCGTCAGGTTTGCGATTTCCCGCTCGAAATCCTCCGCGATGCCGGTGTTCGGAAGGCGGCGCCGATGTGCCGCGGAACAGTTTTTCTTTTTACGGACGCAGAGCAGCCTGGTGCCTCGCGTGCGCGGCGGCTTGACGACAGCGGACCTGAATCGCTCCTGAGACTCACACCCGACCCGCCGCCAGGGTGCCGGTTCTGAAGCTATCGGCTGCGAGCACCTTCTCGGGTATCGTTTAATAATTAACGGATGCCCAACCGCCTTAGCCTGCACGCGCCAATTCTGGTCAACACAATCGGATATTGCGCCGGGGCGATCGCATTCGGAATCCTCCTGTATCTTTTCCTCGTGGATTGGCGACGGGCAGCGGTTGAGCGAAGTTTATTAACCAGCATTGCTGCAACTCCGGCGTTTCTTTGGAACGCCGGATCGTCAATCGGCATTTCCAACTGCCGCCCCCATTCGTGCCTTCCCGGAATCGGACGGGCGAGGGGATGCTGAATCTCCTCTCGTTCGAAACAGACCTTTGGGGACGGCCGCGGCCCGCCACGGAGGCTTCGCGCGCGAATCTGCTGCGCACGGAAGAAAACCGCAAGGCTGAGGTGGTCACGCTGGTGAGCGGCGTGGCTTCGGACTATGCGGCTGGAGCTAAAGGGTGCAAAAAGGCCAGCCAGTGCGTCATGCGCGCGGAACCGGCGGAGTTTCGGAGTCTTTCCCAGTGAACAATTCGCGCGCGAACCCGTGGGAGGCCTGGCTTTACGCCGCCACGATCTTCCTTTCATCTTTCCTTCTCTTCCAGGTGCAGCCGATCATCGCCAAGATGATCCTGCCGTGGTTCGGCGGATCTTCGGCGGTCTGGAGCACCTGCATGGTCTTCTTCCAGATCGCGCTGCTGCTCGGGTATCTTTACGCCCATTGGCTGCACGATATGCCCAACCGCCGGCTGCAGGCAATCGTTCACATCCTGCTTCTCGGCTTCGCGGTGCTGGTGCTGCCGATTATTCCGAACCCGTCCTGGAAACCGGCGGGCACTGACGGCAGCCCGTCACTGCGCATCCTCGGGCTGCTTGCAGTGACGATTGGGTTGCCGTACCTGGCCTTGTCCTCGACCAGCCCTTTGCTGCAATCCTGGTATTCGCGACGCAACAAAGGCATCCCGTATCGCCTTTTCGCCCTGTCGAACGTCGCATCGATGCTGGCCCTTCTTTCTTATCCAGTGCTGGTCGAGCCGAACCTCAGTACACGGTTTCAGGCGCAGGCCTGGTCCACAGGTTACGTGATTTTTGCGCTCGCCTGCGCGCTGACTGCATGGCACGCGTCGTCAGCGCCCGCCTTCGCGCTGACGGAAGCAGCCGCGCCAGCGGAAACGGCAGGCGCCGCGCCCGACTGGACTACGCGCCTGCTCTGGCTCGGTCTTTCGGCCTGCGGCTCGATTCTGCTGCTCGGCGTCACCACCTTTCTCACGCAGGACTTGGCGTCAATACCGTTCCTCTGGATCGTCCCGCTCAGCGTCTACCTGCTGACGTTCATCATCTGCTTCGACTCGCCGCGCTGGTATCGCCGCGGCGTCTTCTACCCGCTGCTCGGCGTTGGACTCGCCATGCTCGGCGGCTTTCAGCGCGCTCTTAACATCCCCGATCGCATGACCATTACGATCAGCATCGCGGCAGTATCGCTCTTTGTGTGCTGCATGGTCTGCCATGGCGAGATGGTGCGTCTCAAGCCTCCGCCGCGTTACCTGACCGGCTTCTATCTGATGGTCTCTGCCGGCGGCGCCGGCGGCGGGCTCTTCGTCGGCCTGCTCGCTCCCAACCTGTTCAACGCCAACTACGAATTTCCTGTCGGACTCTGTGTCACTGCCATCCTCGCCACGTATGTGCTGCTGCGCAATCCGGAGAGCTGGCTGCGCCGCGGTGTGGGCGAGGCCGCCGGCATCGCCATTATCCTTGCGGTCGTTGCGTACGTTTCATATGTCGGCACCAAGACCTATGACACCGTGCGCGGATATCGCGCCGTCGCCCGCAATTTCTACGGCCTGTTGCGGGTGATCGACGTGGGCCGGCCTCCAGAAGACGACGCGTACCGCGAGCTCCTGCACGGCCGCATCGACCACGGCATCCAGATGCTTAGTCCGAAATACCATCGCAGTCCGGTCGAATACTTTTGTCCCGCCAGCGGCATCGGGCAGGCCATGACGCACCGGCCGGCCGGCGTCCCGTGGCGCATCGGCATTGTCGGCCTCGGGACTGGGACGCTGGCGGCCTATGGACGTCCTGACGATACGATCCGGATCTATGAAATCAACCCGCTGGTGCTGCAGCTCGCGCACAGCCAGTTCTCGTATCTCGACGACTCGCCGGCGAAGATCGACGTCGCATTGGGCGACGGACGTCTGTCGCTCGAAAGCGAGCCGAGCCAGCAGTTTGACATGCTCGTGATTGACGTGTTCTCGGGCGATTCCGTGCCCGTGCACGTCCTCACGGTCGAGGCATTCAGGACTTACTTCCGGCACCTGAAGCCCGGCGGCATTCTTTCCGTCAACATCACCAACCGGTATTTGAACCTCGAACCGGTGATGGAGACCGCCTCCCGCGCTTACGGGAAAGAGGCGGTGGTATTCGACTACGAGGCGAAATCTTCCGCGGAATTTCTCTGCACGGCCTCGTCGTGGGTGCTGATAGTCGACAAGAACTCACCCGTACTGAACGGGCTCGAAGGCCAGCGACTGATCACCGAGCGCGCCGGCTTCCGAACGTGGACTGATGACTACTCCACTATGTTCGGAATATTGCGGTAAGAAGGAAGATCGCTCGCTCGCGGTCGCGGCTCGGAAAAACATCGTCCTGCCGAGCCCCGACCGCAAGAGAGCGGTGTTGTTTAGAACTCGAAGCGCGCGTTGAACGTGATGATCCGGTTGCCCGCCGCCGACGTGATCTTTCCGAACGAGGTCGAGTTGATGTTGGTGGTAAGGCCAATAGTACCCGAGCTGGGATTGCTGCTGTAGCCCCACTGCGGAGTATTCGTGACGTTCACCGCATCGGCACGCAGGATGATGCTGTAGCGCTCCCGGATTTTGAGGATCTTGCTGGCGGACATGTTGATGCCCATCAGCGAAGGACCGCGAATACCCGGTGTGTAGAACGCAGTGTTGCCGGTCGTCCCGGGCTGTGGGTCCACGAGAACCGGCTGACCCTGCGCGTTGACAACCTCGAGGTTCGTGTAGCGGGAGGCCAGGCTCGAATCCACACCAAGGCTTGCGAGCTGCGAAGTCGGGATCGTCTGCACCGTGAGGCCCTGGAAGTAACTGATGACGCCGTTGGCGCCCTTTACGACATGGGACATGTCGGAAGGCAGAGTCCCAACCAGGTTGGCGGTATTGGCGGCGTCATTGCTCAGCGTCGTTACATAGCTGAACGGTGCTCCGGCCGTGAAAGTCAGCGGCGCGCCCGACTGCCACTGGTAGGAGCCGGACACGTTCCACCCGCCCACGACCTCATCGAGCCAGGTCGGAATGTTCTTCAGGAAGTCCTGGCCCCTGCCGAGCGGCAGCGCCCACGTGACATTGCCCTGGAACAGTTCCGGACGGTCGATACTGAGCAGGCTCTTGCTGATCGCGAAATCGCGCGGGTCGCGATAGGCGCCGTTGGAAATGGTATCGCCGAGCGCCTTCGAGAACGTGTAGGAGAACTGGCCCGTCACGCCGTGGCTCAGGCGCTTTGCAATGTGCGCCTGGAACGAGTGGTAGGTCGAGTTACCGTCATTATTGATCAGATACACGGAAGTGAACTGCGGATTGACGGTGAAGAAATTCGCCGGGAGTCCGGCATGTGTGAGGACGCCGCCGGGACCTCCCCCAAGGGCAGAGGTCGTGTTCAGGAAGTTGGCCAGAGAACCGATCGAACCGTTGGCAAGGAACTGGTTCGTCGACGCATAGCTGCGCAGCGCCTGGGAACCGGTCAGGGTGGTGTTGTTGATTGTGCCGACGCCGGGAATGGTGATCCCGTTCAGCATCTGATCGAAGAGCGGGGAATCGCCGCCCCCGCGCACAGCATTGAATGCGGGAAGGAAACCATTCTCGAAGATATTCGTGTCGTCGAGCTGCTGGTTGACGTAGAGCCGCGATCCCTTGTTGCCGATATAGTTCACATCAACGCTGATGGTGGAAGTAACCTGCTTCTGCAACGTGGCGTTGAAGCTCTGAATGTACGGAGTTCTCAGGTTATCGTCGTAGCCGTAGACGGTGGTATTCGAATGGGCGTTCACCGGAATGGGGGCGAGAGGCAGCGTGCCTCCCGTCGGCACGGGCACGATGCCGGCGGTCCCGATCTGAGAGAGAGTGGTGAAACCCGACACGGGGTTTGCGGGTATCAAGGTTTGGCCGGGGAAGGCGCCGGAGCCCGTGTTGACGGTCAGAAAGTCGACATTGCCGATGTAGTTAATGCCGTACCCGGCGCGGAAGACCGTGTTCTTCAGCCACGGGATATTCCATGCAATGCCGATCGTGGGGCCGAAGTCTTTCCAGTAATTGTTGTAGAGGCCAAGGTCCGGGTTCGGCGAGTTGGGCCCGACGAACTGCGCCGTGGTGATCGAGCCGGCCGAAGCGCCGGGCTTCCACATGGCGTTGGCAAAGTTGGTCCCCGAGATGCCGAACAGACCCGATTGGCCGCCCTGCGGACGCCCAGCGAGTCCCTGCTGCATATAGGGGGCTCCGAAGAAGTCGAAGCGCAGACCGGCATTCACAGTGATGTTGGGACTTACCTTCCAGTTGTCCTTTCCATAAGCGGACCATGCGTTGGCGACGTTAGTGCGATAGAAGAGGATATCGCTTGTATAGTCGGTCCAGTTCTGCTGGGTCGCGCTATTGATCCAGTAAGTTTCGCTGACGCTGGCGACTTCACCGACGAGGTTGGCGAGAAGATTCTGCGCGGTTGTCTGGTTGGTCGGGCCGATTCCCGGCACGAGCGCGGGCGTGAACACGGGAGGCGCAACGCCCGCGCCGAGCGTCACGCTGGGCCGGGTCGTCGCGCTGTTGCCGCTGTTGGCGGATATCGAGCTGGTGCGATCGATTTCGAAGCCGAAGCGGAAGGAATGCTTACCTTTTACCCAGCTCACCGAGTCTCCCCACTGATAAAAGGGGCTGACAGTGGTACGCGGCGCGGAAACGTTCATGCCCGCGTAGAGCCCGAGGGTGCCGCCGGGAGTGCCCAGAGTGCCTGCCTGCGTATAGAGGAAGGTGCCATTGGCTTGCGGATACGAAGCGCGAACAGCTTTCGATGCGTCCGAGATTGCCGTCTCGGATGCGCCGCCGATGCAGCACCCGTTATCGAGAGGCGACGTCCCTTCCCATGTATCCTGCTTGAATCCGAAGTGAAATTCGTTGAGCAGAGTCGGGGTTATGGTCCAGGTCCAGTTGGCGCTGTAGAAGCGCGGATCGCGCACTTCCTGTCCATAAACGCCAGTCGGATAGTCGGGAATACCGGTCTGGGTGGTTGCGCCCCAGTCGTGTTCCCGGGTCATGATGAAGTTGACCTTGTGTCTGTCGTTAATGTTGTAGTCGAGGCGGACGGAAAAGTTGTTGCGGTTATTGTTAGGACTCTGACCGGTGGCTCCGTCAAGCCCGTCGAGCCTCTGCTGCCATGCGAAACCGGCCGTATTCAGACCGTCACCCACCGAGTAGTTATTGGGCAGTGGCATGTATTTGCCGACGTATTGTGGTCCGAACCACACCGGATCGATCGCGGTGAAATTGGGGCCGGCGCCTGCCGCGAAGAGATTCACGGAGTTCAGGTACAGCGGGGTTCCGTTGGACGAAGCCAGGGGGTTGCCGCTTGTGTCGACCGAAGCCGTGGCGCCGGCGAACGCATTGCCGTTCGTCCGTGCGGTGCCGCCGGCCGAGCCGGTGGTCAGATACCGGAAGATACCCTGCCGGGCCGAAGCAGTTAAAACGGTGGCTATGTCGGCCTGTTTGCCCAGGTAGCGCTGGTCGTCGGTTACGAAGAAGAAGAACAGCTTGTTCTTCTTGATGGGGCCGCCGACACGCCCGCCGTACTGGTTGCGGTTGGCGAAGTTATTGGGCTGAGCATTCAGATTCTGGAAGAAGGGAGCAGCGTTGAAATAGGAGTTGTTGTTGCTCCAGAAGAGCGCGCCGTGATAGTCATTACCGCCGGAGCGGGTGCGCAATTCGACCTGCGCCGCGCCGCGGCCGAGCGCCGGATCGATCTGGTTGGTGGAAACGCGGATTTCCTCGATCAGGTCGGGGCTGGTAAAGGCGCCCGAGTAAGCGCCATTGGCATAGCGGCCGTCATTAGTGACAACGCCGTCGCGGGTCGTGTTGACCTGATTGGTCTGGAGGCCCGCGAAGTTCATCATGGAAGAGGTGAAGACGCCGGGAACGTTGATCACGCCGGGTGTCAAGGCCACGAGGTCAAGGACGTTGCGGCTGGCGATCGGCAGGTCATTCACTTCTTTGGTCGTGAGGACGCCGCCGACCGACGATGTTGTGGTCGCGAGCTGCGTATCCGCTTCAACGACTACATCGACCGATTGGGCGCCAGCGGCAACCTTGAGACCGAAATTCAGGCGGACCTGCTGGCCCTGGCCCAGCGCTACATCTTTGAAGGTGGCGGTCTGGAAGCCCGTATTTGCGGCCGAAACCGTGTACGTGCCGGGCTGCAGACTGCTGAATTCGTAGGCGCCGGAGTCGTTTGTGACAGCGGTCGTGGTCACGCCGGTGTTGTCGTTTTTGGCTGTGACAGTGACCTTCGGAATGATGGCGCCGGAGGAATCCGACACGGTACCACCAACCGTCCCGTTCACCTGTGCCAATGAAATATTCGGCAGTGCGAGGCAAAGCAGCATGGCGGCCACGCACGAGAGGGCGAGCTTTTTCACTATGTTCCCCTTATCCCTGAATGCGGTTTGTAGAAAACCTTCAGCGGAATGATATAACAGTTTTCCCTGTTGCGCCAGCACAAATGCATGCATAAGCGAAAGGCGGCTGGTGTGACCCTGCCTGTCTGCGAGGAGTTGAGGGACGGCGGCTCGCGGGATCGCATGCATTACGCGCAGATGCAGAGAAGACCCCAAGTGGTTCGCGGGGCGTTGATGGGGCGACGGGCGGTCATCGGCTGTCGAGAATCGGGTTTGGTTGACGTCCTGCGATTTTGGGGGGCTCGCTGAGACCGAGTCGTTGCCGCTCCATTACTGTCGCGGTTCAACCGAGTTGCGGCGGAGCTGGTTATGTTCCCTGCGCGGCCGGAAAAGACGGTCGACGCTGCGAAAGACCTGACATGCCAGTTTCAAAATTGCGGTGGCATCCACACCGCCCGCAAGCTCAAAATCCCAGGTTCCCGCTATGTTACACGGGATGCGGACGCGGCGGCTTGCGCAGACGGTCGCGGATGAGGATGAAGCCGTAAAGCGCGGCAAACAGCGCTATTGCCCCGGCGACAAACATCCACGCGTGGGTCTCCAAGAAACTCGCGGACTCACGGCCCAGAGTCACGCCGAGCCACGCCGCGCCAAAATAGCGAAGGAAGCGCGCAATCAAAACGACGGTGACAAACCGAGTCATCGAGGTCCGCATTACGCCGGCGCTGATAACGAACAATTTCAGCGGCATGGGAATCGGCATCAGGGCGGGGACGAACACTGTGATCATTCCGTAACGCTCGAACCATGCGCGAAACTTCGCACCCTTGCCTTCGGGGGCGGCCTTGTTCATGAAGCGCCGTCCGCCGCGCCGCGCTGTGGAGAAGAGGATGATGTTTCCGATCAGCGACCCGGCCACCGCGAGGCTGGCGCAGAGCCATGCCACCGAAGGGCGCTCGGCGGCAATCAGGATCAGCAGTCCGTCGAACACACCTGCGACCGGAACGCCGGTGGAATCGAGAATGGAAAGGAGAAGAATGCCGGCGGGCCCCCACGCAATCAGGGCCTCGGTCAAATGACGAAGCAAGTACAATTTTATCGCGGTGGGCTAAAGCGCACAGGCCGAAGGTCCGTTGTGCGCGGTCAAAAAAAGCGCACAGGCCGAAGGTCCGTTGTGCGCGATCAAAAAAAGCGCACAGGCCGAAGGTCCGTTGTGCGCGGTCAAAAAAAAGCGCACAGGCCGAAGGTCCGTTGTGCGCGGGAAAACAGTGTTGGCATTCCGGTTGCCTGCGGGTAGTTGTGAAATTTCAAGCCGTGATGCTGCTCCCACTGATTGCAATCGGAGCTCTCGCTCAAAGCACGGATACCAAAAGCGCCGAGGCAATCACCCCCAGCGAGCGATTGGTCTGGTTCGCACAAAGCACGGTTGGTCCGGCGAGCCTGACCGGAGGACTCATCAGCGCCGGCTTCGGCACGCTGCTAAACCGTCCGCGCGAGTATGGCACGCACTGGGAGGGCTTTGGTGACAGATATGGAATGCGGCTTACCGGAGTGGCCACGAGTAATGCGATGGAAGCAGGGCTGGGGGCCTTGTGGGGGGAAGATCCGCGTTATTACCGCGCCGGCCGGGATGAGGCTTTCGGAAAGCGCGTCGGGCACATCGTCAAATGGACTTTCATCGCGGCGAACAGTAATGGAACGGTGCAGCCGGCGTATGCGCGCTACGCCGCGATCGCCGGAAACAACTTCCTTTCGAATACATGGCGGGAGCACAGCGAAGCGAACACGACCGTGGCGTTGGAGCGCACCGGGCTGGGATTCGCGGCGCGGATGGCCGGTAATACGTTTGAAGAGTTCTGGCCGGATTTGAAGCAGAAGATGTTCCACCGCCACTGAGCTTTTGCATTTCCGATCAGTGGCCAGCGAGATATTCCTTTGGGCGCGCGACGTTTGAACGCCCGCGCCGGTTGAAAATAGATCATGTTCAACAGGAAGCGTGTCACACATGTTCGGGCGGGGAAGGTCGCGGCCGGAGCCGGATCTCTGGGAGCCGCCGCGCTGGGCGCGCTCGCGATTGGCGCCCTCGCCGTTGGAGCGCTCGCGATCGGAAGGCTGGCGATCGGCCGGCTTGTTCTCGGAAAAGCGCAGTTGAAATCGGTCTCGATCGGCGAGCTTCGTGTCGGGCGGCTGGTCGTCGAGGATCTCAGCGTCACCGGCTCACTGAAGACGCCCGAATGACCATGGTTGCAAAATCGCGCAGCTCGCCCGCGTCCAAATCCGAGACGGCGCGATATGGGAGGCCATCGCGCGAGCACCGCGGTAAATGGTAGCCGTCGGACTCCGCCGAAGTGGTCTTAGCCGAGGCGGAACTGCCGGAGAGAAGTAAAGATTGATCACGTGCTCGCGACGTTGTAGACAATGGCCGCGCGGTCTTGCGCCCGCCGATCACATCACACGGTCAAGCCATGGCTTCGATAAGACACAGCTCACCGATCTCGTGCGGTGACGAGATCGGTGAGCGTGCAGAGCGCGCGCTGCCAGGGGCTTTCCGGGAATTCGGCGACGATCTGGCGCGCCCGGTCTGTGAACTGCTGCGCGCGCTCGCGGGTGCGTTGAATGCCGCCGCGACCTTCGACAACGGCGTAGATGTCCGCGAAGGACGTAGCGCCGTAATTCCGCTCGGCGAGGACCGCTTCCACCTGTTGACGCTCCGCCGCCGATGCGTTCTCGAGCGCGTAGACGAGCGGGAGAGTGACTTTGCCTTCCTTCAGGTCGCCGCCGACAGGCTTACCCAACGTCTGCTCGCGCGATGTGAAGTCGAGCATGTCGTCGATGAGCTGGAACGCCATGCCGAGATTCCAGGCGAACTCTCCGAGCTTGTCTTCGACCGCGGTGTCCGGGCCAGCCGACACCGAGCCGAGCCTCGCGCAAGCGGAGAACAGGCACGCCGTCTTTCGGTCGGCCAGTTCCATGCAGTCGGCCTCCGTTATGTCGATGCGGCCGATGCGCTCGAGCTGGATCAGTTCGCCTTCGACCATCATTTGCGTGAGGCTGATGAGCAGATCGAGGATGTGGAAATTGCGCTCGCGCAGCGCCACCTGAAACGCCTGCATGTAGAGCCAGTCGCCCGCCAGCACGCAGGTGTGATTGCCCCATTGGACGTTGGCGGACGGGCGTCCGCGGCGCGTCTGCGCGACATCGATAACGTCGTCGTGGACGAGCGTGGCGGCATGGATCATTTCCACCACCGCTCCGAGCTGAATAGCGGACTTGCCTCCGCCGCCCGCGAAGCGCGCACAGAGCAGCAGGAGCGCGGGCCGCAGGCGTTTCCCGCCGCTCTCCTGGAGATAGCGGCCGATGGTCGTGACGGTCTCGACGGAAGCCAGGGAATCGGTGTTGATGGCTTTTTCGACGCACTCCAGGTCTTCGCGCACGAGGTCGAAGATCTCGCGTGCCGAAAGAGCCTGCCCTATGCGCTCGGTTTCCATCGGAAACTCAAGTGTAACGGGTCGGGTTTCATGCGCGCAAACACAGGCGCTCGAAGTTGGCGGCGGTCAGCGCGGCGATGGCTTCGGGGTTTGTTTCGCGGACTTCGGCGAGTTTCCGCACTGTCTCAACCATCATCGACGGCTCGTTGCGTTTACCGCGGTGAGGAATGGGCGCAAGGTATGGCGCATCGGTTTCGACCAGCAGGCGGTTGTCAGGGGTCATGCGGGCGGACTCGCGCACATTCTCAGCCGCCTTGAACGTCAGGACTCCGCCGTAGCTGAGGTGAAATCCAAGGGCGAGCGCTTCACGGGCCTGCTCGGGGCCGCCGGTGAAGCAGTGGAAGATGCCGGGTCCGCGCCAGTACTCACGGAGGAGCGCGATGGTGTCGTCCCATGCTTCGCGCGTGTGGATCGTAATGGGTAGGTTCACATCGGCCGCCAGTTTCAGTTGTTTGACGAACACCTCGCGCTGGACTTCGCGCGGGGAGAAGTCGTAGTGGTAGTCGAGTCCGATTTCTCCGAACGCGACGACTTTAGTGTGTGAGGCGAGGGCGCGCAGATCGTCATAGGTTTGCGCTGTCACCTTCGCCGCATCGTGCGGGTGAACGCCGACGGACGCGTAGATCTGCGGGTAACGTTCGGCGAGACGGACGGCGCGGTCGATTTCGGGTGGTCCGTCGCCGGTGCCGATAGTGAGAATGCGGGTGATGCCGGCCGCGGCGGCGCGATTGAGGACGGCATCGAGGTCATCGGCAAAGCGTTTGTCGTCGAGGTGGCAATGGGAGTCGATCATTCCGAGCCGGTTGTGGCGCCGGCGATCTTTCCCGCCGGCGTCTGTGGCGCAGGCTTCTGCCTGTGCTCTGGAGTTTCTACATTCTTCACGTCGGACACGCGGATTGTATCCGCGTCTGGTCTCGTGTTGAGAAATTCCCCCTTGGTTCCGGCACTTCCCCTTATGAACCGATTACCCATTCGACGCTGGCCGGCGAGGCTTGTTTCCTGATGTAGCGGCTGGCGGCCTCCCTTCCCACCGTGTTGAACACTGATCGGTACACAATCGATGGCCCAAAGTTTGTCGCGTTCGAGAGCATTTCAGCCAGTTCATTGCCGTCGAACCCCAACGCGGATACAATCCGCGTGTCCGAAAAATGTAAGAAACTCCAGAGCCACAGGTGTCAGCCTGTGCTTTGGGGCGCAATGAAGAATCGATTTCTGAGCTTCCCACGTCTTTTCGTGCCGAGGCGCTGAAGCCCCTGCCACCATTGTCCAAACTCCAGGTCTCACTTTAATCGTGCGCCCACTGGCACGTCTTCAGGAAATCCAGCGAGAATGGGCGGACCGCCTTCGAGCGAGGCCGCCACAATCATCCCGTTCGATTCGATGCCGCGCAGCTTGCGCGGATGGAGATTCGCGACGATCACGACTTTGCGACCCACCATCTTTTCCGGCTCATAGACAAGCGCGATGCCGGCAACGATGGTGCGCGGCTCCGGCTCGCCGATATCGACCTTGAGGTGCAGCAGTTTGTCGGCGCCTTTGACGCGCTCGGCCGACAGCACCTTGCCGACGCGCAGGTCGACTTTACCGAAATCCTCGATGTCGATCTTCGGCGAGGGCGGCAGGATGGCGCCTTCCGGCTTCGGCTCGGCAGGCTCTACAGGCTTCCCGAGGAGTTTTGCCTGACGCGCGGTCTCCTCTGTTTCGAGGGCGCGCATACGCTCGATCGCATTGGCCGCCTCGATGCGCGGAAATACCGGCGCGATCATACCGATCTTCTGACCTGTCGGCAACTGTCCCCAGGCAAGATCCGCGATGCGGAGGTGTTCGAGAGGCTCGGTCATGCCGAGCTGCGTCCAGACATTCGACGTCGATTCGGGCAGCACGGGATGCAGCAACGCGACGGCAATCCGCAGCGTTTCGGCGGAGGCATAGAGCGCATTGTCAAGGGCCTGCGCCGCGCCGGTTTCCGTCGATTTCGCGAGTTTCCACGGCGCCTGCTCGACGATGAATTTATCAACGGCCGAGAGCATCGACCAGATGGCATCGAGTCCGCGGGAGAATTCAAAGTCTTCGAAAAAACCGCTTGTTGCGTCGATCGCGGTGCGCGCGGCCGTGGCCAGCGTGTGACTGACATGCAGCTCCGGAGACGCGCCGGGAATCACGCTATCCCGATACTGCTTGATCATCGTCAGCGTGCGGCTGGCGAGATTGCCGAGTCCATTCGCCAGTTCGGAATTGTAGCGGCCCACCAGCGCGTCGAAGCTGAAGCTGCCATCCTGGCCGAAAACGATTTCGCGGAACAGGAAATAACGCAGGGCTTCAGGACCCATCACCTGGCGGATGGGCTCGGCGCGCACGATATTGCCGCGCGACTTGCTCATCTTGTCGTTCTCGAACAGCAGCCAGCCGTGCGCGAAGACGCGCTTCGGCAGCGGCACGTCGCCGGCCATCAGGAATGCGGGCCAGAATACCGCGTGGAAGCGCAGAATCTCCTTGCCGATCAGATGCAGGTCCGCGGGCCAGAGATCCGTACCCTTCACGGCGCTGATGTATCCGATCAGCGCATCGAACCAGACATAAGCGACGTGTGTGCCTTCGAGCGGAATGCCCCACTTGAGCGAGGTCCGCGAGATCGAAAGATCCTGCAAGCCGCCGCGGACGAAACTGATGACTTCGTTCCGGCGCGATTCGGGTCCGATGAAATCCGGATTCTCTCCGTAGTGCCGGAGCAGGCGGTCCGCGAACGCTGAGAGTTTGAAGAAGTAGTTTTCTTCCGTGACGGTTTCGGTGGGGCGTCCGCAGTCGGGGCAGTTGTCGCCGGGCTGCGCGTCGTTCACGTAGAGTTCGTCGAACACGCAGTACTGGCCGGTGTAGCTGCCTTTGTACACGTATCCGTTGGCTTTGCAGCGCTCGAACAGCCAACGCACGGTCTCGTGATGCTTCGGGTCGGTAGTGCGAATGAAATGGTCGTACGGAATGCCGAGCGAGTCCCACTGGCTGCGGAATTCGTTCGAGACGACGGAAGTGAATTCTTCAGGCGATTTACCGGCGGCCTGCGCGGAGCGTTCCACTTTCTGGCCGTGCTCATCGGTGCCCGTCGTCAGCGCGACATCGTAGCCCTGCATCCGCTTGAACCGCTTGATGGTTTCGGCGGCGAGCGTTGTGTAGGTGTGCCCGATATGCGGCGCGGCGTTCACGTAGTAAAGCGGCGTCGTTATGTAATATTTCATCGTCTCTCTTTTAAGTAAGCGTGGGCAGCTTCGGCGAGCACCTGCTTCAGAGGTATTCCGGAGATGGAAGCGATTTTGCGCGCGTCTTCATATTCGGGAGCGAAACCATGATCGCCGGCCTTGACACGCACGATGCCGTGCGGCGTCTGGACTTCGATCCATTCGCGCTTCTGCACGCGCCGCTCGACGTTGTGGAAACGCATGCCGAGCGTGGTGGTTTCGCGAAAAAGAATCGCCGCGATCTCTTCACACTTATGGTTTTCCGCCAGCACCTGGAGGAGAACGCCGGGGCGGCCCTTCTTCATTTGCGCGGGGATGATGATGGCGTCGAGCGCGCCGGCTTCGAGCACCTGCTCCATCGCGTAGCCGATGAGCTGGGGCGAAGCGTCGTCGATGTTGGCTTCAATTACGGTGACAGTGGTTGATTCGCTCGCGCCCGAGGTCTGGCCAATCATGACCCGCACGACGTTGGCGTGCTCCTCGAAGTCGTGGTCACCCGCGCCATAGCCGATGGCAGAGATCCGCATGGGCGGCATAGCGCCGAAATCGGTGGCGAGGGCGACGACGACGGCGGCTCCGGTAGGTGTAGTGAGCTCGAGCGCGGGGCCGCGTGAATAGATCGGTTTTCCCTGGAGCAGCAGAGCGGTGGCGGGCGCGGGCACAGGCAGAATTCCGTGCTCGGTTTTGACCGTCCCGCTGCCGGTGTTGATCGGCGAGCAGTAGATGCGCTCGACCCCGAGAAGTTCGAACGCGAGGCAGGCGCCGACGATATCGCAGATCGAATCGACCGCGCCGACTTCGTGGAAGTGGACCTTTTCGATATCGACACCATGCACAGCGGCTTCGGCTTCGCCCAGACGGCGGAAGACCTGTTCGGATTTCTGCTTCACCGGGAACGGCAGATCGGCCGCATGGATGAGCTTCAGAATTCCGCTCAGGTGGCGATGTTTTGCGGGCTCGTTCGCGTTGACGTGGAATTTGGCGGCCCCGATGCCGCGGCGATGGACGCGGGCCCAGTCGATCGATGCGCCGATAGCGAAGGATTCGAGGGCGTGCGAGATGGCGTCGCGTTCTGCGCCGGCATCGGCGAGCGCCCCCACGAGCATGTCTCCGGAGAGCCCGGAGAACGCATCGATGTAACAGATCGTCACGGTCATTTCAGTTTATGGGATGACGGAGTTTGAACAGGGACCGTGAGGGAGAGGCAACGCAAGGCACCTAACCAAGTCGTTTGCCGCTTCCTGACGGTCACGGTTCAAACTCCGGAAAACTGATGTGGCCCAGCGCTCGATGTATACTCGTCAAGGCCGAATTAATTCAGCTAAATCAACATTCGCGGGCACGCCGGAATACGTGACGACGGCGCTTGCCGCATACCAGGAGAGTTTTGCGTAATGAGTGAACCACTCAGTGGAGCGGAATTTAAGAAAGACCTGCGCGCGGGCAAGCCCAAGCTCGGCTTGTTCGTAAACTCGCACAGTCCGACGGTGGCGGAACAGCTCGCGCACAGCGGCTACGACTGGCTGCTGGTCGACGGGCAGCACGGGCCGATGGGCTATGAAACGTTATCCGGGATGCTGGCCGGCATTGCCAACGGCGGCGCGAAATCGCTGGTCCGCGTGTCCGGATATCAGGACCGCGCGGGAATTCAGCAGTCCCTCGACACAGGCGCCGATGGCGTTCTCGTGCCCTATATCAATACCGCCGAGGAAGCGCGGCAGGCGATCAGTTGCATGCTGTATCCGACGGCCGGCACCCGCTCCGTTTATTTTCCGCAGCGCTCCATGAACAAGAAAGGCCTGCTCGGGTATGCGGGCGCATCGAACGACAATGTGATCGTCGCCCTGCAGGTCGAGACGGCTGACTGCATCAAAAACATCGACGAGATCGCGGCGGTGCCGGGGCTCGACATGCTGTTCCTCGGGCAGAACGACCTCTGCATGTCGATGGGGCTTTATGAGAAGTACAAGTTTCCCGATATGTATTTCTCGCCCGAACTGCAGGCGGCGACCGACAAACTGCGCGCGGCGGCGAAGAACAACAACGTGATTCTCGGGCTGTTCCTGTTCGGGACCGCGCGGGTAGGCGAGTTCCTCGAAAAGGGTTTCCCTTTCATCAGTCTCGGAAACGATCTGCATCACATGCTCACCACTGCGACGCAGTGCGTCAAGGACGTCGAGGCAGTCTCGAAAGAGAAGGGCGCCTCGGCGTGGGAGCGGCGACCGACGGCGTTGATGTAAGAAGGTTGTGGCGCCGGCGGTTTTCGCCGCCGGCGTTTTGTCCATGAAGCAAGTGATCGCGGTTTGTGGTTCGACTCAATTCTGGAACCCTGGGAAGTCCCAACCTTACGAAGAAGCGCTGCGGCAAGCCGGCATCCAGCCGATTTTTGTCTCACCCGGCGGGGTGGTCCCAATCGAATTCACCGGCCTGCTGCTGATGGGCGGCTCGGATGTCAATCCGGGGCGCTATGGTGAAGCGCCTCATCCCGAGGCAGGCGCTCCGGACAATACGCGCGACGAACTTGAATGCGCATTGATTGAAGACGCGCTCGAACGCGACGTGCCGGTGTTTGCGATTTGCCGCGGCGTGCAGATCCTCAACGTGCAGCACGGGGGCACGATCATCCAGCATCTCGAAACCGCCGAGCGTCATCGCGTTAAATCACACGATCCCGGGCTGGCGGTTCATCCGGTCAAAGTAACGCCCGGCACGCGGCTCGCTGCGATTGTCGGAGATCCGTCGCGGCTGGATGTCAATTCACGGCATCATCAGGCAATCGCGAAAGTGGGCGGCGGGTTGCGGGTCGTCGCGCGTGATCCCGGGGACGGGACGATCGAAGCCATCGAGCGCGACGACAAACGGTTTGTGGTGGGAGTGCAGTGGCATCCCGAAGACCAGGCCTGTCGCGACGCTCGGGCGGCGAGATTATTTGAGGCTTTTGCGGCTGCCATAGAGTCGGGAAGGTCGGGGCGCCTCACTGTCGAACATCGACGGTAAAACGCCGGCCGGACCTATCTCGCGGCTACCTTTGGGGCAGTCACCTGGAGCATACCGTTCTCGAGCGATGCAGTGGTCTTATCGACATCGATGCGCGACGGCATATCCAGGCGGCGGAAAAGCTTCTTATCCGAAAACTCGCAGAACCGGACCCTTCCTTCTTTGCCATCGTGAGTATGTGTGTTCTCGGCTTCGACGATCAATGAATCCGGCGTTGCCACGACCTGAAGATCTTTCGGCTGGAAACCCGGCAAGGCAATGCGCGCGCGATATTCACCATCTTTTTCGATCACCTCGGAGGGTGGCGACCACATAACCCCGCGCTCCGCTTCAAACCAGTTCTCCAGATCCGACCCAATCAGCGCGCCTCGCCGTTCGAAGAGGCTGAACGCTTCCCGCCGGACGGCCTCAGTGATCTCCGCGAGATCGTTACACAGAGTTGTGGGAAGATTTCCCGAATCACGAAATTTCTCAATCGCAATTGCTGGCATGATACTTCTCTCCTGAACTAAACGACTATTGTTTTCCATAAAAGCCTGCGTAACGACGGAATAGATTTTCGCCGCTCGACAGGCCAGCCCTCAAATCACCGCGTTCACGGCGGCGCGAAGCGTGGCGCACAGAACGCTCGAAATGTCTGGCCGACGCGACAGGCTGGCCAGCCATATCGTCCATTCGCCGTCAGCAGACGCCGCTGGA
>DASZLP010000187.1:0-9469 GCA_035552355.1 Bryobacteraceae bacterium | reverse complement strand
AGATACTGGCCGATGGCCTGGTCCAGCGTTTTCGAGAGAACGCCCGCCCGCGTGTTACCGCTCTTAGTTGCCATCAGTTCCAGCGCTGGTACCAGCGCACAGTACTCCCCGAGCGAGTCCCAGCGCAGATGACCTTCTTTCACAAACTGCTGCACGTGCTTAGGCGCCGAGCCGCCGGCGCCGGTTTCGAACAACTGTCCGCCCTGGAGCAGCGGCACGATCGAGAGCATCCGGGCGCTTGTCCCCAACTCGAGAATCGGAAACAGGTCGGTGAGATAGTCACGAAGCACGTTACCCGTAACGGAGATGGTGTCCTCGCCGCGGCGAATTCGCTCGAGCGAGAATTTCATTGCGTCGACAGGCTTCAGGATCTTGATTTCGAGACCCGAGAGGTCGTCGTCGGCCAGATACGCTTTCACCTTCCGGATGATTTGCGCATCGTGGCCGCGATCCTGATCGAGCCAGAACACCGCGGGTGTGCCGGTTGCCCGCGCCCGTGTCACGCCCAGCTTCACCCAGTCGCGGACCGGCTCGTCTTTCGTCTGGCAGGCGCGGAAGATATCGCCACCCTCGACGCTCTGCTCGATCAGGGTTTTGCCGCCCATATCCACGATGCGAATCGTTCCGTTGCCCGGTGCGACAAACGTCTTGTCGTGCGAACCGTACTCTTCGGCCTTCTGAGCCATGAGGCCGACGTTGGAGACGCTGCCCATGGTCGCCGGATCGAACTGTCCGTACTGCCTGCAGTTCTCGATCACGACCTGATAGATGGTGGCGTAACACCGGTCCGGAATCACGGCAACCGTGTCCTGCAGCCGCTCCACTTTGTTCCACATCCTGCCGCCATCGCGGATCAGTACCGGCATCGATGCATCGATGATCACATCGCTGGGAACATGGAGATTGGTCCTGCCCGCGCGCGTATCCACCATCGCCAGGCCCGGACGCTCTTCATAACAAGCTGCGATATCGGCTTCGATTTCAGCCTTTTTCCCGGCTGGAAGCTGGTCGAGCTTGCTGAGCACGTCGGCCAGTCCGTTGTTTACATTGGCGCCGATCTCCGCGAGCATCCCCGCATGTTTCCGCAGGGCATCGGCGAAATACTCCGACACACAGTGCCCGAACATGATTGGGTCGGAGACCTTCATCATCGTGCACTTCAGATGCAGCGAGAACAGCGCATTGTCAGCTTTAGCGGCAGCGATCTGCTCCGCATAAAATCTCCGCAGTTCCCTCCCGTTCATGACCGCGCAGTCGATAACTTCGCCCGCGGTCAGCGGGATTCTTTGCTTCAGGACTTTCACCGCCCCGGCGGCATCGACGAATTCGATGCGCGCCTCAGCGGCGGAGCTCATCGTCGCGGATTTTTCGCTGGCAAAGAAATCCTTGTCGCTCATGTGGGCGACACGCGTCACCGATCCCGAATCAGGCCAGGGCTTCATCTTAGTCGGATGCTTCCGCGCGAACGCTTTCACGGACGCGGGGGCGCGCCGGTCGGAATTGCCTTCGCGCAACACGGGATTCACGGCCGAGCCCAGGACCCCGGCAAACCGGGCCTGCACGGCACGCTCCTCCTCAGTCGAGGGGGAGTCTGGATAATCGGGGATGTCGAAGCCCTTCGCCTGAAGTTCCACAATCGCGTCCCGGAGCTGCGGAATCGAGGCGCTGATGTTGGGCAGCTTGACGATGTTGGCTTCCGGTGTTTTGGCCAGCTCGCCGAGCCGCGTCAACTCGTCGGGAATTTTCTGATTTTGCTGAAGACAATCAGGGAAAGTGGCGACAATACGGCCGGCGAGCGAGATGTCGGCCGTTTCGATCTCGACGCCTGTCCCTTTAAAGTACGCTCGCAGGATGGGCAGCAGCGCGTACGACGCGAGCGCCGGTGCCTCGTCGGTCTTGGTCCACGTGAGCTTCATATATATGAGTGAGGGCAGAGAGAGCAGTCGCAGGAGAGCGGCTCAAACTGATGGTAGGATAACACGCCCAACCTGCTGAATCACACGGCAAAGCATTGATTCTGTTGACTTGCCCCTCCGCCGCCACCGCACTACACTGGCAAGAAACGGCGTTCGGGACACCCCAGCAAATCAAACTCAGCCTCGTGAGCTGAACCCGGATACAGTTCAGATGCTGAGCGACATCGGCACGCGCCAACTCGCTCTCCAGCAGGAGCGATGTGAGGCCGCGGCGGCAACCTGCAGTGCGCGCCTGGCGTTGTGCGTCAACCGAATATCGAGCTTTTCGCTGCGTGTGGTCCGTACGGGCATGGCATCTACTCCGATTCTGTGGTTATGTGGTTTGCCCGACAGGCCAGGACATTGAAGAGATGTCGAAGTATGACAGCGGCGTCGACAATCCTTGTCCGGCACGTGCAGGAAGAGGCGCCGATTCTCGAACAGGTCAGAGGAAACGCTGCGGCATTCTGATCGTCTGTCGATCGTGGTTCGGAGGGCCGGCTTACTGAATGGTCACCACCGGCCCCATAACCGTCTGCGCCCCATTTACGCTGGCCGCGAGCGCCTGATCTCCACTCGGCAACCCATCCGGGATCACTACGTTGATCTGATAGAGACCCGCCGAAGTAATTCCCGCGAACTGCACTTGCGCCGGCACGCCGCCGATCGTCACCGTCACAGGGTTGACGGTTGGGGCGGCGCCGCTGAACGGTTGTCCCGCCGGCACCGCCGGGTCCGTCGCACCGAAGCCTACTCCAAACAACTCCAGCACTTCGCCCGCCTTCACCGGCCGCGTGTTGAATGCAAACGCGCCCGCCGGACCGATCAGGTCGTACGCGCCGTCTCCATACGCTCCCGTGCCGTCCGGCGTCGGAATCACGCCCGCCGCATGCGTTGTATCCAGCAGGCTCAGCGACGGACTCGCCGCCGCCAGCGTCACCGTCGACATGAAATTCCCATGCGGCGTCGTTATCGCGACTTGCACTGTACCCGTCCCCGCGTCGTCCGGAGCCTGCAGATTGATCTGCGTCGCACTCACGTACCACAGATATGCCGGCTTCCCATCGATCGTCACGCTGACGCCGCCAAGGGAGGTCGGGAAATCGCCGTTCCACACCACCGTCGAATCCGCCAGATTGCTGCCGAATATCGAGATCCACGAACCCGCCTGAATCGAAGTCACCGTGCTGTAGACCGGAACCACACCGCCTTTCGCGATCGTTGGCGTGTTCCCGGGGAGAATGGTCAGCGTGACCGTCTCGGTCGCCGCGGCCGATCCGGATTTCACCGTGATCGTGCCGGTGTAAGTGCCGGCATCGAGGCTGCTGATATCCACCGACACAGGGAGAGAGGCGGGCGTGGTTGCGCTGGCGCTCGGAACCGACAGCCAGTTGCCGCCGGAAGCGGTCGTGGCAGTCACCGTGTACGATAATCCAGCCGCCGTGCTCGTTACCGCGACATTCTGCGTCACCGGAGGATTGGGGTCGCCTTTGGTGTATGTGAAATTGAGCGGTTGTGTGGGCAGTTTGAGCGCCGGCGCGGCGGTCAGATTCATGCTGACGTTAATTGAATCTGTCGTGCCAAGGGCGACGAAGTTGATGTTGCCGTAAAGAGTGAACCCGGCGGAATAACCCTTGCCACTGGCGGAGACCTGCAGGGTGGCTTTGTATGTGTAGGTGCCGCCCGAAGCCGAATCGAGCGTCATGAGCTGCGGCGCGGCGGGAGACAAGGTCAGCCAGTCGCCGCCGTCGGATGTGGACGGGTCTGCTTCCAGCACCGGAGCGACTTGACTGGTGGACCGGAAGCTAACCACCAGCGGTTGCGTTACGACGGTATTGGCCGGCACGTCGATCGATATCGTCGGCGCAACATCGAATGTGCCGCCTCCTCCGCCGCCACCGCCGCCACCACCGCCCCCCCCACCTCCACCACCGCCCCCGCCGCCACCCCCACCTGACGGTGCGGGATTGATGGTGAACGACTGCGAAACCGGCGTAGCGGCGAGGTAGTTCGCGTCACCGGCCTGGGTTGCGTTGACCGTGCAGGTTCCGGCGCTGACGGGCGTCAGGCTGTTTCCGTTGACTGTACAAATGCCGGTAGTCGTCGACGTGAAGCTGACGGCGAGTCCTGAACTGGCCGTGGCCGTGAGGTTGAATGCTGAAGCCGGGAGAGTAACCGCCGCAGGCGCCGTGAACGTGATTGTCTGTGCGCCTTTATTGACGGTGAACGTCTGGGTCGCCGCTGTCGCGATGCCGAACGTCTGGTTGCCCGCCTGTGATGCGGTAATCGAGCATGCGCCGGCGGCGACGAGAGTCACCGTGTTCCCCACCACCGTGCACGCCGCCGGCGTGTTTGAGGCGAAGGTCACCGCCAGACCGGAACTCGCGGTCGCCACGAGCGTAATCGGCGCGGCACCAAGGGCAACATTATTCAGCGGACCGAAAGTGATGTTTTGAGGAGTCGAGTTCGCCGGATTGACTGGGAACGTTTGCGTCACCGAAACCGCCGCCGCAAAGCCTGCATTGCCGGGCTGGCTGGCCGTAATGGAACAAGTGCCTGTTGCAACCAGGCTCACCGAGGTTCCATTGACGGTACAAACAGCCGGTGAGTTCGACGTATAGGCGACCGCCAGACCGGAGCTTGCGGTTGCGGCCAGCGAAACGGGACTCGCCCCGAGATTCACGCTGCTCAACTGCCCGAAGGTAATCGTCTGCGCCGCGGGATTCACAGTGAAGCTTTGGTTGACGCCGGCAGCAGCGAGATAATTCGCGTTGCCCGCCTGACTCGCGGCGATCGTACATGCGCCCTGCGTCAGAATCGTCACCGTGCTTCCGTTAACGGTGCATACCAGCGGCGTATTCGAGGCGAAACTGACCGCAAGACGTGAGCTCGCCGTTGCGCTGACGGTAAAGGGCGCCACGCCCGCGTTGACGTCGGCCAGCGGACCGAACGTGATCGTCTGCGCCGCCTGGTTGACGGTGAAGCTTTGACTGCTGACCGGGGCCGGGAGGTAATTGGTGTTTCCCGCCTGGTTTGCCGCGATCGTACAGGTACCAGCGGCGATGATGGTCACTGTCGACGCGTTCACGGTGCATACGGGCTGGGTGTTCGACGAGAAAGCGACCGCGAGGCTGGAACTCGCCGTCGCGCTGATGGTGAACGGCGCCGCGCCGAAGGCCGCGTTTGTCAGTGGACCGAACGTAATCGTCTGTGCCGCCTGATTTACCGTGAAACTCTGGGGCATCGGGGGAGCCGCGGTATAGTTCCCATCGCCCTGTTGAGTAGCCATGATCGTGCACGTGCCGGCCCCCACAATCGTGACTGTGGCGCCGGAAACGGTGCAGACCGACGGTGTCGACGACGCGAATGTCACAGGCAGATTCGAGCTCGATATCGCGCTGACGGTGAATGGCGCGCCGCCGTAAGTAAGGCCCGACTGCTGGCTGTTGAATGAGATCGTCTGCGCCTGCAGGCCAGCCTGGTTCACTGTGAACGCGATTCCGGCGATCGTCAGCACGCCGTTGCGCGCGGCTCCGTTGTTTGCGGTCAGCGAGTAATTGACCGCCGCGCTGCCGGAGCCCGAGGGGGACGTGTTGAGCGTCAGCCACGGCGCGTTGCTCGATGCCGTCCACGGGCATGCGGCCGGCGAGACCGTAAGATTGACGGCGCCATTACTGGCGGAAGCCAGCGGTGAAGTTCCCGGTGAATCGAGCGAGTATGTGCAACCGACAACTTTCATAACCAGCGCGTCGCTGCCGCCCGCGAGATTGGCTTGTGCCGCGGCCGATGCGGCAGGGAAATCCGTCGAAATCGAATAGCCGGCTAACCATGCGGCGCCTGTGGAGTCGAGCGCGACGCCGTAGGCGGTCTCGAAGCCGCTCCCGCCCAGATAAGTCGAATAACCGAGCCTCGCGCCGTCTGCATTGACGCGCGCCACGAAAATGTTGAACGCGCCAGTGGACGTGTTTTGGAGTGCGTCGAAAGTGGCGGGGAAATCCGCGGACGCCGTGTCGCCGGCGATGTATGCGTTTCCGGATGAATCCATCGCCACCGCGAGTCCGTAGTCGTCCCCGCTGCCGCCGAGCAAGGTTGACCAGGAGATGGTTCCCGACGGGCTCAGCCGCGTAACCGTCGCATCGTAGGCGCCGCCCGGCCTCGTCTGCACTGCGCCATTCGTCACCGGGAAGTTGGGCGAACCGGTGGTGCCGGCGACGATGGCGTTTCCGTTCGCGTCGGCCGCGATTCCTGCCCCGTAATCCTCCTGCGAACCACCCAGATAGGTGGAATAGATCAGCGCCGTTCCGGTGGAATTGATGGCCGTGACGAACGCATCGAAATCGCCCGCGTTGGCGGACTGAGCAGCGCCGGCGGTGGGGAAATTGATCGAGCTCGTATAGCCGGTGATGTATGCATTGCTCGAGCCGTCGAGCGCGATCGCATAGCCGGCATCCGCTCCCGATCCCCCGATGTAGGTGGAATAAACCAGCGCGGTCCCGGCCGCGTTCAGGCGCGCGGCGAAAGCGTCGCTGGCGCCTCCGGTGTTACTTGCGCAGGGCGCGCACGTGCTGGCGGGGAGGTCGGTGGAAGTGGTCGAACCCGTGATGGTGGCTTCGCCGGCGCTGTCCACCGCCAGGCCGTATGCGATATCCTCGCCTGTGCCGCCGAAGTACGTCGAATACACAAGGCCGTTCCCATTGGGATTGAGCACCGTGACAAATGCATTCGTCATGCCCTTCAGGCGTGTGGAATACGCGCCACTGCTGGTGGGGAAATTGGTGGATGAGGTCGAGCCGGCGATCCAGGCGTTGCCGGCCGAATCCACTGCAATGCCGTAGCCGGTGTCCTCCCCGTTTCCGCCAACGTAGGTTGTGTAAACGAGCGCGCCGGTGGAGCTGTACTTTGCCACGAACACGTCGGACACCCCGCCCTGGCCGCTGGTCTGGTAAGCTCCCGATGTCGCCGGAAAGTCTGTCGAGCTCGTATAGCCTGTTACGTACGAATTTCCCGCGCTGTCCGTCGCGACGTCGTAAGCGACTTCGTTGGCGCTTCCACCGAGATAAGTGGCGTAGCTGAGCACGGGGTCGATCGTAAGGGGGTAGCGACGATCGTAAGCGCCAATGCGAAATCCGATGCGATGCCGGGCTCGCAGCACGTACGCGCCGGCAACCGGGCGTTTGGCGCCTTCGATCCGCTGGTAAACGATGGGTTTGAGAAGGCGCAGTTCCGAATCCGCGAAGCGCAACGCGAGATCGCCGTTGGATGCGATTCCGAGGCTGGGCCTGTCAAAGCCGGGAAGGCCCTCGAGCGCGATGTCAATTGCCCCGGGATCGGCTCCCGGAGATACCACGAGGTCATACTCCAGTTGACGCCGATTGCCGTAATAGACGAGGTCGATGCCGGGATAGAGATCGCTGTATCGCACGCGTGAGAATTGCGGCACGTTGGTTTGCCATTTCGACGGATCGCTCCCGGCCAGATAATTACTGTGCGCGGGCTGCGGTCCTGAAGCCTCGCCGGCCGCATGGGGTCTCGATCCGGCGAAGCGCAGGGACGCCCCCGCTGACCGAAAGCGCAACGAAGCCTCGGTTCCGGCAAGCGAGATGCTGTAATTGTCGCCTCGCGCTTCGAAAGAGACGGCCGGGGGAAACTGGCCCCGATTGGGTACGAACGCGAGATCCTGCGCCGCCATGTGGGCGGGACTGGAAGCTGCGGCCAGAAGCGCGCAGACGCCCAGTCTCCGGCGGGCTGAGAGCCCGCGCCACAGGCGAACGCTTATCATGGCACCGGAACCTGTGAGAAAGTGATGGTCACGGGGACGGGCTGGGCTGCGACTGTATCCGCCCCTTGCTGCGGCGAGGGCAATCCGGCGTAGTTGTATGTCCACGTATTTCCGGTACGCGTGACGCCCTGTGCGGGGCTCGGGTACCAGATTCCCGGCAGCGTGATACTGCGCGGACCGGCCTGAACGCCTCCCAGTGTCCAGATAATCTGAGAGGATTCGACGATCACCTCCTGCGGACCGCCCGTCACGGTGAGGCCGAAATCGGTCTGCGTCGACGAATCGAAAACGGCGAGTAATCTTGTGCCGCCCTTTGCATATGACGCCGCCGAGGCGTTGAAGCAGGTGATCTCCGAGCCCTGCGTTACCTCCGTTCCACAAGCCTGCTGTGTCACCGTATTCGCGCGGGCCTCTCCCTTACGGTTGGGCAGCATGACGGTGGTAAACCCGCCGTTGCCGTGCACACGCAAAATGTGCTGGGTCTCGGCGAATGGCGCGCCGTTGATCTGCTGGTATTCGGCCGATTCGCCGGTCGAATGGCACCCGTGGCCCCAGTTGCCGATCAGAAATTGTCCGGTGGCATTGTTTGAAACGGTGTACAGGTCCCAGTCGATTCCCTGAGTGGCATGCGCCGGCCAGGTCGCGCCAGTGAATCTGAAATGGCCCAGGCCCTGCGGCACAGGATTGACCAGCCCGTTCGAAGGGAGCGCCCCCGCCGGCGACTGGCAGCCGGCGCTGAAGCGTATAATCGGCGTGACAGCGCCCGCGGGCGTCTGGACCGCCCCGGTCGCCATCAGGTTCCACGTCAGCGTCTTACCCGTGCCGGCGCCGGAACCCGCGAACGTGTCGTTCACATAAATGATCGGATAGCTCGGGTTGAAATTCAGGGTTCGGACCGTGCGCGTCCACGTGGTGGTCCCGTCCCTCGAGAGAAACGTACCGGTGGCCGTAGTGGACATTTGGAAGGCCGCGAATTCCGTGTTGGTCGGATTCTGGAACAGCGAGGAGACCAGCGCCGGATCCGGTTGGTCGTCCGACCAGTTGCGGGGGGCGAGTTCGCTGTCATAGACGATCGAGTTGTGCATGAACCGCCCTGGAGTTTCAGGGCTGTACAGGTTCGCATTCCAGTCGATCGCCAGCGGCGCCGACAGCGCGTAGATCGAAACCTGCCCGTCGTCGTAATGGCGGTGTCCGCCGGTCGAGTAGAAGCCGCCATCGATGAACCACAGCGCCGTTTCCTGCGGGGTGCCGAAGTTGTGCCGCTCCACCGAGTGATATCCGGGAATATTCGTGCTCGCCAGTTGCGGCGCTACAGCCGGAATGGAGGGATCGATCGCTGCCAGCGTGGTGACGAACTGTGAATCTTCGGTTAGTCGATTCGGCGCATTCGATTGCTGCCACGCCCACATCAGATTGCTTGCCAGCGCGGGGTTAGTCGCATGCATGGCGGTGCCCAGCATGCCCGTGCGCACATCGGCTTCGGTGTTGCCGTCGCCGTTGCTGTAGCCTTTGCGCAGATTGCCGAAGCGCGGCTCCGGCGGCGTCTGGATTGACATTTCCCAGTTGGCGTAGGCCGCCCACTTGGGATCGTCCATGGACAATTGTCCCTGCGACCCGGAATTCATGTAATTCAGGATCATCGGCTCGAAGAACGCCGACTGGTAGTGCGTCGATCCCGCCACCGCCCCCGTCGCGCTGAAATAATCCCCGAAGTCGGTGGCGGCATAATTCACTG
>DASZLP010000186.1:0-6980 GCA_035552355.1 Bryobacteraceae bacterium | reverse complement strand
CCATGAACGGCGTGCTCAATCTGTCGATCCTCGACGGCTGGTTCGACGAAGCGTACGAGATTTCGGGCGGCTGGGCGATCGGCGATCGCGAAGACTACTCGGAAGATCAGGACGCGATCCATGCCAGCAATATCTACTACCTTCTGGAACGCGAGATCGTACCGCTCTTCTATGCGAATTCCGAAGGCGGCGTCTCGTCCGAGTGGGTCAAGCGAATGAAGACCAGCATGATCAACCTCACGCCGGCCTTCGATGCGCGCCGCATGGTCCACGATTATACCACGCAGCTCTATGACCCGGCGCACGGACATTGGGAGCAGATCCAGGAGAACAACTTCGAGGCCGCCCGGCAGCGCTCGAAATGGAACGCGCGCGTGCGCGAGATCTGGCCGCAGGTGAATTTCCTCGATCTGGGTCCGGCCCCGCAGGGTCCGGTGATGAGCGGACGCCCCATTGATGTGCGGGCTCATCTCAAGCTCGCTGGATTGACCGCGGATGATCTGCGCGTCGAGTGCGTGATTGGCCGCATCGGTTCGAGCGGCGGTCTGGAAGAGACCGAAGTCGTGCTGCTGCCGAACACCAAAGTCGAGGGCGACGTTGCGGTGTTCGAGCGGCAGATCGTGCCGGCGCAGACGGGGCGGCTGGGGTACGCGGTTCGGGTCAGCCCGAATCATTATCACGATCCGCTGACGAGGCCGGTGACGACATTGCTGAAGTGGGGCACACGGTAGAGGTGGCCGAATGCTGCAAGTCCGTACGATGGTGAGACAGGCTTCAGCCTGTCGCTGGTATTGAAAACAAAGGTTGACGCCTGTTTCCACGATCGTGGCTTTGCATCGCTCTTTCCAGTCGCCTCTGCGATCGACCGCACCGGCGTGGCCGATTGATTCGTAAATCGGCCTGTGCAGTGTCCTGAGCAGCGGGCGCAGCATTCGGTGAGTTGTACCCCGCGGTGTACGATCACAAGGTGTCCAGCAGCGATTCGCTCGACCGCACCGGAAAACTGGTCGTTGTCGCCGTGTTCCTGGCCCTCACCGTCGACGGCATGGACTTCCAGATGCTCGCGTTGTCGCTCCCCAGCATCTCGAAGGAGCTGACTCTCTCGACCGTCAGCGCCGGTGCTCTGAGCACTTACACCCTGCTCGGCATGGGCGGCGGCGGCGTGCTGGCCGGCTGGCTCTCCGACCGGATTGGGCGCGTGCGCGTGGTCTGGTGGTCGGTGCTCACCTTTTCCGTGCTCACAGGCGTGGTCGCACTGTGCAACACCTACATGCAGATTGCGGTCACGCGCCTCGTCTCGGGCTTCGGACTCGGCGCCGTCTACAGCATTGGAACGCTGCTCGCGGCAGAGTATGTTCCAACCCGAATGCGAGGCACGTTGCTCGGCGCGATGCAGGGCGGCTGGTCGGCCGGATACGTAATCGCGGCGCTGCTCTCGGCCTGGCTATTGCCTGCATGGGGATGGCGGGCGCTGTTTGTCTGCGCGATCCTGCCCGGCATCGTCACGCTCCTGCTGCTTTGGAAGATACCCGATCCGCCGAGTTGGATCGTGGCACGGAATCATGCGCGCAACGAAGCTGCCGGTCCCAGTCCCTTTGCGCGAATTTGGGACGATCGCTCCCTGCGGCGCACGTTCCTTGTGTGGACAGTGGCGGCCATCGCGCTGCAGTTCGGTTATTATGGTGCGACCTCGTGGCTGCCCAGTTACCTGGTGAAGGATCTCGGCGTGAACGTGCAGAATATGGGCTGGTACGTCGCCGGGACTTACACCATGACGATCGGGGGTAAGGTAGTTACGGGCTATCTTGCCGATCTCATCGGACGGCGCGCCACATGGATCGTCGCCGGCTTACTGACTGCCGTTTATCTGCCATTACTTGTTTATTCCGCGACACCCCGGAACGCGGCGTATCTGCTGCTCATCTTCGGCTTTCTCTACGCCGCGCCTTACGCGGTCAATTCGACTTACCTGAGCGAGAGTTTTCCCGCCGGCATCCGCGGTACCGCGGTCGCCACGTCATATAGTTTCGGGCGAATCGGGTCCACATTGTCGCCGCTGCTCATCGGACTCGCGGCATCGCGTTACTCGATCGGGCTCGGCATCGGCCTGCTCGGAATCTCATATGCCATCTGCGCCCTGGCGCCGGGCCTGTTCATCCGCGAGAAGATGTTCGATCCGAATGCGGTCGAGTCGGCGGCGACGGCGTACGCTCCAACAACGCTGACTGCGTAGCGTCCCCGCACATGTACTACGAAACCGACAGGAACGACCATGGCCTGCCTTACAACCCTCTCAAGGCCTGCGTTGTGCCGCGTCCGATCGGATGGATCACTACCATCAGCGCGGCCGCCATTGTCAATCTCGCGCCGTTCAGTTTCTTCAACGTGCTCAGTTACGATCCGCCGTTCGTCTGCTTCTCGTCGGGCGCCCACGAGGCGCGCGGCGGCAAGAAGGATTCGGTGGTCAACGCCGAAGCCACCGGCGAGTTCGTCTACAACATGGCTACCTGGGCGCAGCGCGAACAAATGTACCGGACGGCAAGCATTCTGGAGCAGGGCGTCGACGAAATGGCTGCCACGGAACTCGAACCTCTCCCCTCGCGCCTTGTGCGTCCGCCTCGCGTTAAAGGTTCGCCGGTGCACTTTGAATGCCGGCTGCATCAGGTCCTCACGCTTCCTGGCAGCAAGCCGTCATCGGAGCATCATGTGGTGATCGGCCGCGTGGTCGCCGTCCACATCGACGATGCGGCCCTTACCGCCGACGGGCGCGTCGATGTGCTGAAGCTACGGCCCATCGCGCGACTGGGTTACAAGGATTACACCAGCGTCGACTCTGTGTTCCAGCTTCCCCTGTAATCTGAAGAGGCAATGAATCATCCACGGATTGGTTTTGTCGGATTCGGCGAAGCCGGGTTTCACATCGCCGGCGGATTGCGCGGCGCGGGCATCGATGGCATCGCCGCTTATGACATCCACACTGAAACACCGGGACTCGGCGAGAAGATAAAAAAGCGCGCGCAGGAGACGGCCACGCGTCTCACTGGCTCCAATGCCGAGCTGACGCACGCATGCGACATCGTCATCTCGACCGTGACAGCGAACCAGGCGCTGGAGGCCGCGCGGCAATCCGCCGGGGCGCTCGGACCGGGCAAACTCTACGCCGACCTGAATTCCGTTTCGCCGGTCCTCAAGCAATCGATCGACCGCGTGATTTCGGCGACTGGTGCGAAGTTCGTGGAAGTCGCGGTAATGGCTCCGGCGCCGCCTTATGGACACAAGGTGCCCATGCTGGTCGGTGGCGCTGGTGGTGCGGAATTCATTCAACGCATGACCCCATTCGGCATGCGGATGGAGTTCACGTCGGCAAAGGTCGGTGAAGCAGCCGCGACTAAAATGTGCCGCAGCGTCATCGTCAAGGGGATGGAAGCCCTGCTTACCGAATGCGTACTGGGCGCGAGCCGCTATGGGGCGGAAGAGCGGGTTTTCAAATCGCTGGCCGAAACCTTTCCTGGAATGGACTGGGCGGAGATGGCCACTTACATGGTTGGGCGCGTTGTCGTGCACGGAGAAAGGCGCGCGCGCGAAATGGAGGAAGTGGCCGAGACGATGCGATCGAGCGGGGTGGAGCCAATCATGGCCGAAGCCACCGCGCGGCGCATGGACTGGAGCGCGCAACTCGGGCTGAAGAAGATCTTCCACGGTGAGGCTCCGGAGACATATCGCGATTTCGCTAATACGGTGGCGGAACTCGATCAGATCAAAACCGGCGCGTAGGTGTCCCGCGTGCCGCGACCGGCGCTTGTTCTCGGCTCAGCCGAAATTAGCCGCGAAGTCTTCCAAATTATCAACCACAACATCCGGCGGAAATTCGCGAAACGTTTCCGGCTGAAAGCCCCAACTCACGCCGCATGAGCAAACCCCGGCATTGCGGGCCGTCTGCACATCCACCCAGGAATCGCCGACCATCCACGTATCCGCCGCGGCGACGCCGGATTCCTCGCGCAGGGTGTCGATGCCGATGCGGTGCGGCTTCTTGTGATCGAAGCTGTTGCCTCCATAAATCCGAAAGAAGAGTTGTGAGAGGCCGAGACCTTCCATAATGCGATGGCTGATCTTCACCGGCTTGTTGGTCAGCACCGCCAGCTTTGCGCCGGCGGCATGCATCTGCCGCAGCGCGTCGCCAACCTGCGGATAGACAACCGTGTAATCGAGCGCATGATGCCGATAGTATTCAAGGAAAAACTCAAGGGCGCGGGCGACCTCGTCTTCGCTCGCTTCAGGACCCATGGCACGCTTCACCAATACCGGCGCGCCGTTCCCGACGAAAGAAAAGATCTGTTCGTGCGGCAGCGGGCCGCGTCCGGCCTGTGCGCGCGTATTGTTGACGGCGTGGGCGAGATCGAGACGGGAATCGATGAGTGTCCCGTCGAGATCGAAGATCACCAGCGGCATCGGGCTTCGCCGATAAACTACGACGCTTTGCGCCGCCGCCGGATCTGCCTTTTCGCGACCGCGCTCGCCGCGGGCTTGCGTCGCGGATGCTTGCCATCAATCCCGTGTTCGACCATTTTCCGCTGCAGCGTATTGCGGTGAATGCCAAGCACCTTCGCGGCTTCCGACTGGTTGTTTTTCCTGAGTTGGAGCGCGCGCTCGATCATGCCTCGTTCGAGTATCTCGACGGCCTGCTCAAGGAAGAACCCGGCATTCATCAGTTGTTCGATGAGGCCGTCGAAATGTTCTTTCATCAGGGTCCGCGGCTCTTTATTCATTCAGGGCGCGGCCGCTGGTCATGCCGGGCGGGGCCGCTCTTCTCCAATGTCGATTTCACTTGTTCGTATTGCTTGCGGAAGCTGGACTTGAGTTCCATCGGAGCGGCCGCAACGATGATGCGCGATGCATCCAATACGTACGGCGCAATTCGCGAGTTTAGCATGGAGGCCGAGACGGTGTTCGACTCGACCTGAGGACCGAACGCCATGAACGCCGTCAAAATAGCCATCGCAATCAGCAGGCCTCTGACCAGTCCGAATGCCGCGCCCAAAAGGCGGTCGAAAAAGGAAAGTCCGGCCGTGCGGAGGAAGCGGTGCACGATCCATCCCAGGATCGACCCGCCCAGCAGGACCGCGCACACGACGAGCAGGAAGCCGAGCAGGTTCGCGATGCGCATCGAGCTCACGTAGGGAACAAGAAATGAACCGGCCGTTCCATAAAACCACATTGCCAGCACGAAGGCGAGAAAGGCCGCGGCCAGTCCGATCACTTCGCGGGAAAAACCCTTGCGGGCAGCCATGATGACGGAGAAGACAAGGATCGCCAGGAGAAGAAGGTCGAGCCAGTTCACAGAGTCCTGCCCGTCAGGCGTGTGTATGCGTCGTGATATTTTTCCGCGGTCTTGTCGATCACATCCCGCGGCAGCGGCGGCGCCGGAGGCTGCTTGTTCCAGTCGAGTGTTTCGAGATAGTCGCGGACGAACTGTTTGTCGAAGGATTTTTGCGGCCCGCCCGGCGAGTAGACATCCCGCAGCCAGAAGCGCGAGGAGTCCGGCGTTAACACTTCGTCGGCGAGAAGAAGCTCCCCCGCCCTGCTCCATCCAAATTCGAACTTCGTATCGGCAAGGATGATGCCGCGGGACTCCGCATAATCGGCCGCCTTCGAATAGACGCGCAGAGTGAGGTCGCGGAGAAGAGCGGCGGTCTGGCGTCCGATGAGGCGCTCGGCGGTTTCGAACGGGATGTTCTCGTCATGACCGGTTTCTGCTTTAGTCGCGGGAGTGAAGATCGGCGCGGGCAGCTTGTCGCTCTCGATCAATCCAGCCGGAAGAGGGATACCGCAAATGGAGCCGTTGGCCTTGTAGTCCTTCCACCCGGAGCCGGAGATGTAGCCGCGCGCCACGCATTCGATGGGCTCCATGCGGCACTTTTCGACCAGCATGGAACGCCCTTCGAGCTGTTCGCGGAATGGATGCAACTCGGCGGGATAGGCGTCGACATCCGCGCCGATCAGGTGGTTGGGGACAACGCCGCGCAGGAAATCGAACCAGAACAGCGACATCTGCGTCAGCACCCGCCCCTTGCCCGGAATGCCCTGCGGCAGAATGCAATCGAAGGCCGAAATGCGATCCGTCGCGACGATCAGCAGGTGCTCGCCAACACGATAGACGTCGCGCACTTTGCCGCTCGCAACGCGCTCGATGCCCGGCAGTTTCGTGGAAGTGATTACTGAAGACACAGTTCAGGCGCTCACGCGCTTGAGGGCAGCCTGGACCCTGCTGTGTTTCTGGCCGTACGCGAAGTAGACGACGAGGCCGATTATCAGCCAGATGATCAGGCGCGCCCAATTGACCCAGCCGAGCTTATACATCATGTATCCGTTGAACAGGATGCCGAGAATCGGAACCAGAGGCACCCATGGCGTGCGAAACGGGCGGGACTGTTCCGGATCGGTCCTGCGCAGCACAAGGACGGCCACACAAACGATGACAAACGCAAGGAGGGTTCCGATGTTGACCATCTTGCCGATGTCATCAATGGGAGTGACGCTTCCAACGATTGCGGCCAGCAGGCCTACGAGGATGGTGTTCTTCCATGGCGTTCGAAATTTAGGGTGGATCTCCGCGAAGACGCGTGTCGGCAACAGCCCATCCTTCGCCATCGAGTAGAGCACGCGAGTCTGGCCGAGAAGCATCACCAGCATGACGCTGGTAAGACCCGCCAGAGCTCCCAGCGTAATGATGTGAGAGGCCCCGGTAAGCCCGCGATCCAGAAACGCGCGCGCGATCGGCGCTTCAATATTGACATCGCGCCACGGCACCATGCCAGTCAGGATACCGGCGACGGCGATATACAGGATGGTGCAAATCAGTAAGGATGCAATGATCCCGATGGGCAGATCCCGCTGTGGGTTCTTCGCTTCCTGCGCCGTAGTGGAGACTGCGTCGAAGCCGATGTAGGCGAAAAATATGTAGGCGGCGCCCGCGCCAA
>DASZLP010000185.1:0-9100 GCA_035552355.1 Bryobacteraceae bacterium | reverse complement strand
GGTCGAAACTCCCTTCCGTATCCGTCTGGACGATCAGGACCACCATTTCCCGCCACCACGGCGAATGCGAGAGATACTCGACAATCCGTCCGGTCGCGAGGTCATTGTCTTCCACGAATGAGGCAGCGTAGGGATAAGGGGTGTGGTCGGCCGGCGCACCAGTTCGATCGTTCGGCAGATGAATCGAAAGAAGCTGGGGCAGCGCGCCGCCGTTGGCATATTCTTTCCCGAGTGCGGCGATGAATCGGTCTGCGCGCGTTTGGTCGGGAACCGCGGTCCCCGACCCGTCCTCGAAATTGCGAACCGAAATGCCGTTCTTCCGGAAGTGATCCAGGATGTCCGCGAGCCGCATGGCTCCGTCGTTGCCGCGCTCGTCATCCACGTAAAAGTTGTCGCTGAACGCCCATTGCCGCGCGAGCGCATGAAGATTCGGGGTAATCGGCGCGTCCTTTACACTGAACTGCGTCCGCGCTCCGATCGCGACGCCGCTCATGCCGAAGCGGGCGAGCGGAGGCGACGCGGCCACTGCTCCGTTGCCGGCCTTCGTCACGTCTCCCAGGACTTCGTCGAACGATCCGGTGTCCCTGTAGATCAGAACCACATGACGGATATCGGAAGGTGGGTGAGCCGGCGCTCGCGGCAGCGGGACGAATCCATTGAGAGCCATAACGACGCCGGTATCGCGCGCAAGCTCATTCGCATCCGGCACGATGAATGTCGTCACCGTGCCCCGGTGCAAACCGCTTATTTCGCCGAGCGAGAGAAACGGCTGCCGCAGGTAAGGGCCCGTGCCGCGGCCTCTCGCATCGGTCACAAAGACCCGATCGGCGACAATCGCGAGGCGGTTCGGCATCCAGCCCACCGGAATGTGCCCGATCAACCGGTTCGTCTCCGTATCGACTACGCCGACCGCATTGATGCCCGTCTCTGCCACGAGGAGCCATTTCGTGAGAGGATCGTAAGCCATCCCGGCTGGCTCGATGCCGCGAAGCTTCTCGAGCCCGGGAATCGCCAGCGGAATCTGCGCCAGGACCTTCCGGTCCGCCGCCGAAATCACGCGAATTGTATCGTCCGCCGGCACTGACACGAACACGCGATCGGACCCGGCGAGGACGAAATCGGGCGGCCCCGTTGGAACCGTTTCCATAATCAGCGGCTTCAGAGGGTCGTGCACGTCGATCACGGCGACCCCGCGCGCCATCGCGGCATAGAGAGTCGAACCATCTGGCGAAAGGGCCAGCCCCGACAAAGCAGTGCCTTTACCGACGATGGGGCCGAGCGCCGCCGACGATACCACGCGATCTTTCCGGGTGTCGATCACGGCGATGCGCGAGTTGGCGGTATCGGCCACGTAGAGCAGCCGGTGAACGGTGTCGTACGCGAGGTCGGCCGCGTCGCTTGAATGCGAGCCGGCGGCATTCAGATTAATCAGCTTGCGCCTGTCGCCGTTCCCGGCGTCGATCTGCCGCACCCGGCCTGACGGACCTTCCGACGTCCAGATTGCCTTTTCGCCATCGAAAGCGATGCCGGCGGCGACGCCCACCCAGTCGGGGTCCGCCCGTTCGGCCACCGTGCCGTGCCCTGTCCGAGCCCACAGGTGGCTCACTGTCCCCGGCTTCCTGCCGATCCCCGGTTCAATCACCGTGATGCCGTGGTGCTCCAGTCCGATATCCGCGGTCGCTACGAGCCCTTTCGGACTCACCGCGAGGGCAGACGGCTCGGGTCCGGTTTCAATTTGCGTTCCCACGGGCTTGATAAATCTGCCGCCGGGCAGAATGCTCCCGGCGGCCCCGATCAGCGGAAAATGTTCACCCGCGGGTGCTGCATAATCCGCCGCCTGCAGGAAGTTTCCGGCAAAGATTACAGCGGTGACTCCCGCAATGCGCAAAATATGCAAGTTTCGCATCCTCGACAACCGCTCTGAGCCGCGTTAATCTGTTACTAATGTTACTCACGATTCGTCTTATGGTGGAGGACGGAACCGTACGTGCTCGAACTCACATTGCGGCCCGTAATGCTAGATGTAAGCCAGCCTGATGTAAGGCAACGCATGGTACTATCAGTACCTATAGAGTGAAACATCACAAATCCCGGGACTGGTACTACAACGCTCTAACCAGGGAGAAGAAAAATAATGGGAATCAGCACCGCAACCGCACCACAGCCCAAGCCGCTCGAAGATCCGCTTGCTCACTTACCCTGCTCGACGATCCTCGAATACCGCAAGGGTCAAACTATTTATAGCCACGATCAACCATCAACAAGTATTTATCTCGTGATCGACGGAAAGGTCAAGGTCTGTCGCCTCGCCGACGATGGACGCCAAGTCGTCGTCGATATTTATCAACCGGACGAATTCTTCGGCGAATCCGCGTTCCTCGGTCTTGCGCAGCGGACCGAGCTCGCCATTGCTCTCGAAAACACGAAGCTCATGACGTGGACGACGGCGGAGATCGAAGACATCGCCACCCGCCGGCCGCGGCTCGCCATCGCTCTTCTGCAACTGCTCGTGCAACGCTCCATGGATTTCGGCAGCCGCATCGAGAGCTTCTCGGTCGATAACATCGCGCGGCGCCTCGCCCGCACGCTCATCCGCTTCTCGGAACGTCTCGGCCACACGGCCGAAGACGGCTCGGTGCAGATGATTCCGTTCACGCACGAGCTGCTGTCGCAATACGTCGGGACTTCCCGCGAGATCGTGACGCATTACATGAATCAGTTCCGCCGCCAGGGATATCTGCGCTATTCGCGCAAAGGCATCCTGCTGCATCGCGACGCTCTGAGGGAATGGCTGCGTCAGGAGCCGATGGCGGCTTAAGGAAGTGGGGCAGATTAACCGTCTGCCCTATAATTTCCGTCGAATCAGCAGCACCGTGACATTGTCCGGACTGCCAGCGGCGTGCGCGGCCGAAACGAGCGCGCCGCAAATCTCTTCGAAAGCTTCGCGCCGCTCCCCAAGAATTTGCTCGATCTGTGCTTCTGAAATGACGCCATGCAGTCCGTCGCTGGACAGCATCATCACGGCTCCCGGCTTCAGCGTCACGGCGTAATAGCGAATCTTCAGCGCCGTCCCCACTCCCACCGCCATCGTGAGGACGTGCCGCATCGGATGAGTTTTGAGGCTGTTCTCATCGAGGCCCAGCGTGCGCCCGACTTCCTGCACCCACGTTTGATCTTCGGTGATCGCCCGCAGCTTTCCCTCTTCGGCGACCCAGGCGCGGCTGTCGCCCACGCTGGCGATGGCGATATCGTTCTCGCTGGTTTCGAGCGCCGCGACGAGCGTGGTCCCCATGCCTTCGAATCTGGGGTCGAGGCTCGCTTCGTGGAGCACGCGCTGGTTTGCTTCTTCAATCGCGCCGAGCAGCGCCGACGCATCACGGTGAGGCGAAGCGGCAAGAATCTCCGCAACGGTTTCGACCGCGACTTGAGACGCACGGGCGCCTCCGCGGGCGCCTCCCATCCCATCGGCCAGCAGGTACAGTCCAAGCTCGGGAACGATCCGGAAAGAATCCTGATTCGTCGTGCGAACCTTTCCGGGATCTGTCAGCGCACAGGCCTCAAGCATGAGGGCAATGTTTCACTATAGAACAACGTACATATCGGGCCGGCGTATGCGCGATACACTGAGCGTTGAAGCTTCAGGCCGTCTGTGACACAGAAGACGCCCGCGCCGTGCTGGAGCGCGGCGATATTCTCTTTTTTCCCGATGGCGGATTCGAGATTCCTCCGAGTGTCCGCGACGCGCTGATGGGCGCGACGCAGGACGCCCGCAGTATCCACAAAAACATCGCATATAAGCCGAATGTGGACAAGGTTTCGGGCCTCGTTGACGCGCGCGAAGGAGAAACCGTGCGCCTCGCCATGCGCGAATATTCGCGCTGTGCACTCGAATTCATGCGCCGCATTCTGCCGGATTACGCGCGGGCGTGGAAAGTCGATTACGCAAGCTTCCGTTCGATCGAAGAAAAGGGAAGGGAACTGCCGCTGACAAAGCGGAACGATTTGCTGCACGTCGACGCGTTCCCCACGCGCCCCGTTTTCGGCGATCTCATCCTGCGCTGCTTCACGAATGTGAACCCGGAGCAGTCGCGCGCGTGGCTGACGTCCGATCCTTTCGCGACGCTCGCTCCGGCCGAAGCTTCAAGGGCGGGGCTGGATCGCTTCGCCGGTTCCGCGGCCTCGGCTATTCACAAGGTTCGGCGCGGCTTCACACGCGCTCTCTCCGGCGCGGGTATGCCTGTGGTCGATCGCTCCCCATACGACGCCTTCATGCTGCACTTCCACGACTGGCTCAAGGGGAACAGCGATTATCAGACGAGTTGTCCAAAGTACCGCTTCGATCTTCCGCCTGGCTCGACGTGGATGGTCTTCACGGACATGGTGCCGCATGCGGTACTTGCAGGGAGGCTGGCGCTGGAACAGACGGTGATTGTCTCGCGGCGAAGTCTTGCCGATCCGAATCGCGCGCCGTCGGCGGTGCTGGAGCGCCTGGCGGGACGCGTTTTGACGCGGTAGCGCCGACGGTCTTGCCGCGGTGCTTCTTTCTCTGATGTGAAGGGGTTTATAGACTGGTCGTTAGCTGGTTAATTTATGAATACCATCACTGCGTTCGAAGCGAAGACTCACATGGGCAAGCTGTTGGATCGTGTCGCCAACGGCGGGGAGATCGTTATTACTCGCCATGACAAGGCCGTCGCCCGGCTGGTTCCGGAAAACAGCACTTCTGACGAGGCTATGCGGGAAACTGTCGCGGCGCTAAGGCGTCTCAGGGCCAAAATAGCTGGCCGTCAGGGATCGAGCCGGCTGAGCGACAGGGAAATCAGATCTGCGATCAACGAAGACCGCCGGTGAAGAGTTCGTTTGTCGTCGACGCTTCCGTGGCCGTTTCGTGGTGTACTTCTGCGCCGGCGTCCGAAGCGACAGATCGCCTGCTTGACGACATCGGCGCCGGTGCGACGGTGGTGGTCCCGCCGCTGTGGCTGTATGAAATCGCCGATGCGCTGCTCGTGCTCGCCCGCAGAAAGAAGCTGAGCGCTGCCGACTATTCCGAGGCACGGCTGTGGCTAAGCAGCCTGCGGATTTCAGTGGATAACGAAAGCGCGCGGTTGGCGGCCGACACGAGTTGCGGATTTGGCGCTCGAGCACGAGCTGACCGTCTACGATGCTGCCTATCTTGAACTCGCCGTTCGAAAGCAGATTCCTCTTGCGTCACGCGATCAGAGCCTGACTCTGGTGGCGCGACGTCTGGGTGTCACTCTGTTGCTTTGACCTGAAATCTACTACGGAGCCACTTCGAGCTCGATCTTCTTCTTCTCCGGATCGATTTTCATAATCCGGAAACTGCGAATCTGCCCGGCTTTCACCTGCTCTTTCGCGGGCTCGCTCTCGGCGGCCGCGCTGCCGCCGCCAGCGCCCTTCCACTTGCTCGCGAGCATTGACGACAACGCCGACACGTCCACCGGCCCAGCCTTCTGCTCCTGCTTTTTCTCTTCAACCGCCAGCGCGCAATGCCCCTGCACGCCTTCGCCGAGCTCAACGGTGGCGCGGTTCCGGCTCACGTCCGTGACGCGGCCGGTGACCTGGTCGCCTTCCTTGTGCTCCGCCATGTACTCGTCGAGGGACGTGGGAATCAGTTGCTTCAACCCGAGCCGCAGCCGCCGCTTCTCGCGGTCGTTTTCGAGCACCATGGCCTTGACGACCTGCCCGACTCTCAACTCGTCCTGCGGATGATTGATCCGCTTATCGTTGACGATATCGCCGACGTGGATCATGCCTTCCACGTTCTCCGTCACCTGCACGAAAGCACCGAACTGCTTGAGCTGCGTAACCGGACCCTCGACGATCGACCCGACCGGGTGATTCTTCTCCACCTCTTCCCACGGATCGCCGAGCGCCTGCTTCAATCCAAGGGAAATTCGCTTGTCGGCGGGAGTCACGGTGAGAACAACGACTTCCACTGCCTCGCCGGGCTTGACGACGTCGGAAGGCTTGCGGACCTTCTTTGACCACGACATCTCCGACAGGTGAATCAATCCATCGAGCCCCGGTTCGAGTTCGACGAAGGCGCCGAAATCGGTGACGCGCGCAATCGTGCCTTTCACTCGATCGCTGGGATGATACTTGTCCGCCGCCGCCGCCCACGGGTCGGGTTGGAGTTGCTTCAGCCCGAGCGAAATCCGCTTTTTCGCGGGATCGACTTTGAGAATCTGAACGTCCAGCTCCTGCCCCACGGTGAGAGCGTCGGCCGGTTTGTTCACTCGTCCATGCGAGATATCGGCCACATGCAGCATGCCGTCGATTCCGCCGATGTCGATAAAGGCGCCGTAGTCGAGCAGACTGCGGACGGTTCCGCGCACCACCTGGCCGGCATGCAATCCCGATAGTTTCTCTTCCTTCGCCTTCGCGCGCTCTTCTTCAAGCACCGCGCGGCGGTCGACGACGATGTCTTCCTTCTCCGTATCGAGCTTGATGATCCGGCAGGCGATCTCCTGGCCGACGAGCGTCTGCATCTCCGGAACATCACGCGCGCCGCTACGCGAAGCCGGCATGAACGCCCGCATTCCGACGTCAACCGACAGCCCGCCTTTTACCACAGCGGTCACCTGGCCCGAAATCGTCAGTTTTTCATCGAAGGCCTTCTGCAGAGTGGACCAGTCTTTCGGGCGCTCGACTTTGATCAGAGAAAGCTGGTAGTAACCTTCTTCGTTGCGGCCCTTCACGCCGACATGGATCACATCGCCGGGCTTGACGGGGATCGGTCCCTTATCGTCGCGCAAGGCCGAGACCGGCATGACGCCTTCGGTCTTCTGCCCGATGTCGAAGAATACGGTCTCGTCGTTGACGGCGACCACGGTGGCCTCGCGGCCCTGTTCACCAGCCGTTTCGTGCGTATGGGTCTGTTCGAACTGGTTGAGGATGTCGCCGAAAGAGCTCTCCGTTTCAGACGGATTCTGCCTTTCCTGTTCGCGAATATCTTCCTCGCGAAGCGACGAAATTGGATTGGACATTGTGGATTACGCTTCTTATTGTGGCACACGGTCGGCGCGTGCACGCTCGTGCCGCGGGGCTCATGCCGGCGCATTCAATACGTTATAAGATCGCTCTGAGGATTTGCCTGGACAGCCCTATGCCACCCATTGAATCGGTTCCCAAAATCACGCGGCGCGAGCTCGGCGCGCTCGCCGGGGGCGCGCTGGCGCTCCCGGCGCAGGCTGCGGCGCAGACTCCCCCGAACAATCCCGGTCCCGCGCTCGACATCGCCGAGTGGAGCTACCACTGGTATGGGGTCGAGCACGCTCTGCTCGCGCGCGGCACGGTTTGTAACGGCATGCAGATGTACGTCGAGCGCTGGATCCCCGCCGAGGTTCGCCATCCGTTTCCCGTTGTCCTCATCCACGGCGGATACGGGCAGGGCTCGGAATGGATTTCGACACCCGACGGCCGGCGCGGCTGGGCATCGTTGTTCCTCGAGCAGGGCTACAGAGTCTACGTGCTCGACCGGCCGGGGCAGGGGCGGAATCCATACCAACCATTCGTGCATGGGCTTTTCGACCGCGAGGCGCCGGTGTTCGAGAAGGTTGCGAAGACCGTCGCGGGTCCCGAATGGCCAGGCAAAGGCGACGCCAACGATCCCGCCGTAGCGCAGTACGTCGCGGCGATGGGCCAGCCGATGGCCAACAATGCCATCACGCAGATCCTGTGGCGCACGCGCGGCGCGATGCTGCTTGACGACATCGGTCCGGCGGTGCTTGTGACGCACGGCGACGGAGCGGTGTTCGCCCGGGTCGCCGCGCAGGCGCGTCCCGATCTCGTGAAGGGCATCATCGCGCTGGAGCCGGCCGGCCTTGATCGTCTCGCCCCGGCGCCGCCACAGTTGAAGATGCAGGTCCTCCAGACTTCGAATGGACCCGTGGCGCACCTTGCGAAGAACAATCGTGAGACATTCCGGCCAGTTCTGGAGTGGCTTGACGCCGACGTGAACAAAGGCGCTCCGGCGATTGCCGCGGCTGTCGCCGATCCGCACCCGAACCGCGAATCCCTCGGCATCAAGCTCGCCGATCAGGGAGGCTTCTGGCTGGATGTTCAGCGCAAAAAGATGCCCTACGGCGAAATCGCGCAAGGTCAGTACTTCGTGCAGTACATGATTCCGGCCGAGAAGAAGCACCCCTATCCCGTCGTTATGGTGCATGGCGGCGGCGGACAGGGCACGCACATGATGGGAATTGGCGGACGCCCCGGCTGGGTCCATTACTTCGTGCAAAACGGCTACAGCGTCTACTGGGTCGATCGCCCCAGCTATGGCCGGTCTCCTTACCATCCCGATGCGCTCGGACCGAGCCACCTGCCAAACGTGCCGGCACTTGAAGGGCTGATCGGCGCCCCAAACGTTTTCAATACCGCGCAGTGGCCGGGTCCGGGCGGCATGAACGACCCGATGATCGATCAGTTCATGGCCTGCGAATCCGGCAACGTCAGCGATGAAGCATTCCACAGCGATATGGTGTGGCGCGGCGGCGCGGAGTTGCTCGACCGCATTGGCCCGAGCATCCTCTTCGTGCATGCCTTCGGTGGATTTTTCGCATGGGGCGTCGCCGATCGCCGGCCGCACCTCGTCAAGGCGATCATGTGCATGGAAATCAACGGCAACCCCTTCGCGGCGCAATTGCGCTGGGGCTTGACCGCGGCGCCCATGACGTATGACCCGCCTGTGACCGACCTCAGCCAGTTCAGGCTCGTCGAGAAGACGGCGCCGCCCGATTCGCCGCGCCCGGTGGTCAGTCCGTACAAGCTGCAGGCTGAACCGGTCCACAAATGGAAAAACCTGAAAGGAATTCCGATAGGCTGGATGACGAGCGAATTCGGCGCAGGCGGATCGCCGGTTACGAATCTTGAATTTCTGAAGCAGGTTGGGTGTAATACGGAGATGATCCGGCTTCGCGATTACGGGATTTACGGCAACGGCAACCTGATGCTGATGGAAAAGAACAATCATGAAGTGTTCGCGGTGATGCGCGACTGGCTGGATAAGAAAGTACCGGACAACCGGGGGTAACGCCGGCGATCTCCCGGTATCTCCGCGGCCCGGATGAAACGCACAGGC
>DASZLP010000184.1:0-16843 GCA_035552355.1 Bryobacteraceae bacterium | reverse complement strand
CGCACATGACCGACGAAGAGATCAAAGCCGCCGCCGAATACTTCGGCTCCATGAAATGGACCCCGTGGATCAAGGTCGTCGAAGCAAAAATGGCGCCGAAAACAAAACCTTCGAACGGCCTGTTTATTGTTGAAGGCAGTGAGATGGAGCCGCTCGGAAACCGTATCGTGGAAACGCCCGTCAACGGCGAAGCCACCGAGGTCCTGCGCGACCCCCGCTCCTCCTTCATCGCTTACGTGCCCGTTGGCGCGCTGAAGAAAGGCGAAACGCTCGTCACCAAAGGCGCCGGAAAGACCACGGCGTGCGGTACCTGCCACGGCGCCGATCTGAAAGGCATCGGGCCCGTGCCCCCGCTGGCCGGCCGTTCACCCAGTTACCTCATGCGCCAGATGTTCGACATGCAGCAGGGTTTCCGCAAAGGCTCCTGGACCGAATTGATGAAGCCGGTCGTCGAGCACCTGAGCCCCGACGACATGCTGAATATCGCGGCATACGCTGCCTCCCGGACTCCGTAATAACACCCGCTCCGAGAACTGATATGCTGTCTGGCGAAAACTGAAGATCCGGTTTCAGGAGAACCCACCGCGGATGCACAACCGTTTGTCGGGGGCGCTCGTCGCCGCGCTGGCTTTTTGTATTATCCCAGCCGCCGCCCAGAACAGCGCTCCCAAACCCACCCCCAACAAGCCCAACTTCACTGGACTCTGGCAGGCTTTCGGCACGGCCGACTGGGACATTCAGGCCCATGGCGCCGAAGCCGGACCCTTCTATCAGCTCGGCGCCATCGGCTCGATCCCGCCCGGACAAAGCATTGTCGCCGGGGATGAGATCCCCTATCTGCCGAAGGCTCTCGAACAGAAGAAGCAAAACCTGGCCAATCGCTTCAAGCTGGATCCGGTCGTGAAGTGCTACATGCCGGGCGTGCCGCGCGCCAACTACATGGCGTTTCCGTTTCAGATCATCCAGTCGGACAAAGACATCCTCATCGCCTATGAGTTCGGCTCGGAGAATCGCCTCATTAACATGGGCAAGCCGCAGCCGGCGGTGACCGATACCTGGATGGGCACGTCGAACGGACATTGGGACGGCAACACGCTGGTGGTCGACGTCACGGGATTCAACGGCATGGCCTGGTTCGATCGCGCCGGCAATTTCGCGAGCGACGCGCTGCACGTCGTCGAGCGTTATTCGTTGCTCGATCCGAACACCATGAACTACGAGGCCACGATTGAGGACCCACAGACTTTCAGCCGCCCATGGAAGGTCAACGTCATCCTTTATAAGCACCGCGAGAAGGATGCGCGGCTGCTCGAATTCAAGTGCGTCGAATTCACCGAAGAGCTGATCTACGGCGATCTGCGAAAGAAGGCGGGCAAGTGAAGATTCCAGCAATATGCCTGCTGTTTAGCCTCTCTTCCATTCCAGGTTTTGCCCAGACCAAAGGCACGTTCGAGCGAATTAAGGTCCACGGCAAATCCCTCGAAGGCAATCTCGAAGGCGACTCACCCGACCGCGACGTATCCGTCTACCTGCCGCCCAGCTACAAGACAGCCCCCAATCGCCGCTACCCGGTCGTTTACCTGCTCCACGGCTACACCAACACCGACGAAGGCTGGTTCGGACCTGCCACTCGAGGCAGTTTCCACGATCCCAACTCCTCTACGCCGGAAGTGGCCGATCGAGCGATGACCGCCGGTGGCGCGCGCGAAATGATTCTCGTGATGCCCAACGCGTACACGATCTATCAGGGCAGCATGTTCTCAAACTCCGTGACAACCGGCGATTGGGAAGGCTTCGTCACCCGCGATCTGGTCGCGTACATCGACAGCCACTACCGCACTCTCGCGACGCCTGCCAGCCGCGGACTTGCGGGCCACTCGATGGGTGGCTATGGCACGATCCGGCTCGCAATGAAATATCCGGACGTTTACTCCAGCATCTACGTGCTGAGCGCATGCTGCCTGACGGCCAATCTGAATCCGCGCGGTGAAGCGTTTGCCACGGTGGAAGCCGCGAAGACTCCCGAGGAAGTCTCGAAACTCCCCCGCGGACCAGTCACCATGGCCGCCGAAGCCGCCGCGTGGTCGCCGAATCCGGGGAATCCGCCATTCTTCTACGATCTGCCGGTGAAGGACGGCAAAGTGCAGCCCACCATTGCCGCTAAGTGGGCCGCCAATGCGCCGCTCGCGATCATCGACCAGTACATCGAGAATCTGCGCAAGCTGCACGCTATCGCGATCGACGTCGGCGATAAGGACGGCCTGGCCGCGAGCAACAAAGAGCTCGCGCGCGTCCTGACGCAATACGATCTGAAGAATACTTTCGAAACTTACGACGGCGACCACACCAACCACATCGCCCTTCGCATGGAGAAGAACGTCATTCCGTTCTTCGCGCATCAACTCGCCTTTGGTAAGGAGCACAAATGAGTAAAAGAATTCTCGCTCTCGTCGGACTGATTGCCCTTGCTCTTCCGCTGGTGGCCCAGAAGAAGCCCGCGAAAACTCCCTGGGGCGATCCCGACCTGCAGGGCACATGGACCAGCGACGACACCTGGGGAGTTCCCATGGAGCGTCCGGTTAAGTATGGCCATCGTCTCTATCTCACCGAAGACGAATTGCAGGCCCGCGAGAAGCAGGTCGCGGCGTCGAAGCAGCGCATCGAAAATCCGAGCGATGCCAACCATTCCCCCGCCAAAGCGCAGCTCGATGCGCAGGAGCGTGGTGAAGCCACCGGCGGCCCCGGGCGCGGTGTGGACGCGGCGCCGGTGCCCGGACAGTTCGGTGAATATGCCCGGCGCGCTTCGAAGCAGACTTCGCAGATCGTCGAGCCCGCCAACGGTCGCATGCCGGCGCTCACCGAAGAAGGCAAGCAGAAGCAGACCGAGGCGGCCGCGCTCCGCCGCAAGAAGCCCGAGACCTGGACCGACTGGAGCATCTACGACCGCTGCATTACGCGCGGTGTCGCCGGTTCCATCATTCCGGTCATCTACGGCAACGGGCTCGAAATCGTGCAGACGCCCGGCTACGTGGCGATTCGCTATGAAATGGTGCACGACACGCGCATCATCCCGACCGATGGACGCGCCCACGCGCCCTCCAGCCTTCGCTCCTACATGGGCGACCCGGTCGGACACTGGGAAGGCAATACGCTCGTGGTCGAGACGACGAATTTCAACGGCAGGATGGGCATCGGACCCAACGGCGGCGGCGTGGCTGGCAGTCTCGACATGAAGCTCACCGAGCGCTTCACCCGCATGGCCGACAACACGATTAACTACGAGCTGACGGTGAACGATCCGAAAACCTGGACTTCCGAATGGAAGATCGCTTTTCCGATCACACACGAGCCGGGCTATCAGATCTATGAGTACGCCTGCCACGAAGGCAACATGGCCATGCGCAACATGATCACCGGCACTCTCGCGGATGAGGCCGCCGCCGCGGCAAAGAAGAATCAGGAGACTATATCCAGATGAGATCGAAAATTGCCGTCGCCATCCTCGGAGCCGGCCTGTTGCTGACCGCCGCGCCGGTATGGGCGCATCACGCGTTCGCTGCCGAGTTCGACGTGAATAAGCCGCTGCTCCTGAAGGGCACGGTCACGAAGATGGAATGGATCAATCCGCATGCCTGGATCCATATCGACGTGAAGGACGCCGCCACGGGCAAGACCACCGAGTGGATGATCGAAGCCGGCGCGCCGAATGGCCTGCTGCGCCGCGGATTCACCAAAGCCTCGCTGCCGAACGGCACCGACATCGTGGTCGAGGGCTGGCAGGCGAAGGATGGGTCGAATCGCGCCAACGGCAGCAACATCACGTTGCCTGACGGAAAGAAGCTGTTCGTGGGTTCGTCCGGTACCGGCGCGCCGTTCGAGACCCAGAAGTAGCTCAAGGCTAATGCAGGAACGTCAACACCGTATACAACACCGGCAGCGCGAACATCGTGCTGTCCACCCGATCCAGCAATCCGCCGTGCCCGGGCAGTAAACTCCCGCTGTCCTTCACTCCCGCGCCGCGCTTGATCGCCGATTCCGCAAGGTCTCCCACCTGCCCCGCCACATTCACTGCCAGCGCCAGCAGCCCGGCGACAATCAGCGAAGTTCCCTTGATCGTCAGCGGCAGATAAATCATTCCAAACGCGACGCCCGTCACGGCCGAAGCCGCCGCGCCTTCCCACGTTTTGCCCGGACTCACTGCCGGCGCCAGCTTGTGCCGTCCGAAATTCTTCCCGACATAGTAAGCGCCGGTGTCCCCGACCCAGTTCACCATCAGTCCGAACATCAGCCAGTGCGGGTTTAGGTCGTGCAGCAGCAGCCCTGTCTTCCACGAGCCGAACACGTAGATGATTCCCAGAGTGAGGGCCGAGACCCGCATAAGGCCCTTCGCCGGATCCTCCGCCGCCAGCATCAGGCACATCGCCGCCATCGCACTCAGGATCATCAGCAGGATCGTCTCATGCTGCGGCGCCACGAGAATCAGAATGCCGGCTCCGTACCCGAGCGGCGCGAACGATCCCGTAATCGCGGCATATTCACGGAAGGCCAGCACGGCCACAATGCCGACCACGGCAACGACCAACCACGGGGGAGCGAAAAGAGCGGTATAAACGGCGATGGGGACGAGGCAGAGTGCGGTGACGACGCGCTTCATTGCGAGGAGACGGCGATCTCCTCATTTACTTCCGGCAACTGATCTTCTTCCTGCGTGACTTCCTCGACGGGTTGCGGCGAGAGGCCGCCGAAACGCCGCTCGCGCCGCTGGAAATCGAGGATCGCCCGCAGCAGCTCGGCCCGGTTGAAATCCGGCCACAGGGTGTCGGTGACGTAGAGCTCCGCATAGGCGATCTGCCACAGCAGGAAATTGCTCACCCGCATCTCGCCCGATGTACGGATCAGCAGATCCGGCTCCGGAAGACCGGCCGTATACAGCCGGCGCGAAATCATGTTCTCGTCGATTACGAGACTCGAAAGCCGGCCTCCGATGCGCGCTTCGTCGATCAGAGCGTTCACCGCGTCCACTATCTCGATGCGCGCGCTGTAATTGATCGCGAGATTGAGCCGCATCCCCTGATTACGCGCCGTGGCGCGCTCGACGGCCCGCAACTCTTCATACGCGCGCTCCGGCAGCGCTTCCACGTGTCCGCTCGATTGCAGCCGGATATTGTTCCTTTGCAAATCGTCGAGCTCATGCCGCAGATAAAACCGCAACAGCCGCCACAGCATGTCCACTTCGGCGCGCGGACGCTTCCAGTTCTCGGCCGAAAAGGCGTAAAGCGTGAGGGCCTTGACGCCGAGATTCGCGCAGTCTTCCACGATCGAGCGCACAACGCTCACGCCGACCTTGTGGCCCGCGATGCGCGGCAGGCCGCGGCGTTTGGCCCAGCGGCCGTTGCCGTCCATGATGATGGCGATGTGCGTGGGAATCTTCGCCGGGTCGAGACTCAGCGCCAGATCCCGATCGCCATTCCCCGAAGTCAGCATGTCCAGCATCTTCATCCGTGAATCCCGGTGCTTCCAACCATCGTACACCGCGCCGCAAAGTGGTGGCAAAAACAAAGCGTGCATCGAATTGCGAGGGCGGCGGGAGCGTAATCTATAAGTTGCTTCCGCCGCCTTTCCTGAAAAAGCTTGCCTTATGGCTGGCCGGCGCATCCGCGGTCGCGATTCTGCTCTCGATCGCCGTTTCCCAGATTCTCCTGGCACTGGCACTCTCAGCCGTGCTTCTTTCCGGATTGCCGCTGCGTTGGCCGCGTGTCACGATTCCTCTCGCGTTCTTCCTCGGCTGGACGCTCGTCGCCCTCGCCTTCTCACCCGACCCCCATTTCGGCCTGCCGACCGTGCGGAAAATGCTGGTCGTATACCCGATGCTGCTCATCGTTTACTCCTCCGTGCGCACGCTCGGGGAAGCGCGATGGCTGATCTTCACCTGGATCGGCGTCGGCTCGATCACCGCGGCACGCGGCCTCTTCCAGTACGCCGCCGATGTAGCCGGCGCGCGTGCGGCTCACGAAATTTTTTATAACTACTACATTGCCGACCGCATCCGCGGCTTCATGAGCCACTGGATGACGTTCTCGGGCGAGGAACTCTTTGTGCTGCTTCTGGCGGCCGCGTTTTTGTTCTTCGCGCCTGACGTGCGAAAGTGGCGCTGGGTTGCCGCCGTGTGCGCCTGCGTAATCGGCCTCGCGCTGATCCTGAGCGACACGCGCTCCATCTGGCTCGCGGCGCTCGCCGCCGGCGTCTACCTGCTCTGGGAATGGCGAAAGTGGAGCGTGCTGGCAGTTCCCGTCCTACTCATCCTCGGATTTTTCGCCGCGCCGGCCGCCGTGAAGCAACGCGTGCGCTCCTTGACCGACCCGCACGGCCAGCTCGATTCGAACTCACACCGTAAGATCGTTTGGCTTGTAGGCCTGCAGATGATCAAAGCGCATCCAGTGTTCGGCGTCGGGCCCGAGGAGATCCGCAAGAAAGAAGTGTTCGACGCCTACCTGCCGGCCTACATCCACTATCCCCTCCCCGACGGCAACTACCAGCATCTCCACAGCATCTATATTCACTACGCCGCCGAGGACGGTCTGCCAGCCGCGATCTTCCTCACGGCCGCTTTGCTTCTCGCCATCGTGGACTTCCGGCGCGCGCTTCGGACCGTCCCGGCGGGGCGTTCAAATCGCCGCTTTGTCCTCGAGGCCGCCATCGCATGTGTCATCGGCACGATGGTTTCGGGCATCGCCGAAAAAAACCTGGGGGACACCGAGGTGCTCACGATGTTCCTCTCGATTCTTTGCGTCGGCTATCTCGCAGTGAACAGCGAAAAGGCATTTCCGGCGAAGCAAACCCGCGTATCGGGCTGATATACTGGCGCTTATCCCAATGACGCTTTCCGCAACACAACTGCGCCCAGGCATGGTGATTAAGTTCAACAACGAGCTCTACTCGGTGTTCAGCATGACGCACCGCACGCCCGGCAACTTGCGCGGCTTTGTTCAGGTCAAGATCCGCAGCCTTCGCAATGGCTCGATGAACGAGCATCGATTCTCGACTGACGACAAGATCGAAAAGGCGCAGCTCGACGAAGTCGACATGGAGTATTTGTACGACGACGGCGAATACTACTACTTCATGAACACCGAAAACTACGAGCAGATGCATCTCACTAAAGACCTGCTCGGCGATGCGACCGATTACCTGATCCCGCAGCTCAAAGTCACGGTGGAATTTTACGAAGGCAAGCCGATCAGCGTGGAGTTGCCGCCGACCGTGGAGATGACGGTCGTCGAAACCGAGCCCGGGCTCAAGGGCTCGACGGTTTCGAATGTGACCAAGCCCGCGAAGATGGAGACGGGGTTGGTGGTGCAGGTCCCGCCGTTCATCGGCGAGGGCGAGCGGATTCGCGTAAACACGGCCGAAGGCACGTATCAGGAACGCGCCTGAGGCGCGAGTTCGGGCTGGCGTGAGTCAGCGCCGCGCTAAACTTCTGGCATGAGCGCTCTGGCGGCAAAGCAAGACAAGCTGCTTGAATCGCTGCGCGCGATCGAGCGCGTCATCGTGGCGTATTCAGGCGGCGCCGATTCGGCCTATCTTGCGTGGGCGGCGCGGCAGGCGCTGGGAAACAACGCCGTCGCGATCACGGCCGATTCGGCATCGATTCCCGAATCCCACAAGCGGGACGCGGAGGCGTTCGCGCGCCGGTTCGGCATCCGGCATGAATACGTCGCGACGCACGAATTCGAGAATCCCGATTACCTGAAGAATGATCCGAACCGGTGTTTTCATTGCAAGGACGAATTGTTCCGCGTGCTGGGCGAAGTGGCACGCGCGCGCGGGCTCGCGACGATCGTCTACGGCGTGAATAAAGACGACCTGGGGGATTATCGTCCCGGCCAGAAAGCCGCCGCGCTGCATGAAGTGAAGGCGCCGCTGGTCGATGCGGATTTGACGAAGGCGGAGATTCGGGAGCTGTCGCGGCTGGCGGGCCTGCCGACGTGGGATCGTCCGGCCGCCGCCTGTCTGAGCTCGCGAATTCCCTACGGAACGCCAGTGACGATTCAGAACGTCAAGACGGTTGAGGCTGGCGAGGAAGAAGTCAAGGCGCTGGGCTTCCGACAGTTCCGCACGCGGTTCCATGGCGAAATGGTGCGGATCGAGATTGCGCCGGAGGAAATGCCGCGCGCGCTCGATCTCGAGATGGCGCGCCGGCTGACCGGCATTTTCAAACGGCTCGGCTACAAGTATGTGACGCTGGACCTCGAAGGCTACCGCCAGGGCTCGTTGAATGAGGTGCTGAAGACGAGCCGTTAAAGAGTCGAAATGCCAGCCCAGGATCGAGTGTACGCTGGTAACGATGAGCAGTGCCGCGAGCACAACCCCGCTCCCCGTCACACCGCAGCCGGCCTCCGAGAAGACCGTCTACAGCATCCTGCTCGCCATCAGCTTCTCGCACATGCTCAACGACATGATCCAGTCGTTGCTGCCCGCCATCTATCCGATCCTCAAGACCAACTTCCATCTGGACTTCGCCAAGATCGGTCTCATCACGCTCACCACGCAACTGACGGCTTCCTTGCTGCAGCCGCTGATCGGCCTCTACACCGACCGCAAGCCGAAGCCTTACTCGCTGCCTTTCGGGATGGGCTTCACTCTCGTCGGGCTCGCGTTGCTCTCGATGGCGTCCAACTATGCGTTTATCCTCACGGCCGCCGGGCTGATCGGCATGGGCTCGGCGGTGTTCCACCCTGAGTCCTCGCGCGTCGCCCGCATGGCGTCCGGCGGACAGCACGGGCTCGCGCAATCCGTCTTCCAGGTAGGCGGTAACTTCGGCTCTTCGCTCGGACCGCTCCTCGCGGCTTTCATCGTGATCCCGCGCGGGCAGCACAGTATTGTCTGGTTCACGACCGCCGCGCTCGTCGCCATCATCCTGCTGAGCAACGTCGGCGCCTGGTACAAACGCCGCGGCCACGCGGCGCGCGCGAAGAAAGCGCTCATGCATCCCGATCTTTCGACGAAGCGCGTGGCTTTCTCGATCGGCATCCTGATCGCCCTGATGTTCTCGAAATTTTTCTACCTGTCGAGCCTGTCGAGCTATTACACGTTCTTCCTCATCAACAAATTCCACGTCTCCGTCGAGAACGCCGAGATTCACCTGTTCATTTTTCTTGGCGCAGTCGCCGCCGGCACCATCGCCGGAGGACCCATCGGCGACCGCCTCGGCCGCAAGTACGTCATCTGGTGCTCGATTCTCGGCGTGCTGCCGTTCTCGCTCGTGCTGCCTTACGCGAACCTTCTCTGGACCGGCATCCTCAGCGTGATTATCGGCCTCATTCTCGCATCGGCGTTCTCGGCGATCGTCGTTTATGCGCAAGAGCTGGTGCCCGGCCGCGTCGGCGCCATCTCCGGCCTCTTCTTCGGCCTCGCGTTCGGTCTCGGAGGCATCGGCGCCGCCGCTTTGGGCCAACTGGCGGATCACAGCGGCATCTATTTCGTCTACCAGATTTGCGCTTTCCTGCCCGCCATCGGACTGCTGACGGGATTCCTTCCCAACATCGACCGCCGCCGGCACGCATGACTTTGCGAATTACGGCCAGCCGGCATACGCCTTTTTACACACCGCTCATCTGCACGATGGCGGCGGGCTTTCTGGAAAAGTACGGCATTGACTTCACCTACGGCGTGCTCCCACCTGGCGAAACATCAGCCAGCATGATTGCGGCCGGCAGGACGGACATCATGCAGTCCGCGCCCTCGACCAACTGGGCGCGCATGGAAAAGGGTGAGACCGGCTTCCCCCTCAACTTCGCGCTCATCAATCGGCGCGACGGCTTTTTTCTGGTGCCCGGCTCCTTTGCCTGGAAGGACCTCGAAGGCAAACGCATTCTCGCGGATCACGGCTCGCAGCCCCTCACGATGCTGCGCTACGCATTGAAGTACAACGGTGTCGATCTGGAAAGAGTCGAGCTTGTAAAGTCAGGCGACGCGCAGTTCATCCACAAACAGGCGCCGGACCGGCCCGGCATCTCGCTCGGCGCCGCCACGCCAGCGAACGTTTTCAGCAGCCTGTGCGCGGCGCGTGAATTCATCGCGACGGACTATTGCCGCGCCTTCACCAAAGCGTTCGCCGAAGCGAAAGACTGGGTGCGCAGGACGGCGGCGGAAGAGATCGCGGCGACGGAAGCCGCGCATTTCCCGGATATCCCGCAAAGTGCTCTGGCCGGTATCGTCGAGCGCTACAAGGCGATCGGAGCCTGGGACGGCGGTCCGGAAATCCCGCGCGATCTCTACGAGCAATCGCTCAACGTGTTTGAATCGACGGGAGCGATCCGTCAGCGGCAGCCGTACGATGCGGTCTGCGTTGAGGCGTGAGAACGGCTAAGCGCCGGTCAGCTCGATCGTGAATCCGTTCGGATCTTTGAATCGCAGCGCCTTCTCATCCGCCTGTGCTGCGTCAACGCCGAGTTTTTTCAGCTTGTCGGCGATCAGGCGCCGATCGAATCCCGCTATTTTGACCGACACGCGCTCAATTGCCGGTTTCGCATCGGCCGCGACGGGCTCGAGCGCAAGCCGCGTGTGGGCCACATTGAACCAGACGCGTTCCGGCTTCTTCGCCCGTGAGGCCGGCGGCCCGAAAAACTTCGCATAGTAAGCGGACGACTTCTCGATATCCGAAACCGTCAGCACCAGATGATCGAGCCCGATGGCCGCGACCGTCGCGTCGTCTGTCGTAATCCGCGTTGATGGAACGATCGTCCGCGCGAGGCCGCCCGGCACGCCCAGCAATTGCAGGCGAATCCCGTCGGCGTCGGTCGGCATGCCGAGCCGGCCGGAGCCCATCGTGCCGCCCGCCTGCTCAACGGCCGCGCGCATCTCGTCCGCCTTGTAGTCTTTCACCAGTGCGCAGAAGTGATCGATCTTCGCGGGCGCATCCGGTGTTGCCGTGCCGCCAAACGCGAGATACGCGGTCCCCATGCGCACGTAATATCGCGGCGGCGGATCCTTCTCCTGAAACAATTGCGGATCGAAAATACGCCCATAAAATTCGGCGGACGCTTTCTGATCCGGCACGGTCATGCCGAGGTGCTCAAGGCCGGTCGTATTCAACGGCAGCGGACCGCCTCCCTGCGCCAACGCGCGCGCCGCGAATCCCGCCGCCAGCCCTAATACCTCGCGCCGGTTCATATTTCGAGCCGCCCGGTGCTGTCGCCGAACGAATTCTCGCGTACGCCCAGCTTGTCCATCATGCTGAGCAGCAGATTCGACATCGGCGTATGCGGCGCGAACTTCAGATGCCGGCCGCCCTCAAGCTGTCCGGACGCCCCGCCCGCCAGAACCACCGGCAGCGGATCGTGGTCGTGCTGATTGCCGTTGCTCATGCTGCTGCCGTAGAGAATCATCGAGTGATCGAGCAGCGTGCCGTCCCCATCCGGGGCCGCCGTCAGCTTTTCAAGGAAATACGCGAGCAGCCCCACGTGATAGTTGTTGATGAGCGCGAACTTGTCCATGGCCGCGCGGTTATTGGAATGATGCGACGCGACGTGGAAGCCGTCGCGCACGCCGCTCTGCGGATAGACCGAGCCGCTGGTATCGCGCGCGTACATCATGGTCGCGACACGCGTGATCTCGGCCTTGAACGCCAGCACCTGCAGGTCGAACATGATCTTGAAATGATCGTCGAAGGCTTCGGGGACGCCGACCGGCGCCGCGGGCACCGTCAGGTCCTTCGGCATCTGGTTTTCGGCTTTCTGGATGCGGCGCTCGATCTCGCGGACGTCGTCGAGATATTCGCCGAGGCGCGCGCGGTCGGAGGGCGGCAACTCCTTGTTGAGCGATGCGACCTCCTGCACGACCGAATCGAGCAAACTGCGCGACTCGGCCTTGCGTGCGGCGCGTTCCGCCGCCGTGTTGCCGTCGCCGAACAGCTTCTCGAAGAGCACCTGCGGATTGTGCTCCATCGGCAGCGGCAGCGTCGGGGTCTTCCACGAAATCGTGTTCGTGTACGCGCAGCCATAACCCGCGCCGCAGTTCAGTCCGTTCTCTTCGATGGCCACTTCGATCGACGGCAGCGGCGTATCCTGCCCCAGTTTCGCGGCGATGATCTGATCGATCGTCATACCGACGTGGACGCTTTCCTTTTCCGGATGCGCTCCGCTCAGAAACACGGCGGCCGAACGCGCGTGATCGGCGCCCGCGTCACTGCCGACGCCACCCGCCTGCGGATGGGCCAGACTGCTGATGATGTTCACGCGGTCTTTGTACTTCTCGAGCGGCTTCAGGATTTCGGTGAACGCAAAGTCCTTGCCCTCGGCCGCGGGAGTCCACTTGTCCATCGTTGCGCCGTGGGGAACGTAGATGCACGCGAGGCGGCTCTTCGGCATCGCGAGGCGTGTTTGCGCCGCGACCATCGAATCGAGCAGCGGCAGGCCGATGGCCGCGCCGGCGCCACGCAGAAAGGTTCTCCTCGCCAGATGCTTCTTCGTAATGAACGTCATAATGCCCCTTCTCGCGGACCTTCCGCCGGCTTCATCTTCATCCGGAATGGTTCGCTCTTTACGATGCCCAGAACAATAGCCGAAAAGCGGTCATCCCTGGCGCCCGCCTCGCGCGTGATCGTGCGTACGGCCGGCATGTCGTAATACTTCAGGCCGCGGCCGACCCCGTACGTCAGCAGCTTTTCGGTCAATGTCGAAACGAATACATCCGACCGGCTCATCAACGCCTGCCGCAAGCTCGCCGGGCCGGTTACCTTCGTCCCATCCACCAATTGTCCGGACGCATCGATCGCCACACCGCCTTCGCTGGCCCGCCACTTTCCGGTCAGGTCGAAATTCTCCAGCGAGAAGCCGATCGGGTCCATGATCTTGTGGCAAGCGGCGCAAACGGGATTATTCCGGTGCGCCTCCATCTTCTCTCTTACAGTCGCCACTTTCGCCGCCGATCCGTCATCCGGCAGCGCGGGCACGTTCGGAGGAGGCAGCGGCGGCGAACTCCCGAGAATATTTTCGAGCACCCACTTCCCGCGCGCGACCGGTGAAGTCCGGTTGGCGACGGATGTCACGAGGAGGATGCTGCCCTGGCCCAGCAGTCCGCGGCGCGTGTCGTCCGGAAGAGTCACCCGCCGGAACCGGCTGCCGTAAACGCCAAGGATTCCATAATGCTTCGCCAGCCGTTCATCCACAAACGTGTAATCGGCGTTGAGCAGATCGACGACGTTCCGGTCTTCGCGGATGATGCTTTCGAACAGCATCTCGGTCTCGCGCCGGAAAGATTGCCGCAGGTTGTCGTTGAAATCGCGCGCCTCGGGCTTCGCGTTCTTCAACTCGCGCAGATAGAGCCACTGCCCGGCGAAGTTGGTCACCAGCGCTTCGGACTTGGGGTCCGCGAGCATCCGCCGTGTCTGCTGCGCGAGCACGGCCGGATCGTGCAGCTTGTTCTGCTCGGCGAGCTTCAGCAATTCTTCATCCGGGATGCTGCTCCAAAGGAAGAACGACAGGCGCGATGCGAGCTCTACATCACCCACTGCATACACAGCGCCCGGCTTCACGCCCGCAGGCTCTTTTTCGAAGCGGAATACAAACCACGGGTCGATGAGGACACGTGCGAGCGCCGCTTCGATGCCGCGCTCGAAGTTGCCCCCGTTATTACGCGCGGTTTGGTAAAACCCGAGCAGCGTTTCGAGGTCCGAATCCTTCACAGGCCGACGATACGCGTGGCGCGCGAGGTCAGCCAGAATCTTCTTCGCGCAGCCTGTCTCATCCGCCGGACTATCCGGATGACAGAGGAAAATCTTCCGCCGGCTCGGTGTGTCGCCCGGCCCCGTCGCATTCACCGGACCCGTAATCGCCACGCTCGCCACGGCGGCGTTATTCGCATAGGACGCATAGATCTCATCGACGCCCGCCGGATTCTGCTTCGGCATGGCGACACCGATCGTATGTGGACCCGCCGTCACGGCCAGGTGAAGATCCCCCTGCTTTGGCTGCGGCACTCTCGCGCCGTCGAGCGTAATCTCGAGCGCTACCCGCCCCGCGCCCGCGCCAACTCCCAGGCCCGAACTGCGCGCGCGGATCTTGAACACATATTCCGCATCGAGCGGAAAGGTGTGCTGGAAGGAAAATCCGCCGCGCGTCCCCAGAGGCAATCCTTCGATGTGCTCGGTCTGCGAGAGATCGGCGGGCGCCCGGTAAGTGGCGGTCACCGCCGTCGTGCCGGGATCGCCCACCGCCAGACGGCTGATCTTCGTCGCCGCTGCGACGTACCGTTCGAGCAGGGCAGGGGAGACACCCAGCGCGTCGGCGATATTGTCAAAGCCTTCACTCGAATCGTCCGCGGGCAGCAGGGTGCTCGCGTCGACATCCACCGCGAGCAGGTCGCGCACAGCGTTCGCATACTCGGCGCGATTCAAGCGGTGGACCGCGGTAGTCCCCGGATTCGGATTCGCCGCCGCGGTGCGATCGAGCGCGGCTTCCAGCTTCGAAACAAATGCGTCGATAGCGGCCCTGTCGGGACGCGCCGCGCCCGCCGGAGGCATCATCCCCGCGCGCAGCTTGCGGACGACCTTTTCCCATTGCTCGGGATGCTGCCCGGCCTGCGCGGGGTCCATCCTGTCGAGCAGCAGCCCCGCGGTCTTCAGCTTCTCGTTATGGCAAGCAACGCAGTACTGCTGAACAAACGCGCGCTCCTGCCCGAAACAACCCACCGCAAGAATGATGAAGCTCCAGGCGGCCTTCTTCATTTCCCCAGCTTCTCGATCAGCGCGATTGTCGAAGGCTTCCGCTCCGGCGCATTCGTCGCCAGAAACACGCCTTCCGCCCACACCGCCGGGGTGCGGCCTTCTTTGTCTTTCACATCGAGGCGCGCGCCTTTCGATACAAGAAAAGCCAGGATGTCATCGGACACGCGATTAGCCGCGCCAAACACCGCCGTGAGCCCCATCGAATTCGCCGCGTTCACGTCGGCGCCTTTTTCGAGGCAGAGCTTCACCGCGTCCATAAGTATGTCTTTCGATTCGGCGTATGTTTGTCCCGTGACCCAGTTCACTCCTGCCGCGGCCATGAGCGCCGTGGTTCCCGCGAAGGTCTGGATGTTCGGGTCCGCGCCCTTGTCGAGCAATAGTTTCATCACCGGGATGTCGCCCGACAGCGCCGCCCGCAGAAACGGCGTCTGGCCCGTGAAATCGACCCACGAGAGATCGCCGAGACCCATGATGAATCGCCGCGTCGGAGGCACCTCCGCCGTGCGCGCATTCGGATTCGCGCCGCGATCGAGCAGCGCTTTGATTAAGCCGAGCGCGACCTCGCGATTGACGCCGTTCGTCCCGCTGCGTCCGATTTCCAGATTGCGCATCTCGACCGCGGACCACAGGGGCGTGCGGCCCCAGAAATCCTCGACGTTGATTTCGGCGCCGCGCTCGACGAGGAGAGTCGCAACGTCCATGCGATCGTTCGTAATCGCCATCAGCAGCGGCGTGATCTTATTGGCATCCGCCCGATTCTTATCCGCGCCCGCGGCCAGCAGCGCGCGGACCATTTCCACGCGACCATCGCGTGCCGCGTAGAGCAGCGCGGTCATCCCGCCGGGCGTCGCGTCCTGATAGCCGCGATCGGGCCAGCCGCTGCGGACAATCCCCACGCCGTGCGAACCGCCGCCCGCCCCCGGAGGCCGCCGCGCCGGAGCTTTTCCCACCCGCGTGGCCGCGTCGATTTCCGCGCCATGTTCGATCAGGAGCTTCACCGCATCAGCCCTGTTCTCGCGGACCGCGATCATCAATGCCGTCTGCTGCGCCACATGATCGCGCGCATTGACCGCCGCGCCGGCGTCCAGCAGTGTTTGCAGAACATCGAGCTTGCCGACACGGGCCGCACTCATCAGCGGAGTCTCACCCGATGGATCGGCCGCGTTAACCTCCGCTCCCGCCGCCAGCAGCTTCCGGATCATCGCTGCATTCGCATTGGCGCAGGCGAGAGCGAGCGGTGTCACGCCGTCCGGATCGGCTGCGTTGACGTTGGCCTGCGCAGCGATCAGTACGGTGGCGGAGTCGAGGTCGTCCGACCGCACGGCCCAATGGAGCGCAGTGGTGCCGTCGGGCAGCGTTCCATTTGGGCTCGCTTTTTCAGCGAGGAGCTTATGGAGAGCAGCCTTGTCTTCGGCGCGGGCGGCTTCCGCGATGCGGGAATCCGCAAACACCGGAACCGCCGTCAGCAGTAACCCTATATATGCCAAATGACTTCGCCGCATCGGTTCAGGCAGAGAATATCAAAGCGTGACGTGGGATGCAACCAGCTTGATTTCAATGTTTTCCGCTGATTCCGGAAAATCGTTGGCCTGTCAGCGGTTAGCTTGCATGCAGGAATGCAGCAGGCTTGGGTCATTCCACCCAGATTCAATTCTGCTCGGACACGTCTCCATCCAGACGGCCGGGCAGTATCCGGGGTGCAAGCAGATTCTTCCTGGAGAAGCCCGTTTCAGGAACCTGGTACGCGCAACTGAAGTCGCGTATACATAATTCAGTTTTCCGTTGGCTTCTCTTCCATGTGATCGATGACCAGAATGGACACGGGACGCAGGCGTTTTTCCAGCTTCAGACCGAGTTGTTTATTGACTGCCTCCCGGAGCGAGACCGCGCCATTCGGATCGGACGCGCTCTCGCCGGCGGACGGGCTCGCAAGCAGGTACGGGGCGCTGAAACTGAGCGTGAAATCCCACGCGCCGTCGAGTCCTGTAGCGTCCGCGACGGACGTCGCCAGGTAGTCCGGAGCCAATCCCTGCAGGAGACCGGCAAACTGAGTCACGGTGACGTTCTGACACGTGATCAGCCGGTTTAACCGTGGGTTCGAATCACGCGGGTCATTGG
>DASZLP010000183.1:0-3468 GCA_035552355.1 Bryobacteraceae bacterium | reverse complement strand
TCAAGTGGGTGAAGACGGGGCGCGGCGCTGCGACGGGCGGCGGCACCATGACTACAGCCAGCAACCTCTTGTTTCAGGTTGCGGGTACCACGCTCTACGCCTACAAGGCCGATTCCGGTGACGAACTGCTGGCCCTGCCATTCAACGTCCCTGGTGGTGCTCCGCCGGTTACGTACATGGTCGACGGGACGCAGTATGTCGGGTTCGCGACCGGCACGCGGTTCATGGCGCTCAAGATCGGCGGCACGGAGAAGATGCCCGATCCTCCTCCCGCGCGCGGTGGCTTCGGGCGCGGCAGAGGTGGTCCACCTGCGGCGCCGCCTCCACCGCCGCCTGCTCCACCGGCGGGCACAGAACTGCACGGCCAGGAGAAGTAATCATTTTGTTGCCGGGCTGGTGCTCGCCCGTTCGTACTCGACCGGGTCTCCATAGCCCTTCGGCGCAATGCCTAACTGGCGCAGCGCGTCCATTGCCTGCAGACGCCGGTGCGCATTGAAGGTGATAATGTGCGTGAAAACGCCGCCGTAGCTGAATGTTTCCGGCGGCTCGCAGAGTGCATCGACGAACTCGTCATCCCACCGGCCGTCCGCGGCAATCCGCGCGAGCGCCTCGTCGAAATTCGAATCCGCCTTGCACAGGCGCTCCTTCATGCGGGCCGGTGTACGCTCATCCAGCGGACGGGGGCCGATCTCACCGTCCTTCCAGCCCAGCATGGCGCCGGCCCAGACTTCTTTCGTGTAGATGATGTTCTCGAGCAACGTGCGGAGCGTTTGGCCGGACTCCTGGAAGGGCACGGCTTCGGTGGCGCCGCTGAGCGGCCGATCGAGTTGCTCGCCGCTCAGAGCGCTCGCGTAATCCAGTAACTGCCGGGTATGCCAGGCTTCGGCGCCGGCGAAACGTTCGTAGAGGGTCATGGTCTGTTGTCCTTTCTTTAAACCGGGTTTATGGAAGTGGATGCCGTTAGGCGCTGCGAGCTCGATTCGGCCAGTGCCGATGCGCCGGAAATGGCTTGGTGAAACGCCGTAGACACGAGCGAAGGATCGGGTGAATGCTTCGAGGGAACCGTAGCCAGCGTCGATCGCAATGTCCGTCACGCGGGCATCGGTGTGGTGCAGATGCCACGCGGCGCGCTCCAGCAACAAACGGCGCCGCATGGCCTGCGGCGTTTCCTCAGTCGCGGAGCGGAACCAGCGGTGAAACTGTGTACGACTTTGGAAGGCCAGGCGCGCCATGGCGGAGGTCGTGGGCGGCGTGATTGTGAACGACGAATCGAGCGTGCGCGCGATCAGTCGCGCGGCGGCTGGAATGGCGTTCCTGGTGGAACCTTCGATACCCACAGCCAGAATGGTAATCGGAAACGCCGCGCCGCGCCTGATTTTTCGTACCGAATTCCGGGCAGCCAATCGAGGCGGAGAAAAATCGCTGTCCCCGCTCTTATGTTTTTCACGACCCCCGCGTCATGAACGCTGGAGCACTTTTCTCGGTCTTCCCCCGAGTCTGCCATTCGCTCGGGATGCCGCTTTCTTCGCTTTGCTCGTTGCCTGGCCTCCGATCTGACCCAGCCGCGAGGCCATCCAGGATTTCGAACCGAGAAAGCCCTCCAGGAGACCTGGTACGTAGAGGTCGGCATCCAGTGCCGGAAAGTGAAGGCCGAAGCCGGAAGGACTGATCTCGATTTCATTGAGTTGTGAAGGGCGGGCCTTTTCCAGCCCTTGCGCATCCGCGGGCGCGAAACTCACGATCAGTCTGGAACTGAGGTGAATCACGATCCTTCCTGTTTTGGGGTCATAGCGGGCGGACACTGCCCGTGGAGCGTGCGCCTGTAGCTCCCTGGCGCGCTCGTTTGCCTGTTCGATATTGTCATTGGATTTCATGAATGCGCTCCCATTCGCCGCACAGCTTGTTCAAGTGCTCCGTCAATGTTCTTTCTATCTGCGCGATCTCTCTGCGAGAGAATCCGTAATTTTCTCGAAGTTGGACCGGCCTTGCCGGACAGTTCAGGTTGAACACGGCCTCACAGGCGCGCCCAATCACGTGTACATGGGCTGGCCGATGATCGTTCGGGTAGATAACCACGCGCACTCCGCAAACCTGAGGACCGTGGGCAACACTTCCATTGTAGCCGAATTCCCAAGCCCTTGGGTTATTCAAAAACCAGCGGAGCCGCCGAAGTGAACGCTCGCTTTGACATATCACGCGCGAGTAACGGCGAAGCGGCGATCTGGAACTTCCGGGACCGGTGCCGGCAAACGCGGCCTTCGCTATCAGGCAGGAATAATCCGCCGGTGCGCGCTTGCCGCATAAGAAGAATGTCTGGACTGCGCCCACGCCGGCGAAGGCTCGAGTACTGCACGACGGGCGCAAAGCAATGCCGGCATGGCCGCCAGGCGGTGTTTCGCCGTTTTTATGCCCGTAGACGTCTGCCATTTCGACGCCAATTCCTTCATCAGGCGATCACGGCTTCTCTTCGAAGTTCGCAAACTGCCCCGCCGCATACACCACCTTTCCCCCAACAATCGTCAGCAGCGATTCAATCCCGCCCACCTGCTCGACAGGCGCCGTCATGTAGTCCTTCGTGAGGACGGCGAGGTCAGCCAGTTTGCCGGGCGTAAGGGAGCCGCGCTTGTCCTCATCGAACGAGAACCAGGCGCTGCCGAGCGTATAAAGCCGCAGAGCTTCGGCGCGGGTGGGTGTTTCCTCAGATCCGCGCAGCGCGATTCCACTCACTGTCTTGCCATCGAGAAACCACTGCAGCGCGGTGAAGGGATTATATGAGGCAACCCGGTGCGCGTCGGTGCCCGCACCGACCGCGACGCCGATTTCCTTCGCCGTAACCACCGGCGGCTGGCGGCGCACGGCGGGTGAATCCCGGAGTTGCTCGCCGCCGAAGTAAAGCGAGTCCTGCACCGTCCATCCCATGCCGAGCGCTTTCATGCGGCGGAGCGATTCCGGCGAGGCGTTGTTCAGATGCGCGATGGACCATCGCAACCCGCCGATCGGGACCTCTCTATTCACCCGCTCGAAGATGGTCAGCAGGTGGTCGACCGACTCGTCGCTCGTCCAGTGCATTGTGACTGACATTCCGCGCCGCGCTGCCCAAAGCATGATCTCGTAATACTTCTCCTTATCGGCATCGCTCGGGCGATTGTTGTTGTTCATCGCCCACGTGATGCGCTCGCCGATGCCGTTGAAACGCAGCATGTCGTCGCCGAAGCCCATGGGAAGCAGTTGCGTGAGGTCTTTCAGTTCGGTGAACTCCGAGCCCGGAGTTGTGCCGCAGAGAGCATAGGCGACGCGCACGGTCATCTGACGATCGCGCCAGATTTTGAAAACGGCCTGATAGTCCGGTGGGTCGAGATTGTTGCCGCCGGGATCGATCACGCCGGTGATCGCCAGTCGATTGAGCTCGCGGAAGAATTTGCGCGTGCCCTCGACCTGCTGCTCGAAATTGGGTTTCGGAAGCTTGTC
>DASZLP010000182.1:0-46248 GCA_035552355.1 Bryobacteraceae bacterium | reverse complement strand
TGACGCCGGGGGCGGAAATTACCAGACCCTCATCAACGACGCGCTGCGCGCCTTCGTAAATAACAAACACGAGGCGCTTGAGACCACCCTGCGGCGGGTGATCCGGGACGAATTGCGGCGAGCGATTTAGCGAATCGCGCTCACCTCACCATTGACTTCGCGCTCGGCTGCGCATGCCCCAGAATGCGGTGCGGCTGATACGGCTTCTCAAGCGCCGCGATCTCGTCCGTCGTCAGCTTGAGTTCCGCCGCGCCGATCAGATCCCTCAACTGCTCGACCTTCGTCGCACCCACTATCGGCGCGGTTACGCCCGGAGCCTGCAGCACCCACGCGAGCGCAATTTGCGCGGCCGAGCATCCCTTCTGTTTCGCCACCGCCGCCACGGCATCCGCGACCGCGAAATCGGCGGGCGTGTAATACATGTCTTTCGCGAAGCTGTCGGCTTCCGACCGCTTTGTATCTCCGCCATCCGGACGCCGCGTGCCGGTTAAAAATCCGCGCGCCAGCGGACTCCACGGAATCACCCCGAGCCCCTGATCCACGCACAGCGGAATCGTCTCCCGCTCCTCTTCGCGATACACCAGGTTGTAGTGGTTCTGCATCGAGATGAACCGATGCCATCCACGCTCCTTCGCCGTGTAGAGGGCCTTCGAAAGCTGCCACGCCGCCATGCTGCTCGCCCCGAGATAGCGGACCTTGCCGGCGCGCACCAGCGCATCGAGCGCGTCGAGCGTTTCTTCGATCGGCGTATTCGGGTCCCATCGGTGGATCTGATAGAGGTCGACGAAATCCATGCCGAGCCGCCGCAGCGAATTTTCGCAGCCTTCGATGATGTGCTTGCGGCTGAGTCCGCGCTTGTTGGGACTGTGGCCCATCTGCCCATGCACTTTCGTCGCGACGACGATTTCATCGCGCGCCGCCATCTCGCGCAGATAAAATCCCGTGATCTCTTCGCTCAGTCCGGCGGAATAAACGTCGGCGGTGTCGAAGAAGTTGATTCCGGATTCGAGCGCGATTTGGAAGTGCTCGCGCGCGCCGGCCTTGTCGACATGCCAGCCCTTCGTGCCAAGCGCCCAATCGGGCATCTCGCCGCCGCCGTAGCTCATGGTGCCGAGGCAGATGCGGGAAACGGTAACGCCTGTGTTGCCGAGAGTCGTGAATTGCATGGTCTTTTATTCTAACGATGACCCCGCATAATGAAGAAACCCGTGGCGGCAAACTGGTTCGAGCGCGTCTACAACTTCCTCGCGAATATGGGGCTCGTGCTGCGCGACGACCCGCCGAAGGTGATCGACATGAAGGGGCGATTGTGGGGCGAAGCGGCCGATGGACTTGCGCTGTCTATCCGCGAATTGCCGCGCGACGACGATGGACGTGTTACCGGAATCTCGGTCGTGGTCCGCAACGCCGGCATTCAGCCGCGGACGCTTAATGGGCCTCTGGCCGCCTGTTATGAGGTCGAAGGTCTGGCGCGGTCCGCTTACGGACGTCAGCTGGTTGTTTCAACGCCGCGCGCCGCGCCGGAACTGGTGATGCTGAGTGCCGGCGGGGCGATCGAAACAGAGCTGCCGATTGCCACGATCTACGAGATGCGCTCGAGCGGTAACTACAACCTTCGCGTCTCTTGTAAGCTGCCCGAAGGGGCGGCGTTGCGCTCCAACGAACTCTCCGTGCGCGTTTGATGAGGGATCGCGTCGTCGAGATCGAACCCGGCGTCGTGGTGGAAATTGACAGGATGTGGTGAGCCGGGCGGGGCTCGAACCCGCAAAGTCCATCCGGGCGAGTGCTGTGATGGCCGGTGCCGTTACTTTTCACCTACTTGCAAATGACATGGTGGGCCTGGAGTGCGGTGGTTTGACCCGAAATTGGGCACAGGCTTGGGCACAATTCTCAAGTCAACCTGTCGAGGGCCCGAACGATCGCTGGATATCGACCGCTGAAATCCTTGTTGTTTCGTGAACGGAAAAAACCTTGCCGCCCGTCTTGAACGCGATCGCCCGGAAGCCGTCGAGTTTCGGCTCGATCAGCCACTTGTCGCCCTCTGGAAGTTCTGCCGCAGGCAGGAGGAGCATCGGATCGATGAAGCTGGCGTGCGATTTCAGCACCGATACAGGTTAACGCGGCACCCCTATGGAGCTGTGCTTTTCGGATGCGCGAGATTGTATTCCCGGCGAGCGCGGATGGTTCTCCGCCATCCGCGGGCCGGTGTCGCCGTGCTTGATTGCCTCGAAGCCGCGGATCATGTCGACGCGAGCATCCGGGTCGGACGGATCGCAGGTGATGCTGTCATTCAGTTCCGGGTCGAATCGGCAATACCAGCCGTTCTGTTTTGCAACGTTGAAGGCGCGCCCGGTTATTCGCTGGGGGCACGAGGATTGGCATCATATTCGCCTTGTATTCGCCCGTAAAATTCTGTACGCTATGTCAATGAATAGTATGGCGCGGATCATTGCCGCGCTCCTGTTTGTCGGGTCCGCCGTGATACCGATGACCGCGAGTAGCGCGTCCAGCGGGAGATGTACATCGTGCGCTCGCGCGTCCGCCCTGCAGGATTCGGCGCAGCGCCGAAACAAGACGCGACTTTCAGCGGGAGCACCCGTGCCCGTCCACCGGCAAGCCTTCCGGCGCCTGCCCAGGCTACGTGAAGGACCATATCAAGCCACTGGCGTGTGGCCGCGCCGATTTGCCGGAAAATATGCAGTGGCAGACAGCCGCCGACGCGAAAGCGAAGGACAAGGTCGAGCGTCAGCAGTGCGGCGGCCAATGAGAACAAAAGGGAACGGCGAGCCGTCAGGAGTAAAAGGATTCAGTCTGTCTTTGCATTGGCTGACCTTTCGCCGGGCGCCGGCTCGCGGTAGACTCCAGAACGTGGAGCCCGAATATCCGATTCTTGCCCACTCGGGATTCGAGCGCGGGCCGGATACGGGTGCGCTTGTCGAAGTGCGCGACATTGCCACCCAAGGCGGATGGGACGTGCGGCTCGGCGATGAATTGAACGGCTTCAAGGCCGAAGGCAGCTGAATAAAGCCTTGTGTCGCGTAATTCCTTCTTGTAGACTCTGTGCCATATCAGTGCATGAGGAGCAAACATGCGAAGTAAAGCGAGTTGGATAATGAGTACGGCGGTCACGACGATCCTGTTGACTCTCGTGCCTCCGGTTGTGGCGCAGGACGGGGAAGGCGGAGCGCGGAAGCCAATTCCCGCGGGAAAGACGCCTCACACCGCCGATGGCAAGCCGGACCTCTCCGGCGTGTGGAGCCCCGAGCACACGTTCATCTATGACATCTCGGTGTCGTTGGCCAAGGGTGAAACGCTCCCGCTACAACCATGGGCGGAGAAGCTGACCAAAGAGCGCATGTCGAAGGACGATCCCGAAGCCAACTGTTTGCCGACGGGCGTGCCCCGCCAGGCTCCTTATCCGTGGCGGATCATGGAGAGTCCCGACCTGATCGTTTTCCTCTTCGAGGGGAACATTCACAGCTACCGGCAGATCTCCATGAATCGGAAAGAGCATCCGAAGGACCCGAATCCCACTTGGTACGGCGATTCGATCGGGCATTGGGAGGGCGACACGCTGGTGATCGACAGCGTCGGATTCAACGACAAGTTCTGGTTCGATTTCGCGGCGCATCCGCATACCGAACAGCTGCACGTGATCGAGCGATTCACGCGGCCGGACCTCGGGCATCTCGAATACACCGCTACAATCGACGATCCCGGAGCCTACACGAAGCCCTTCACGATGCACGGCCACTCCACGCTCCAGCAGGGTGAAGAACTGATGGAGTACATCTGTCAGGAAAACAACAAAGATGTTCCGCACATCCTCGGCAAAGATACGCGGAAGTAGATAACTCGGCGGCCTACTCAAGTACTGTTGTCCGTTGCCCTGGAAATTCTTTCACCTTACGGGGAGCGTTTGACCACGTTCTCGGTTTTATGTAAACTTGCCGCCAGTATCTCGCGCCGTTGGTTGCCCTTCAGGGCAGAAAATTGGGGAATTCGATAATGATGAAATGGCAGAACAGAGCAGCATTTCTATGGCGGTCGCGTATCGCGGGGCTGGTTGTGGCCGTGTTCTCTTGTGGCGTGGCCGCTTTTGCCCAGGGTGATCGCGGAACCATTACTGGCACTATTTCCGATCCAGCCGGAGCTGTAGTCGCGGCCGCACCGGTGCAGGCGAAGAACGTGGCTACCGGTGCGCTCTACGATGCTGCGTCCACGGACACAGGGAACTACACGCTGAGCCAGCTCCCCGCGGGAGCTTACGAAGTTGGCGTCACCGTGCCGGGCTTTAAGAAATACGTGCGCACAGGCCTCACGGTGGAAGTGGCAGCGACGGTCCGTGTCGATATCTCTCTCGAAGTCGGCTCCACGCAGGAATCGGTTACCGTGGATGCCGAAGCCCCCCTGCTGAAGACGGAGAGCGGCGAGATGAGCCACAACGTCACCACCGAAACGCTGGATAATCTACCGGTACTGGGCGTCGGTGCATCGGCTGCCGGGAGTTCGGGCATCCGCAACCCCACCGCGGTGACGGCGCTGCTTCCCGGCACTTTCGTGATCCCCAATTCACAGGTGAGGATCAACGGCGCGCCCGGCAACACAGCTTCGTACCGCATTGAAGGGCAGGATTCCACCAACGGCCAGGTTCCCGCCACACAGGCGCAAAACCAGCCCAGCGTGGATGCCATTCAGGAAGTGACGGTCCAGACGAGCAACTTCGCCGCGGAATACGGCCAGGTGGGCGGCGGCTTCTTCAATTACACGATGAGGTCGGGCACCAACTCGTTCCATGGGACGGGCTACGACTATTTCGTGAACGAGGCGCTTAACGCTAATACGCCATGGCTGAACACCCGAACCGTGGCCCGCCGCAACGATTACGGCTTTACCGTCGGCGGTCCGGTCTGGATTCCGAAGGTCTACAACGGCCACGATAAGACATTCTTCTTTTTTAACTTCGAACAGTTCCGCGAAACCCAGAACATCAATGGCCAGGCGATAACTGTGCCGACCGCGAGCTATCGGACCGGAAATTTTGCGCCGGCGCTCACCGGCCAGATTCTCGGCACGGACCCGCTGGGGCGCAACATCCTCGCCAACACGGTTTACGACCCCACAACAGCGCACGCCGCTCCGAACGGGCAAATTGTTACCGACCCGTTCCAGGGGAATATCATTCCTCCCAGCCGGTTCGATCCGGTGGCAGTGAAAATTCAGTCGCTGATTCCCGCGCCCACCAGCGGCGGTCTGATCAGCAACGGCATCTATCCGTACCCCAGCCAGCGCGTTACCTCGATTCCGGCTGTGAAGATCGATCACTCGCTGGGAGCAAACAATAAGTTTTCTTATTACTATTCGTCCACGAAGACGGCCAGTCAGTATTCACCAACTCTTGGCGCTTCCGACGGGCTGCCCGTGCCGATCACCGCCGCCATCGGCACGTTCATTCTGGCCCACACGCAGCGCCTGAACTTCGACCGCACGATTACGCCAACGCTGCTCTTCCATGCCGGCATCGGTTATCAGGATCTGAACTTTAACGACAATGCTCCGGTGCTGGACTACAACGCCAGCGCATCGCTCGGCCTGAACGGCGCCACGGTGAATCGCATGTTCCCGAACATCATTTTCCCCTCCAGCCAGCCGCAGGGCGGCGGCAAGACACTGGGGCCGGCTCTGAACCGCTCTCCCCTGCTCTACGAAAAGCCCACCGCCAACGCCAGCCTCACATGGGTGAAGGGAAACCACACTTATAAGTTCGGCGGCGAAATGCGCACCGAAGGGAATGCCGCCACACTCTACACTTACACCAACGGCGCCTACACGTTCAGCCCTAACGAGACCGGTCTCCCCTATCTGCAGACCTCATCCTTCGGCGGCGGCACCGTCGGTTTTGCGTATGCCAGCTTCCTGCTCGGTCTGGCGGATGCGGCCCGCGTGTCGCAGCCGCAGAACCTTCGCCTCGGCAAGCACGGGCTTGGATTCTTCGCACAGGATACGTGGAAGGTTACACGCAAGCTGACTCTCGATTATGGTCTGCGCTACGACTTCCAGACTTACCTCAAGGAACACAACGGTGAACTGGCGAACTTCTCCCCCACCACGCCAAACCCAAGCTTGGGAGGCGCGCTCGGCGCGGTGGAATTCGAAGGCAGCGGCCCTGGCCACTGCAATTGCAACTTCGCCAAAAACTATCCCTTCGCGTTTGGACCTCGCCTCGGCGCGGCGTACCAGATCACCCCGAAAACCGTACTGCGCGTGGGCCTCGGTGTCGTCTACTCCGACACCGGCAACAACAACGGCGCCACGGCCGGCCTGACAGCGCCCGCCGCCGTCAATACTCCTTCGTTCGGCACGCCCGTGATGACACTGCAGGACGGTCTGCCCTTCGCGGCCGCGCCGTTCCCGAATTTTTCAATCGGTCAATATCCACAAAAAGGCTACACCGCCACGCAGGCCCCGCTGGTCTGGTACGACCAGAATGCAGGACGCCCGGCCCGGCAGGTGCAGTGGAGCGTCGGGCTGCAGCGGGAAGTCTTCCGGGATCTTCTGGTCGAAGCCACCTACGTGGGCAACCGCGGCGCCTGGTGGAACGCTCCTGGCCTGATCGACGTGAACGCCATTTCCCAGCAGGCTCTGGCGGCGCGCGGACTCAGCCTGAGCAGTTCGACGGATCGCACGCTCCTGAATTCGCCCCTCAACTCGCCCCTCGCCGCGCAGCGCGGCTTCAATAACCCGCCGTTCCCCGGCTTCCCGCTTACCGCGACGGTTGCTCAGTCCCTGCGGCCGTTCCCACAGTTCACCAGCATCACATCCCTGTGGTCGCCGCTCGGCGACACCTGGTACAACGCTCTGCAGGTGAAGGTTACCAAGCGCTACTCCAGCGGCCTCTCGTTCACCACGCTCTACTCCTGGCAGAAGCAGTTGTCGACGGCTGCACCGACCAACGTCACCGTTCCCGGCACCGGCGGCAGCGCAATCGTCGACGTCTTCAACCGCAGTCTGAACAAGACCCTCTCGCCTTACGATCAGCCTCAAATTCTCACTATCGCGGCCAGCTACACGGTACCGGCGTTCAGGATGAACAAGTACCTGTCGTTCGCCGCCCGCGACTGGACCTTCAACACCTTGCTCAGTTACTCGAGCGGCCTGCCGATTTTGGCGCCGTACGCAAACAACCAGCTGAACCAGTCGCTGCTGCGCAATGTCGGTTCGGCCTTTGTCGGGTCCTCTCCCTCCACAGCCTCCACCGGCACCTTCGCCAACCGCGTTCCCGGCGTCCCGTTGTTCCTGCAGGACCTGAACTGCCACTGTTTCGACCCGAACACGACGTTCGTGCTGAACCCGGCTGCCTGGACCGATCCGCCGGCCGGCACGTTCGGTACATCGGCACCTTATTACAACGACTATCGCCTACAGCGGCGTCCGAATGAGAATGTGGGTGTCGGCCGCATCTTCCGCCTGCGTGAGAGAGTTTCGCTGAACGTTCGCGCCGAATTCAATAACATCTTCAACCGCGCTCAGATGCCCAATCCGGCGGCGACGAACGCCGCGGCACCACAGCTCACCAATGCAAAGACCGGAGCTGTGACGTCGGGCTTCGGCTTTATCAATACCGCTACGACGAGCGCGGTAACGAATGCCGGCACAGATACTTCCCGCCAGGGAACGATTGTGGCCCGCATCACGTTCTAGTGTCCTGTCTCATATAATTATTTACATTAATCGGGTTCGCCTTACACTGGGGCATGCACGCTCCAGCGCCTGCGCTCGCCCTGAGCGCGGGACAAAAATCGGAACTGGAAGGATTGGTGCGGAATGGCGGCACTCCTCAGAAGGTGGCTCTTCGTTGCCGGTTGCTGCTGCTCGCCCACGATGGTGTAGCGAATCAAGCGATTGCGGAGCAGTTGCGTCTCTCGCGACCAACCGTTCTGGCGCTTCGGGACGCCTTCGAAAAGAACGGAGTCACCGCGGTCACGGGTATTCGCAGGCGGAAGCGTACCGGCAGTGTCCTGACGCCTGAACTTGAGCAGAAGATCGTCGACACCACGGTGAAGACCAGACCCGGTGACGGCAGCACGCACTGGACCGTGCGAATGCTGGCCGCGCAACTCAGGGTCTCGCGGACGATTGTTCACCGCGTCTGGCAGCGGCACGATATCCAGCCGCACCGCGTGGAGCGATTCAAGCTGTCCAACGATCCGCACTTTGAGGAAAAGGTACGGGACATCGTGGGTCTGTACCTGAACCCGCCCGAACGTGCATTGGTATTGTGTGTGGACGAGAAGAGCCAGATTCAGGCTCTGGATCGCGCCGCGCCGATCCTGCCTCTGCGACCGGGTTTGCCGGAGCGTCAGACGCACGATTACAAACGCCATGGCACCACGACTCTGTTCGCCGCCTTCAACATTCTCAACGGCAAAGTCATCGGCACCGGTCAGGACCGCCACCGCAGCAGGGAATTCATACGATTCCTCAACCATCTGGAAACGCAGATCCCCACCGATCAGGAAGTGCATCCGATCATGGATAACTACTGCACCCACAAGAGCGAACAGGTGCAGCGATGGCTAAAACCGAAAAAGCGGAAGAGATTTCACTTCCATTTCACCCCCACCAGCAGTTCCTGGCTCAATCAGGTTGAGCGGTTCTTCGCTCTGATTACCGGCAGAATGATCCGTCGTGGAACCTTTCACTCCACCGATGAATTGGAAATGGCCATCTACAAATGGCTTGCAACGTGGAATGGCAAACCTAGTCCCTTCGTCTGGAAAGCCTCCGCCGACGTCATTCTCGACAAGGTCCGACGCTGTAAAGAATTATCTAAGACAGGAGACTAGTGCTCCCGGCCGTTCTACGGAACTGGGTGTTGAACGAGACAAATTACGCGCGGCTTATGAAGGCGTGCGCGGGCACGCCCGCGTGTTCAGAGGTGGCGCGAATCCAGCGGGAATCCAGCGGGAATCCGCGCCTCCGTACACTCTACGTCTGTTCGAGTCGTTCGGGCATCGGGGTCTCTGGCTTTCAAATCGCGAAGTCGACAGCATGGACGATCTTGACGAGCTTCTGAAACAGTACCCTTTGGGCGCGACGTTCCGCTGGCAATCGGGCGGTGCCCTAATCAGCATCGACGAGCGTGACATGCGTGATCGGGTTCAAACGCTTCTCATGACACACGGCATGACTCTCCAGTAAGTGGAAAGAAGCCCAATGACACAGCCGGGACTGTTGCGATTCTTCGGCGGACTGTTCAGGCGCCAAGCTCCGCGTCGGCAATACACGTTCGATCCATTCGCGAGCTGAATCTGGCGCTCGCTTATCGCGGCCGCGAAGACCGTCGGTAGTGCGCCGGCGATTTCAGACTTGTGGCGGGTGAAGGCGGGAATCATCTCTCGCCTGCCCCGCCGATACCCACGGAAATCCCTTACGCGCTCTGATGCGGGTGCGACATAAGAAGTGGAAGTCAGGCGGGGCTTCGCAATCGTGCTGGTGATCCGCGTCCGACAGGACAATCGTAATTGGGAAACGCCATCCAGTCGGGATCGCCGCCGAGCCATTGCCGGGCCGGTGTTACAGTGTATGTTCACGCACGAATTTCCAGAGCCGAAAAGCTCTGCAGGAGTAATAATTCGTTTTGTACCGGACGGTCAGGCAGTTGCTTCTCTTTTCGATCGTTTGCGCGTGCCTGAACGCGGCCGACTCTCTGCCTTCCGCCCCGGCCCCGCCAGCCACTCTGGAAGCCCCCCCAGCCACAGCCGAAGAAGCATTACCGATCCTGCCCGACCGCGCTGTTTCGCCGGCGATTTTGGAGGCGCAACTGGCTCCCGTTCGCCGCGCCCAGATGCTGGCAGGGTGCAAGGTGGCGCCGTTACCCGAGATTGAGGACCCGGAGGCGCTGGCATTCGAGAACGATGCCCAATCCGCCGCCATTGATGTGGAGGGCCTCATGCCCGCCATGGCTCAGGCGCTCGAGAGCTTCGAAGAGCTCGTAACCTCGGTTGGTGGGACTTTCGAGCTGAAATCCGCGTACCGTCCGCCGGCATATCAGGCCCATCTCCACGACGTCTGGGTCAAGTGGGTGAAGGAGCTGCGCAACAACCGGACCGCCGGATGCCGGGCGCTCCGCGAGGAGGTCAGCGCGGAATTCGTGCGCCATCAACTGCTCGTGAAGCAGCAACCGGTCACCGAATCCGACCACGCGCTCGGGCTTGCTTTTGATGCCGCTGTGGCCATGCCGCACGCGGCGCGCCTGAATCGCAAGCGAGTCACGGTGGATAAGCTGGCGCTTCTGGTGGGCGTCAAGCGGCCGAACAGCCGCCGCGATCCGGTCCATTTCAAGCTGCTTCCGGAACGCCCCGGCTTTTGAATCGGGACTACTCGACGGTGAACGGAGTGTACCAGACCGTAAAGGTCATGTCGCCGCCATTTCCGCCAATTTCGCTTATTGCGTCCGGCGCGAAAGCGATATACGGCTGATTGACAAACGCCGGCGCGTGCGGCCGAACCGCGGGCTGAAACGCCTGCCGGATTCAGAATGTGTCTGAAATGTTTGGGTGATGAAGGTGCGGGTTGGTGCCGAAGCATGATGCCGGTATATCGGTGAGTTGAGGAGAGACCTTCTCTGTTCCAAAGCGGCAGGCTGACGGGTCTAACCGTACAGAGTAGTGACCCCAACCTGCTTTGAGGAACGACGATATGCGGAGACTGCCCGGGCACGTACTGGCCTCTCCTTCACCGGCCTCGAACGATTCGTCGCGGCTCTGGCGCTGGTGGTGCTCGCGCCGCTCTGGCTCGGGATCGGTCTTGTCTTGTTGGTTCTGTCGCGGCGCAATCCGCTGATTCGGCACGAGCGGGTGGGATGGCAGGGACGTCCGCTGCCCATGCTCAAGTTCCGCACGATGTGGAACGACGGCGCCCGCGCTCGACCGCGGTTTGCGATCGAGAAAGTCTCAGGTTTCGTGCCGCCGGAAAAGAACGGCCGTGATTCCCGCGTGAGCAGCCGTTTCGCCGCCTTCTGCCGCAGGCATTCTCTGGACGAACTGCCGCAACTCTATCACGTGGTGCGTGGGGAAATGGCTCTCGTCGGACCGCGGCCGATCACGAGTGAGGAACTGCGAACGTGGTACGGCTCCGACGCGGATGAAGTTCTGTCGACGCGTCCGGGGCTCACGGGCTTGTGGCAGATTCGCGGACGAAGCCGATTAAATTATGCGCGCCGCAGGAGGCTGGATCTGCTGCTCGTGCGCCGGAGATCGATGAGCTTGTATCTGCGAATTTTGCTGCGTTCGATTCCGGGCGTCGTCAGCGGCCGCGACGCATTCTAACGCGCATTTCTCACAGAGCTCAGCCCAATTACTACGCAGGGGATGCATGTGGGGCAGGATGGCGTCCTGCGCGCGATTGGCAATCGCGCTGTGCTGTGATTTGCAAGCGGCCAGGCCGATTGGATTTGCTCAAATGTGTCCGGCCGCCGGCATGATCGCCGGCGTGGCGGGCAAAAGTCCCGCGCCGCTTTAATTCAGCAGACCGCCATGCCCAAGGCACGATACTTCCCACGTTGACACCTTATACTGCGCCATCAACGGGGGCAGGATGAGGTCGATGACATTCGGTTTCAACGAACGGAAGCACCCCGGGGCGGACAGGATCGGGGTCTCGTCTTTGTAGCCCATCAGCAGCAGATTGCCAGGCTCGACCGGAGCGAGGAAGCGTTCGATGTGGCATCCGATTTTGGCCATCGCCCGGCCCACCACGTCGCCGGGTCCGGCGGGCGCGGTCGTCGATGCTACCAAAACGACCGATGGCCGCTGCCGCAGCAGGTGCTGCAAGCCTCGGGAGACATGCTCCTCGTTTTCCAGCACCGCGAGCCCGCTGTGCGAGCGGATGCCGAACCGCTCCAGTTTCTGCCGCAAAACCACTTCGAAAAGCCCGCGGGCGCGGTCGCCGTTACCGGGGTCGCAGTAGAGCACCGCGAGCGTGGCGCCACGAGTGGGACGCGCCTGCAGGATCGGACCTTTTTCACGCAGTATCCCGATCAGCCCTTCGAAATCCGTGCGGGAGACCGCAAAAGGAGCACTCTTCACAGTGGCGATCCGCTGGCCCGCGAGGGCAAAAGTGAAATTGATCGTCGTCGCGATCACAACCCCGGCCGTACAGTTCACCTCCCGGAGCAGGCCGTCATCCACGAGCACGCAGCAATTCTCGGTAGCGATCAGATTCGCCCGGCCACCCGGTGCGAGCTGGATTTCATACGCCCCGCATGCCATCTCGCCGGCGACCGCGCAGACCGCTTCGTCCTCGGAGATCTCCCCTTCTTCGAGCTCAGTGACCCAGATCTGACTCATTCCCTCAGATTGCAGGACCCGGACATCCTCCTCACGTAATATATGACCTTTTGCCATTAATTTCTTGCCGCCAGGTCGAAAAATAGGTGAGGAAAGAACGCGTCCGGCAGATGCCTGAATCTGGATGGTTTGCGCTCTCATGGAACCGTGGCCTCCCGGGGGAAAAACTCTAATAAATTACAAAACTATGGTTACAGAATAACTGGATATTCTCAAACTTATTTATAGGATTATTGCTTCGGAGAAATACGGGGTACTGCGATAGTACTAATCCAGAAGGTATATGTACCGCTCAAATTCCGAAAGGGCACGAATAAGCGACACAAGGTCGGCAGGCGAAACCGCCTGCCGCACCCTGGAAACTCAGTACGGGAATTGGTGGCGCAGGCGGCTTCGCCTGCGATTCCGGGCTTATGCGGCGCCGCCTTGCGGCTCAACGGCGGGCTGAAACTCCCTCTTGTATTTGCACCCGCTCGCGGGACACTGCAGGAACGCTCCGGACTTGAGATATTTCTCCACTAAATAAGGATTACCGCAGTCCGGGCACGCTTCCGCGACAGGCCTCGCCCACGCGACGAACGAACAATCCGGATACCGGTTGCATCCGTAAAAAGTCTTGCCGCGCTTCGACCGCCGCTCGACAACTTCGCCTTCCGAACACTCGGGACACTTCACCCCAATCGTCTTCTGCTTAACGAATTTGCACGCCGGATAATTGCTGCACGCGGTGAATTCGCCGAAACGCCCATATTTTTGGACCATATTATTGCCGCACTGCGGGCATTTCTCGTCCAGCACCACATCGGCTTTCTTCTGCGCCCCGCCGATCTGCTTGGTCGTTTTGCAGTCCGGGTAGCCCGTGCACGCGAAGAACGTCCCAAACCGGCCCTTCTTCAGGACCATCGGTCTACCGCAGTTTTGGCAATACTCCTCATCGCCCTGCTCGCCCAAATCCGCCTTGTCGATGTCAGGGAGATCAACCGTCAACTCGCGCGTATAGGTGCACTCCGGATATCCGGTACACGCGAGGAAGCTGCCATGCTTGCCCCACTTGATGACCAGAGGCTTGCCGCATTTGTCGCACGTCAAGTCGGTGGGTTTTTCCATCCGCTTGATGTTGGTCATGTTTTCTTCGGCGTTTCCCAGATCCTTCATGAAACGCTCGTAGAACTCGCCCATGGCCTCGCGCCAATCGAGCTTGCCCTCTTCGATGTTGTCGAGGTCCTGCTCCATACGCGCGGTGTAGGTGACGTCGAAAATGTCGTTGAAGCTTTCAAGCAGCAGGTCGGTCACGACCATGCCAAGCTCGGTCGGTTTGAACTTGCCGCCTTCCTTGGTGACGTATTCCCGCTCCTGAATCGTGGAAAGAATCGACGCATAAGTCGATGGACGCCCGACGCCATCCGACTCCAGCTTCTTCACGAGCGTGGCTTCGGTGTAGCGCGGCGGAGGCTCGGTGAAGTGCTGTTCGGGTTTGAGCGCGCGCAGCTTGAGCTCTTCGCCCTGCGCGACCAGCGGCAGCTTGTGCCTGAGCTCTTCGTCCTCGTCGTCTTTCGCGTCTTTGCCTTCCTCATAGACAGCGAGGAAGCCGTCGAACTTCATCACGGAACCCGTCGCGCGGAACGTGTAATCGGTACCGCCCACGCCGTTCGCGCTGAGATCGATCGTGGTCTGGTCGAGGAGCGCCGGGTTCATCTGCGACGCGAGGAAACGCATCCAGATCAGCCGGTAAAGCTTGAGCTGGTCTTCGGCCAGGAATTTCGCGACGTCGTCGGGCGCCCGCATGGCGGACGTCGGCCGCACCGCTTCATGGGCGTCCTGCGCATCCTTCTTCGATTTGTAAACATTCGGAGTCGCCGGCACATACTGCGCGCCGAATCGGGTCCCGATCAACTCGCGCGCTTCCGCCACCGCGTCTTCCGACAGGCGGGTTGAATCGGTACGCATATACGTGATCAGACCGACCGCGCCTTCGTTGCCGAGCTCGACGCCTTCATAGAGCTGCTGGGCCAGCATCATCGTGCGCTTCACGCTGAACCGCAGCTTGCGCGAAGACTCCTGCTGCAACGTGGATGTAATAAACGGCGCGACCGGGTTGCGCTTTTTTTCCTTCGTGCCGACGGACTTGACTACGTATTTCGCCCCTTCGAGATCAGCAACCAGCGCGTCCGCCGTCTCCTGATTCGGGATAGTGGGGGACTCTTCGCCCTTGCGGAACAACCGCGCATCGAAGGCAGGCGGCTTCTTCGCCGCGAGGTTGGCATCGAGTGTCCAGTATTCCTGCTTCTCGAAGGCGCGGATCTCGCGCTCCCGTTCCACAATCACGCGCACCGCGACCGTTTGCACGCGGCCGGCGGAGAGTCCGCGCCGGACTTTGTCCCACAGGAGCGGGGAAATCTTATATCCCACCAGCCGGTCGAGCACGCGCCGGGCCTGCTGGGCGTCGACGAGGTTGATGTTCACCTGAGCGGGCTTCTCGAACGCCTTGTCGATCGACTTCTTCGTGATCTCGTTGAACATCACCCGATAGAACTTCGGGCCAGCTCCGTCGGCGGACCTGGCCGGCTTCTTCGCCTGCAATTCTTCCTGCAGGTGCCAGCAGATGGCTTCGCCTTCGCGATCGGGGTCGGCCGCGAGGTAGACGGAATCCACCTTTTTCGCGGCGTCCTTCAGCTCCTGTACGAGCTTCTTCTTGCCTTCGATGACTTCGTACTTCGGGCGGAAACCGTTGTCGACGTCGACCGCGAGGTCCCTCTTGGGGAGGTCTTTGACGTGTCCCAGCGATGCTTTTACAATGAATTGTTTTCCGAGGTACTTGTTGATTGTCTTCGCTTTCGCCGGTGACTCGACGATCACTAATGCTTTTGCCATAGCCCCTTGCGCCTCTTGTGGAGGCCTGCTTCTTATGCCAGCGGGGGCCGAACGCCCTTCGCGGCTAATTCAGAATAAACCACGAGCCATCACGAATCAGCCGGTCTGACTCCGGCCCTCCCGTTTCCGGGCTACCACACTTTAACAAAGTTACGCCCCGGGAGTTGTTTAGCAAGGCCAAGCATCTCCAACTCGAAAAGGGCGGCGATGATCTCCGATGGAGATGCCTCGTCCGCCGTATCGACCAGAACATCCAGGTGCATTGGCTGATCGACTTTCAGTTTGCCGAGGACCCGGCGAGCGACCTGCTGGTGCGGCTCGTTCAATTGCGGCTCATGAGATGCGCCCGCTTCGGCGGAAGTTTCAGAGCCACCGGCAAGCCCTTGATTCAAAATCCTTTGCCTGCCCTCGTCGATCAGACGGCGTTGCGCCGGCTGGGGCAGATCGACCACTACATCGTTCCAGTCCTGCACGAGCTTCGCGCCTTGTTTGATGAGCAGATTCGGCCCCCAGCTCATCTTTGAGGTGATGTTGCCGGGGACCGCGAAAACCTCGCGTCCCTGATCCATGGCGAGCCGTGCGGTGATGGCCGAGCCGCTGTATTGCGCGCCTTCCACCACCAGAATTCCCGAGCTGAGACCACTGATAATCCGGTTCCGGATCGGAAAATTCTGCGGAAACGCCGTCGCTTCCATGGGGAACTCGGACAGGAGCAGCCCCTTCGCGACGATCTCCGCCGCCAGCCGGCGATTCTCCGATGGATAGACGATGTCCACCCCGCAGCCGAGGACGGCTACAGTCGGGCCATCCACGGCCAAGGCAGCTTTGTGGGCAACCGTGTCGATACCCCGAGCCATGCCGGAAACTATAGTGAGGCCAGCGCGCGCCAGGTCTCCGGAGAGTTTTTCCGCCGCCGCGATTCCATACGGAGTGGGGCGGCGCGTACCCACGACGCCGATCGAGACCGAGGCGAGCAGTTCAATCCGCCCGCGCGCGAACAGAACCGGCGGCGGATCGTAGATCTTCCGCAGCGCCTCCGGATAGCGGGAATCCCCCAGCGTCACGAGCTGAGCGCCAGATTCCCGCATCTTTTGCTGCTGCCCGGCGGCTTCTTCAAAACTGATGCCGCTCGCGATCGATCTCGAAACGGCCCCGGTCAGTCCGGCGCCTTCCAGCTCGCTGGCAGTCGCACGAAAGATCGCCTGCGGGCCGCGCAGCCGGTCGAGGAGCTGAACGATTCGGCGGGTTCCAAGCCCCGGAACAAGGCGAAGGGCTAGCCAGTGGAGTTCTTCTTCATTCGTCAGGGCGAGCGCGGCAGCAGTTTGCATAGTTAGTAAGTAGGTTGTACCGCGATGCAGTATTCTCAAGAAATCCGCATGAAAAAGGATGCCGACCACTTCGACGGCGTCGAGCCTGAGCTGATCTTTGTTGCCAAACGGCTGAACGAGGCGATCCAACTGGAGTCGGTCCTTGACAATGCCGGCGTCGACTATGCGGTCGAGCCGGACCAGTATCCCGGCGGCATCATTTTCAAATCGATGCGGACCGGAGCGTTCTTTTACGTTCGGCCCGAAGCGCGCGAAGCCGCGGTTGCGGCGATGCTGCAGCGCGGTTATGTACCGGTTCAGTAAGATCGTGGCGTGGGCGCTCTCGCCCGCCGCGCCGATAACCTGCGCGAGGATTTTTCTCCACGCCGGTCCATTCCGCCGTTGACCGCCACTCAGTCCGCGGCTGATAACAGAAAGGTCGCCAACATCCTCGTCGAATCGCGCGCGGTGCACCCAGTCAGCACCGTATTCCGCCTGCGGTCACTCGATCTGTAGCGGCGAGGCGCCGCCAGAATCCGGGCCGGCACCCCTGAAGGGATGACCGGGCCCGCCTGGCGCGAGCGCCCGCGCCATGGGCTTGAGGCCGGTAGCTTACAATACGAATGGAGGCTACCTCTAAAGATGGGTCCGCTAGGTACAGAGGAATTGGTCGCGATTTTCCTCGTGGCGCTCTTGCTGTTTGGGCCGAAAGAACTGCCCAAACTCGGCAAGACGATCGGGAAGGCTATGACCGAATTCCGTCGCGCGCAATCCGAACTGAAATCGACGTTCAATCGCGAAATGCAGAACCTGGAGCGGGAAACAGGGATCAGGGAATTGGCGGCGAACACGTTCCAGTCCAATTCCTATAACTACGACAACTCGACGTACGACGCTGCGTTTTACAACGAGGACGCGTATCATTCCACCGTAACCAACACACCAGCAAACGGCGCATCCGCAACTCAGGGCGCCGAATACTCAGCAGCGCCGCAGATCGGCGGGGCGGCCGGCTCGATCGCGAGCGGCCATATGGACGAGAACGTATGGGATCCATATACTCCCGCGGGGTCCGCCAATACCTCCGCGCCTGTTGAGCACGGTCACTCCGCCTGGGAGCCAGCGGAGCCCGGTCAAAAGAACGGTTAACGGCCAAACCAAACGATGGCATCTTCCGACGAACCAAAGGGAGTGGATACTCCCTCCGGTGAGCCTGCGTCCTCTCCGCCGAGTTCTCACCATAATGAAACCCCGCCGTACAGCGAGGAATGGTCAACGTCCGTGCCGGTGGTAACAACGCCGGCGGAAACTTCCGTAACGCCCGCACCTCCCGCTGCTTCGTCCAACGGCGGAAAGAAGCCGCCGAAGCCGCCGGAGCTTCCCGACGAACACCCGGACGAAGAAGAGGGCATGGCGCGCATGAGTTTCCTCGAGCATCTCGAGGAACTTCGCAAGCGCCTGCTTCTCGCCATCGGCGGCGTGGGCGTGGCTTTCATGTTCAGCCTGCTGTTCAGCGATCAGCTCTGGGCGATCGTGCAGAAGCCGGCCAAATCCGCGCTGCTTCACCTCGGCGTAAATCCACCGGATCTCGCGCTCATCAACCCGATGGACACTTTCCAGATTATCTGGATGAAGCTGCCCATCCTCTCCGCCGTTTTCATCTCCTCACCCTGGATTCTCTACCAGGTCTGGGCGTTCATCGCGCCCGGGCTGTACAAGCGCGAGCGCCGCTGGGCCGCTCCCTTCGTGCTCTCGAGCGCCGGCCTCTTCATCCTCGGAGGCTTCTTCGCCTATTTTGTCGCTTTCCGTTATGGCCTGGAATTTCTGCTGGGCCTCGGGATGCCGCAGGGCATCCATCCCGTGATCGATGTCAGCCAGTACTATGACCTGTTCGTCGACGTCATGTTGGGAGTCGGCATCATCTTCGAGATCCCAGTGCTGCTCTTCCTGCTGACGCTGGTACATGTCGCGAGCCCGGCATTTCTGGTGCGGCACAGCCGGTACGCCATTCTCGCCATTGTGATTCTGGCCGCGGTGATTACGCCTACCGGCGACGTTTTCAACCTGGCGCTCTTCGCGACGCCCATGATTATTCTCTTTTACATCGGTATTTTCGCCAGCTATCTCCTGGTGTTGAGCCGCGAGAAGAGGAAGTTCCCGTGGGCCATATTCTTCAAATGGTTTGTGATCGTAATTACAGTTCTGGTAATCGCGGCCATTCTCGCCGCCCGGCACTACGGTTATCACTTTGTTCCGAGGTGGCCGCCCCTGGTTAGATAAAAAGCACCAGATAAAAAGCAGCGGGGTTGGTATATTAATCTGAATCGTCATCGCGAATCGCGCTATGGACCTTTATCGGATTATTCGGGAATTGACACAGGAGAGAGACAGGCTTCAGCGAATTATCGACTCTCTGGAAGAGATGAAGTCGTTCGGAAAGGTGCCGGCAAGACCGGAGCCGAAGCGGCGGGGCCGCAAATCGATGGACCCCGCCGCCCGCATCGAGGTCTCTGAGCGCATGACGCGCTATTGGGCCCAACGCAAGGCCCGGGAGAGGACCCGGCAGGAGGACCGCGAACCCAAGCCTCATCATTCATAAACGAGGCATTCGGCCCCTCACGTGCTTAATAATGCGACGGAGGAGCACGTGATGCTGCTGGACAATTTGTCGGACCTTTTTCAGCGCGGTCTCGAATATGCGTGGGATTGCGAACAACTGCTCATCCGGCAACTGCCGAAAATGGTGGAGGCGGCCGCGTCGCAGGACGTCAAACACGCGCTCGATCTCCATCTGGTGGAAACGAAATCTCATCTCTACCATCTGGAGCAGATTTTTACCCGCCTCGACAGGAGTCCGGCGGCCGAAAAGAACGAGCCTGTCAGGATACTCGCCGACGAATGCGACAGGGTGATCGGCCATCTCGACCCGTCGGCGCTTCTCGATGCGGCTTTGGTCTTTTATGCCCGCCAGATCGAACAGTCGGAAATCGGCCTCTACGAATCGCTTTGCGGGTTTGCGCGAGCGCTCGATCTGGAATCGATCGCGGCCCTGATCGATGAAATTCTGGCAGTTGAGCAAGGTTCGGCTCAACATCTGATGCGTTTGGCCGAGGGATCGATCAACCGGATGGCGACGAGTGTGCATAACGACCCGCCATTCGCCTTGATTTAACAGGGCCAAGCGCCGGCATGATTGCCGGCGCCCGGAGTTTCCACATTTTGGTCCTTCCCACTTCGGACACGCGGATTGTATCGCGTCCAGGTTCGACAGCAACGAACCGGCTGAAATGCTCGATATGAGTTTTACGCGGTGGCAGCGCCCGCGATGGCCTGCACTTATATGTGCTGTGCCACACGCTTTCTATCCCGCCGATTTCCGGCTAATGAAAAACTAAATATATAGCCGTACCCTCAGCCGTTGCTCGCACGCCTGATCTTTTTGGAGCCCGGCGCCTGAGCATCTCGTCCCCATTTATCGAGCGTCCGATTGCAACCACACTCCTGACCGTAGCTCTCGCATTAGGCGGCGGTCTCGCCTATACGCAACTCCCGGTTTCACCCCTCCCGCAGATCGACTTTCCCACCATCCGCGTGAACGCGGGACTTCCCGGCGCCAGTCCGGAGGTGATGGCCGCCTCCGTCGCTACGCCGCTCGAAAAGCAGTTCTCCCGCATCGCGGGCATCACCGAGATGACTTCCAGCAGCTCGATCGGCGCGGCGAACATTACGCTTCAGTTCGACCTGAGCCGTGACATTAATGCCGCCGCGCGCGACACCGAGGCCGCCATCAACGCCGCGTCCGGTTACCTGCCTTCGAACCTGCCGAAGAAGCCGTCATACCGGAAAATCAATCCGGCGGATGCCCCCATCATGCTCCTGTCGATGACTTCGGACGTTGTGCCCCGGCCCCGGCTTTACGACATCGCGTCATCGATCTTCGCGCAAAAGCTGTCCCAGGTGGCCGGCGTTGGTCAGGTCACCGTCGGAGGCAGTTCGCTGCCCGCGGTGCGCGTGGAGGTGAATCCCCAGCCCCTCTCCGATTACAATGTCGGGCTCGACCAGATCGGATCGTTTCTCGCCGGCGCCAACGCCCTCAGCCCGAAGGGTTCGCTGGACAACGCCGAAAACACGATTCCCCTGCTCGCCACCGACCAGCTTTTTGAAGCGAAGGACTACCGGGACCTGATCGTCGTCTACCGCAACAACGCGCCGGTACGGCTTTCGGACCTCGGGCGCGTCGTCGACGGCACGGAAGACGTGCGGAACATGGGTCTGGCGCGCGGCAAGCCCGCCATCATGATCCAGATACATCGCCAGCCGAACGCCAACATCATCGACACGGTTGATCGCATCGAGGCGTTGCTTCCGCAATTTCGCGCCTCGTTGCCGACGGCGGTTTATCTGCAGGTCGACAACGACCGCACCACGACGATCCGCGCGTCCGTTCACGATGCCGAGCGCAACATGCTGATCTCGATCTCGCTGGTGATCGGCGTCGTCTTTGTCTTCCTGCGGAACTGGCGCGCAACAGTGATTCCGGGTGTGGTGGTGCCCGTCTCCCTCATCAGCACTTTTGGAGCGATGTACCTGCTCCACTACAACCTCGACAATCTCTCCCTGATGGCGCTCACGATTGCGACCGGGTTTGTAGTCGACGACGCGATCGTTGTGATCGAGAACATCACCCGCCACATGGAAGCCGGACTGCGGCCGATGCAGGCCGCTTTCAAAGGCGCCGCGGAAATCGGGTTCACGGTGCTTTCGATCAGCATTTCACTGATAGCTGTCTTCATCCCGATCCTGCTGATGCCGGGGATTGTAGGCCGTCTGTTCCGCGAGTTCGCGGTGGTGTTGTCTATCGCGATCTTTGTCTCGATGGTGGTCTCTCTGACCACAACGCCGATGATGTGTTCCCGGCTGCTGCGGCAGAATCGCAACCCTGGGTGGGTCTACCGCAAGACCGAGGAATTCTTCCGGTGGATCATCTCTACGTACTACGCCGCGCTGCAGGTGGTGCTCGACAACGCGCTCGCCACCGTGATCGTCATGCTGATCACCGTCGGCGCCAGCGTCTACCTTTACGTAAAAATCCCGAAGGGCTTCTTTCCTCAGCAGGACACCGGGCGCCTCTCCGGCACGATTCTGGGACAGCAGCACATCTCTTATCAATCGCTGGTCCAGAAGGCCGAGTGGTTCGAACAACAGGTGCGCGCCGATCCGGATGTCGATACGGTCGACATGGTGGCCGGCACCAGCGGCGGCGGCGCGGGCGGCAACACGGCGCAAATCTGGATGCAGCTTAAGCCCATCGGCGTTCGCAAAGCGACGGCCGATCAGATCATCACGCGCCTGCGCGACAAGACTGAAGGAATGCCCGGCGCGACGCTCTACCTGCAGGCCAATCAGGACGTGCGGGTCGGCGGACGCCAGTCGAACGCGGAATATCAATACACCATCCAGACCCAGGATCTCGATGCGCTCGCGACCTGGGGCCCGCGCGTTCTCGATGCGCTGGGGAAACTGCCGCAAATCGCCGACGTTAGCTCCGACCAGCAGAACTCGGGCCTTTCCTCGAATGTCGTCATCGATCGCGACACCGCCTCACGCCTCGGCCTCACCGCCAAGGCCGTCGACAGCGCGCTCTACGACGCCTTCGGCCAGCGCCAGGTCTCGACGATGTACAAGTCGATCAATCAGTACCACGTGGTTCTCGCGCTCGAGCAGCAATGGTGGGAGAGTCCGACGTTTCTCGACCAGATCTATGTTCAAAGTCCCCGCGGATTGTCGGTGCCTCTCTCCGCGTTCACGCATTTCACCCAGGGCATCACCCCGATCTCCCTTCCGCATCAGGGACAATTCCCGGCAACGACGATTTCGTTCAATCTCGTTGACGGCGTTTCGCTAAGCGACGCCGTCGAAGCAATCAAACAGGCCGAACTGAATATGGGAATGCCGGCCAGTATCACCGGCAGCTTCGCCGGCACCGCCCAGGCGTTCGAACAGTCCCTGTCGTCGCAACCGATTCTGATCCTGACCGCTCTGCTCGCTGTTTATATAGTGCTCGGGATGCTTTACGAGAGCCTGGTGCATCCCCTTACAATCATCTCGACCCTGCCCTCCGCCGGCCTCGGCGCTCTGATCGCGCTCGTTTTATTCCGGACCGAACTCTCAATCATTGCGCTGATCGGGATCATCCTGCTGATCGGTATTGTTAAAAAGAACGCGATCATGATGATCGATTTCGCGCTGGCGGCGGAGCGCAATCAGGGGCTCACGCCGCGCGAAGCCATTTTCCAAGCCTGCCAGTTGCGCTTCCGCCCCATTATGATGACCACGTTCTGCGCAATGCTCGGCGGGCTCCCCCTCGTGTTCGGGACGGGCGCCGGCGCCGAGCTGCGCCGTCCTCTCGGCATTGCGATCGTCGGCGGTCTGATTGTGAGCCAGATGCTGACGCTTTTCACCACGCCGGTGATCTATCTGATGCTCGATCGCGCGCGCATCCGGTTCAGCCGAAGACATCCGGCCCGCTTCCGTCCGGGAATTCTGGTGCCGGGCGGGATCGAAGGCGATTAAGGCGCGACGCCGGCCGATGCCGTCAATCCCGCCCGTTCGATCGCCGCCTGGATTAACCCCGCGTCCCGCGCTTTCATGAGAAGCCGATTGATCGCTCCGACCGCCGCCGCATTTCCCTTCGCCACCGCAATCGCCTGACGGACCCCTGTGTAATTCCCAGCCAATACGCGCAGATCGGATGCGCCCGCCGCCATCTCGATGAGGCGCTGCCGGTTCGCCGCCCAGATATCGATCTCACGCGAGCGCAGAAGCTCGACGACGTGCGCGGCCGGCGGGTTTTCGTACCGTTTCAGCTCTGCGTTCTTCAGCGCTTTCGTGAGGTAGATTTCCGGGGAATCGCCGCGCGCCGATCCCACCCGTACGCCGGCGCGATCCACATCCTCCAGCGTCTTCAAACCCGAATCGGCGCGCACGATGTAGCCGCTCCACGAAAGCAGATAGACGCGCGAGAAGTCCACCTCGGCGGCACGCGATTCGTCGAAGGCGAGGAATCCGATATCAGCGGTGTGGCTCTTGAGGCTTTCGATCAATTGGCGAACCCCCGCAACGCCTGTGATCGTGACCGGAACACCGGCTTCGCGGCCGAGTTCGCGTGTCAGGTCGGCGGCAGGTCCAGTAACTGTGCGGGTCTTTGCGTCGACCCGCCCCTGCACAGGATTGTTCTGCAGGAAGATTGCCCGCAGCGTGCCAGTCGGCGCAAGGCCTTGGCCCCAGACCACCGTGCAAGCCAGCGCCACCAGAAAGATTCTCGGGATCATCGGTGAGAATTATTTCCCGTTTTGGCACTTCTGTCAAAGCGAGGTAGCATGACCGAAGCGGAAAAGCGTAAAGCAATCGACCTGGCCCTGGTGGCGATGGATAAGCAGTTCGGCAAGGGCGCGGTTCTCCGTCTCGGGGCGGACAATGTTGTTCCCGTCTCGGTAATCTCTTCGGGCTGCCTCTCAGTGGATGTCGCTATGGGCGTGGGTGGATTTCCGCGTGGCCGCGTAGTCGAAGTCTACGGGCCCGAGTCTTCCGGCAAGACGACACTCGCGCTTCAGGTGATTGCACAAGCCCAGAAATCGGGAGGCGTCGCGGCCTTTATCGATGCGGAGCATGCGCTCGACGCCGGATATGCGCGCAAGCTCGGGGTCGACGTCGATAACCTGCTGGTCTCGCAGCCCGACACAGGCGAGCAGGCCCTCGAGATCACGGCGGCACTTGTACAGTGCGGCGCAATCGACATCGCGGTCGTGGATTCGGTGGCCGCGCTCGTGCCCAAAGCCGAGCTCGAAGGCGAGATGGGAGACAACCACGTCGGGCTGCATGCGCGCCTTATGTCACAGGCGCTGCGGAAGCTGACCGGAATGGTGGCGCGAACGAACACTTGCCTCGTCTTCATCAACCAAATCCGCGAAAAGATCGGTGTGATGTTCGGGAGCCCCGAAACGACGACGGGCGGGCGGGCGTTGAAGTTCTATTCGTCGGTACGCCTCGATATCCGCCGCATCTCCGCAATCAAGGATGGGGAGAACATCATCGGCAACCGCACGCGGGTCAAGGTCGTAAAGAACAAAGTCGCTTCGCCGTTTAAGGAAGCCGAGTTCGACATTCTTTATGGAGAAGGCACCTCGCGCGAGGGCGATCTGATCGATATTGGCGTCTCGAAGAATCTCGTTGAGAAGTCAGGATCGTGGTTCAGCTACCGGGGTGAACGCATCGGCCAAGGCCGCGAAAATTCCCGAATTTACTTGAAAGAACACTCGGAAGTTGCTCAGCGGCTTGATGATGAGCTCAGGGTCACGCTCGGGATCGCCGCTCCGAAAGCTCACACGGCAGCGGTCGCATAAACGCTTCGGAACTCAAGAGTTAGTCATAAATGCAATTATGGAAACGAAGTACAAGCTGGCCGACGCCAAAGCGGACTTCGACGCCCCGCTCGCGGAGTCCATGTAGTTGCCGGTTCTGCTCGACACCCACACTTTTCTCTTGCCAGGATTGCTTCGTCAGCTTTGCGAGCTTTTGGGAAATAGCGATCAAAATCAATCCTGGAAAACCGCGTTTGCCGGCGGTGGCCGACAGCTTCCGCCAGATCATGCGTTGTGTTTCACTCGAGCGGCATCACAACGACCCATTCGATCGACTGCTGGTCGCGCAGGCACGCGAACAGTCGTTGCCAATCGTCTCTCGCGATTCCGCGTTCGATCTCTATCGTATGGAACGCGTCTGGTAATTCTCTGCGCCTCCGCGTCTCTGCGTTTGAGCGACGCTCCCTTTAACGCCGCGTCGCGGAGGCGCAGAGAAGAGCAGACTCTCCGCTATCGCCCGAATCAGCGCTGCGACACGTTTCAGGTCTTCATCCATGCTCAAATAATTCAGAACTTCTTCATCCGTCCGCGAATCCGCTTCGTCAGCCGTTCGATATCGTCCAGCTTCTTCAGCGATGACAACGAGAGCACGAAGCGATCGTCTTTTTCCAAATCCTCTTCGAACGACTTCGCGACGCCGATGAGCTCCTGGGCATCTTTCACGTTCTGCTCGTAATCGCTTTTGAGTATTTCGTCGCGCTGCTTCTTGCCATTCGGCAACCGGACATCTTCCGGCTCATCTGTTGTGATCGGCGGCGAACCGGAATTATGCTGGGCGAGAAGTCGCGGCGACGCCACAGCCGCCGGGATCACCAGCAGAAACGCACGGCGAAGGCGGGAATGGATGGAGCGATCCCCCACTTCGCTATGATACCGGAAAGACTTAAAGACTCATGGACGATGTCAGGATAGGCATCATTGGCCTTGGAAACGTAGGGTCCGGGGCGCTCGCAATCCTCGCGGCCAACGCCGATCAGATCGCTCTCAAGCTGGGCTTCCGGCTGAAGGTGACCGCCGTTTGCAGCCGCTCGGTTGCGGCGAAGGAACTGCCGCGCGAACTTGGGCACGTCGCCCGCACCACCGATTGGCGCGAGATCGTCTCCCGCCCCGATGTCGACATCGTCGCCGAACTCGTCGGCGGCACGACAGTCGCAAGAGAGATCATCGAAGGCGCCATCGCCCACGGCAAATCGATTGTCACCGCCAACAAAGAGCTGATGGCTTTGGCTGGCGCGGACCTGTGGGATCAGGCGATCCGGGCACGTATCAATCTCGCGATGGAAGCGAGCGTCGCGGGCGGAATCCCGATTCATGCGGTACTGCGCGAAGGCATTTCCGGCGACCGCATTGTTGCCCTCGCCGGGATCCTCAACGGCACGAGCAACTACATCCTTACGGAAATGGAGCGGCGCGGCGAGTCGTTCGATCGAATCCTCGCCGAAGCACAGGCGCTTGGATACGCGGAAGCCGATCCCAGCGCCGATGTCGACGGGTACGATGCGCGATCCAAGCTGGCGATTCTCGCCGCACTCGCGTTCGGAGAGCGGATCACGCCGAGCGATATCTTCGTCGAAGGCATCCGCCGCATCACCGCGCAGGATTTCGACTACGCGCACCAGCTCGGCCACACCATCCGGCTCGTCTGCGCCGCCACTCAAACCGAGCGGGGATTGATCCTTTCGGTACGACCGGCGCTGATCCGGCAATCGACGATTCTGGCGAGCGTGCAGGGCGCTTACAACGCGGTTTGGGTGAAAGGCCAGTTCGGCGCCGATACTTTTTATTACGGCCGCGGCGCGGGGTCGAGCCCGACCGGCGTCGCCGTCGTGAGCGACATGATGCGCGTGGCGCGCGAGATTCGCTCGGGCAGTCCGGAACGCGTTTCGCCGTTTGCGCATGAGCGCCTGGGCGAGTACGAGCCGGTGCCGATCACGCTGCAGCATCGGCCCTACTATTTGAGATTCCGGGTGGAAGACCGTCCGGGGATCATCGCAGAGCTCGCCCACATCCTTGCCGCGAAGCAGATCAGTCTGGAAGCGGTGCTGCAGCTTCCAAGCGAGACCAAACACAATCTGCCGTTCGTAATTACGGTCGAGCCGTCATCGGAACAGGCGATCCGCGAGGCGGTCGAGCAGATGAGCCGGCTGAGCTTTCTCACCGAACCGCCGCTCGCGCTGCCAATGGAACCACCGCTGTAAGTGGCGCGGGCAACCATGCCGGCATTTGTGGTCCGCCGAATAACAGACTCGTCATCAACAGACAGCCCCTGTTTTGTTGTACACTCATGAATTAGGGGTCTGGCTATGGCTTTCCTGCTCAGACAATTCGACTACCAGGGAGGTGCGCCTTCTCGAGTAGTGCGATAACGAGAACGGCCGCCCTCAATCTCGTCCGCGAGATTCCTCACGGACTCTTCACGTTGTTTTTTCCCGATGACTGCCGCGTTTGCGGACGGCCGCTCACGAAATGGACGCGTGTCCCGGTTTGCGCGGAGTGTCTCGACGTACCCAAACCACCGGCGGCGGAGTTCGCCTGCACAGCTTGCGGCACGCCTTTCCTGAACGCGTGGCCGCTCGATGAGCAGAGCGTGTGCGCGGCCTGCCGGGCGGGCCTGCGAGCCTTCGATCTCGCGGCGAGCTTTGGAGCGTATGAAGGCGGGCTCCGGAGTCTCATCCATCTGCTGAAGTATTCCGGGATGAAGCCGCTGGCGCGACCGCTGGGTGGGTTCATGAATCGGGCTTTGCCGGCCAAGGAGTGTTTCGACGCTGTCGTACCGGTGCCGCTTTACTGGCGCAGACAATGGAGCCGCGGGTTCAATCAGGCGGAGCTTCTCGCGCGTCAGGTCGCGAAACGGCGCGGCATTCCGGTGCTGAGCGCATTGCGCCGCAAACGCGCAACGGACACGCAGGCAAGCCTCGCGACCGCGGGCCGCCGCAGAAACGTCGCGGGCGCTTTCGTGGCGCGCGCGAATGTGGAACTGACCGGGAAGAGAATTCTTCTGATAGACGACGTGATGACCACGGGAGCGACCGCCAGCGCCTGCGCAACGGCGTTGAAGCGAGGAGGGGCGAAATCGATTTCCCTTCTGACGGTGGCCAGAGTAGATCGACGATCACGATTCTGAGGAGCCAATGCCGACCTTCAGCAGACTGCAGAAACCGGTGCTCGTTCTGAACGCGAGCTATGAACCGATCAACATCTGCGCGGCGCGCCGTGCCCTGGTACTCGTGCTCAAGGGAATCGCCTCGGCTGAAGAATTGTCTTCCAATGCCATCCACTCGTCGCGGCGCGTGATGCGGGTGCCGTCGGTGATCCGCCTGCTGGAATACCGGCGCATTCCGCACCAGACGCGTGCTCTGTCGCGCAAAAACATTTTGATGCGCGATCGCTACACGTGCCAGTACTGCCTGAAGGTGCTGCCTGCCGGAGAGCTCACGCTGGACCATGTGATTCCCCGCTCACGGGCCGGCGAGTCGGCATGGGAAAACCTTGTCGCCTGCTGCCACACATGCAACAACCGCAAGGGGAGCCGGACGCCTGAAGAAGCGGGATTCAAGCTGGCGCGCCAGCCCCGTCCTTTCAGCCTGCATACCAGCCGTCACCTGATGCGCTTGTTGGGTAAGGGTGACGAGCAGTGGCGGAAGTATTTGTTTTATTGACTGGAATTTGAAAACGCCCCCTGCGGCGGCGGAGTACACTGAGACCGGCGTGCTCACGCATCCGGAGCCGGTGTCCAAAGACCAATGGACGCTGGTCCGAAACGCCCGGCAACTGCTGACGTTGCGCGGGCAGAGCGGACCCCGCGGCGGGTCCGCCATGACCGACCTCACCGTCATCCCCAACGGCGCGTTACTGATTCGGAACGGCCTGATCGAAGAAGCCGGACCTACCCGGCGCGTCGAGAATCTCGCCAACTCGAGGAACGCGCGCGAGATCGACGCCACCGGCCGCGTTGTCATGCCCGCCTTCGTCGATCCGGATGTCGCGCTCGTCATGCCTGTTTGCCCTGAAAACGCGGTGCGTCTGATGTCGCGGAAGCGAGTGGTTGGAGAGGCGGCCGCCACTTCGTCGGAATATGCCCGTTATGGAGTTTTATCCGTGGGAGCTCACACACGCGCCGCATCGGACCTCGCGAATATTCGCAAAGTTCTCCGCACTCACCAGCGCTTGCGCCTGCGGCCCCTGCGCATTCGCTCCGTCTTTTCTCCGCAATTCCCTGCCCCCGCCATGGCCCATCCGGCTGAGGCTCTCGAGACGCTTTCCACGAAATGGCTTCCCGCGATCCGGCAGCGCAAGCTCTGTTCGGTCGTCGAATTGACGCTGGAGGGGCCGGAGCGCTCTTTTGAATTCCCGCTGCTGTATGAAGCCGCCGTTTCCGCGGCGAGTCTCGGATTCACCCTTCGGCTGCGTTCGCCGCGCGCTCCGGCGATACCGCACCTCGATCTCGCGTTCACGGCCGGCGCGATCGGAATCGTCGCTCCGATCGAATCGAATGTCCGCGAATACGCTCGCCGGCTGCTGACGGCCGGCTGCGTTCGCGTCGTGCCCGCATCGGAGGCGTTCGACAGTCCGGGGGGCGGCGCGCGCTCGCTCCGCAACGCCATCGATGAAGGGTGCGCGATCGCTCTCTCCTCCAGTTATCGCGCTGTGGGACTATCCTCGATCAACCCGCAGTACCTGCTCCATCTCGCGGTCCATCATCTGGGCCTCACGGCCGAGGAAGCGATTGTCGCCATGACCTGGAACGCGGCCTGCTCGCTCCGCCTGTCTCAGGTCGCCGGCTCTCTCGAACCGGGCAAGTCCGCCGACGTGCTGGTCATGGGGGTGCCCGACTATCGTGAACTGCCGCGGCGCGTGGGCCATCACGACGTGAGTGTCGTGATTCGCGGCGGCCAGGTACTTTTCCGCCACACGCCATTAAGTGTGGATTAAAAGACGGAACGCTCTTCCGGAAAACGCGTCCTTCGGACCGAGGTGAGATATGAACCGGACGCTTCTTCGTCTTTCTCTGGCAACGGCCCTTTTAGCACCGGCCGCACTCGCGCAATACGACCGGCCTTATGGCGACCGCGATTACGCGCGGCAGGATCGCAGCGTGTTCGACCGCGCCCGCATGGATCTGGATCGTGCCGCCGCTTATCCCTATGCATCGCGCGCCGACCGCAAACGTTTTGATGAGGCCCGCCGCGAATTATTCGACTTCGAGAGCCGCTTCGATCAGGGGCGTTACGAAAGGCATGAGCTCGATGAAGCCATCAACCGTCTGCAGCGCGTTGTGGAAGCCAATTCGCTCGATCCGCGCGACCGCGGCGCGCTCTCCGACGATCTGCGCCGCATGCGCGATTACCGGGAGTTCCGCAACCACCACGGGGACAGCGCGTTCCGCTAAAGCCGGCCTGACAGGCTGCTGAAAAAGGCTTCGCCGTGCCGCTTACTGACGGTCGCGGCAAGTAACGTTTTTCAGTAGCTTGCTAATGCGCGTGATGATGCACGTGCCCCGCGTCCACCGGAATCACGCACCCGGTACCCGAAATCGCGCAGCTCATATGCTCGAACTGCACCGTCGTATGGTGCACGTGAAAGCGGTCCCCGAGCACGTGCTTAACCCGATGCAGGATGTGATCGCTCTTCGATGGCGGCATGTCTTCAATCAGGACATGGCAGCTCAGCGCATGCGAATTGGATCCAAGACTCCAGATGTGCAGGTCGTGCACATCGAGCACGCCGTCCACGTCCTGAATGGCCGCTACCACCTGCTTCAGCTCGATCCCTCGCGGTAAGCCTTCGAGCAGAATATTGAGCGATTCGCGCGTGATATCCCAGGCCGTCCACACGATCAGCAGTGAAATCAGAATCGACAGCACCGGATCGATTTCGAACCAGCCCGTCGACCGGATTACCAGCGCTCCCACGAGGATTGCCGCCACTCCCACCAGGTCCCCCAGCATGTGCATGAAGGCGCCGCGGATATTGATATCGTTCCCGCCGCGACGCAACCCGAGCATAATGCCGCCGTTCAGCAGAATCCCCGCCGCCGCCACCCACAGCATCACGCTCCCGTTGACGGGCGCGGGCGCGAGCAGCCGCAGCGCGCTCTCATAAAACATCCATCCGGTCAGCGCGATCAGGACGACCGCATTAATAAAAGCGGCGAGTACGCCCGCGCGATGATACCCGAACGTGCGCGATTCGTCCGCGGGCTTCGACTGCAGATAAACCGCGAACCATGCCAGGAGCAACGCGAGAGCGTCGGTGGCGTTATGTCCGGAGTCCGAAAGCAGCGCCAGACTGTGCGCCCGCAGGCCCGTTGCGAATTCAATGATGACAAACGCGCTCGTCGCCGCCAGCGACCAGCCAAGAATGCGGCCGGACGCACCGTGGGTGTGCGAATGCAAACAGCCTCCATTGACTATTGTAAAACCGAGTTCGCCGCCAGGTCGTGGCAAGTCGCTTGTGGGGCGAGCTAACCAAAGGCATCGGTGACCGGGAACAAACTCGCCGCTATGCTGGGCAGAATGAAGGCGGCTTGCCAGACAGTTCTCGTTTGTCTGGCCGGCGTTGCCTTTCATGCCGCGCTGTTGGGCCCGGTCGCCCTCGGCCGGTCCGCCCGGGGCGGGAACGATTTCGCGGCCTTTTATACAGGCGGAAGACTCGCGTTCTCGCCGGACCTCTATCACCTCGAAGCTTTCCGAAAAGTGGAAGCGAATATAACCGGGTGGGTGAGCGATGAACTGGTATTCATCCGGCTGCCCTGGCAGGCGGCTCTGTTCGCGCCGCTGGCCGCATTCCGTTTTCAGACCGCGCATGCCATCTGGTTTGTGTTGTGCGTCCTGTCATTGATTCTGCTTCCCCGGTGCTGGCCGTCGATCCCTGGGGTAGCTTGTGCCGGAGCGCTCGCCTGGACACTTCCAATAGCCGTGGCAATTCTGGGAGCGCAGGATATTCCGCTGATCGCGCTGGCTCTCAGCGGCGGCATGCTGCTGATCGATCGACAGGAGCCCATATGGGCCGGTTTATGCCTGTCGGTCTGTGCAGCGAAGCCACACCTGTTCTGGCCTCTCGCGCTCGTGTTCGTCTTCCACCGGATGTGGCGTGTCTGCGCCGGCGGCGTCCTCGGGCTTGGGGCGCTGCTGGCGGCGTCTTACCTCACGGCCGGACCCCGATGGGTTCCGGGGTTCGCCTACTCGGTAAATTACATCGCCCGCTCTGACAGCCAAACCAAGCTGACTCACATGCCGGCGATTCCCGCGGTGCTGGCGGGACTTCCAGTCGGCGGAGCTATCGAGATCTGCATCATGGCTTGCGCCATCGCTGCGGCCTTTTTTATCAGGAACTGGAAGACCGCCGCGGCTGTTGCCCTGATCCTGGGCATCGTCACTGCGAAGCACGTTTTTCTGGCGGATTGCTCCTTCGCCCTTGTATCGCTGTTTCTTGTGTGGAACGACGCGCGTCAGCGGTTCGGGCTGATGCTGGCATTGTCGCCGGTTGTCTGGTTGCCGTCATTCTTCGGTCATCCTGTCTGGACGGTGGGCGCGCTGCTCGCCGGGGCGGGCTGGCTCTCTTTACAGGAAGTGATGGTCGGTGCTCCGAAGGGCGACGGCTATTACACGTGTGAAGTGGCATCGGCCCGATAGGGTGCGAAACCGCACCGCGTTAGCCCGGTGCCGTCGAATTACACCGTTACAATTGTTTTGTTGAGCACGCATAACAACCCATCGGCGTAATGCTCGAGACCGTGAAGCGCTTTCCGCGGTACCTCCCGCTCCTGATCGCGATGGGTATGATTCCGGCTCTGCCGGGCGATCAATCCGCCCCCGCCACCCCCGACGAATTCAAGCGGCTCTCGGTTGAAGAACTCTCCCAGATCGATGTGACCTCGCCCTCGAAAGAGCCGCGTCAGGCCTTTCAGACACCGGTCGCGATATACGTCATTACCAGTGACGAGATTCGGCGCTCCGGAGCCACCAGCATCCCCGAAGCTCTTCGTCTGGCGCCCGGCGTGGAAGTCGCGCGCATTGACGGCAACAAGTGGTCGATCGGCATTCGCGGCTTCGGCAGCCGGTTTTCGCGCGGCGTCCTCGTCCTCATTGACGGTCGCACCGTCTACACCACGCTTCTCGCGGGAACTTACTGGGAAGTCCAGGACACGGTAATGGAGGATATCGACCGCATCGAAATCATCCGCGGTCCGGGAGGCACCATCTGGGGTCCGAATGCGGTCAACGGCGTCATCAACATCATCACGAAGGATACGAAAGACACTCGCGGCACGCTCGTCTCAGCCGGTGGCGGCAGCGGTGACGATCAGGGATTCGCCAACTTCCGCTACGGCGGCGGCAACGGTAAGGATTTCAATTACCGTGTCTATACCAAGGCTTTCACGCGCGGCCCCGAGGAACATCCCGACCAACGCAACTTCGACGACTGGCGCGCGTCGCAGGCCGGCTTCCGCATGGACTGGACCCGCCGCACAAAAGACGTCTTCAATTTTCAGGGCGACATCTATGGCGAGGAAGCGGGCGAGCGCGTGCAGGCCGTCAGCTACACGCCGCCTTTCCAGCAGGACGTGGATGCGAACCAGCATCTCTCCGGCGGCAACTTCATGGCCCGCTGGAAGCGAACTCTGAACTCCGGCGGCGACATCGAGCTTCAGAGTTATTACGACCGCACAAACCGCCACGAGCCGAATTTCGGCGAACTGCGAGACACGTTCGATATCGATTTCATCCAGCATCTGGCGCTGCCCGGCCGCCAGCAGATCGCATGGGGATTGGGAGGACGCTGGAGTTTGGCCGACGATCTGGAGGTCGTCTCCGGCCTTCAGTTCGTCCCCGCATCCCGGACCGACGATCTCTACACCGCCTTTTTGCAGGACGAAATCATGCTGGTGGATCAACGTCTGACCCTGACGCTCGGCACCAAGCTGCTGCACACGAACTTCACCGATTTCGCGGCCGAACCCAGTGCGCGTCTGCAATGGACCCTCGGCCGGACACAAACCGTGTGGGCTGCATTCACTCACGCGGTGCGCACGCCTTCCGACGCCGAGGAGGACTTCAATCTTTCCGGCTACATCGGGAACGCGCCCGACGGCACGCCCTTCTTCGCGCGCTTCAACGCGAATGAGGCCTTCCGCCCCGAGTTCCTCAATGGCACCGAGCTGGGCTACCGGCGCCTGATCGGATCGAAGGCGTATCTCGACATCGCGACGTTCTACAACCGCTATCACAATCTTTTCTCCGAGGAGTTCACCGGCCCCGTTTTTCTTGAAACAAATCCCGCGCCGGCGCACTTGCTGCTGCCCGCGCAGTTCGGCAACGGACTCGAGGGCTCGACCAAAGGATTCGAAGTGGCGCCCGAATGGCGTCCCGCGGGTTTCCTGCGGCTGCACGGCTCCTGGTCGTATCTGATGATGAATATCAGGAAGGCTCCCGGTTCCATCGATATCGGCAGCGCGCCGGGCATCAATGGGGCCAGTCCGAGGCATCAGGTGCTTGTCGAAGCCAGCATCGATTTCACGAAGACCGTCTCACTTGACCTCACATACCGGTACGTGAGTCTTCTGACGGCGCCGCAACTCGTCCCCGCGTATTCGACGGGTGACGCGCGAGTGGCATGGCGGGTGCATCGCAACGTCGAGCTTTCGCTCGACGCCCGCAATCTTTTTCAGCCTTCACACGCCGAGTTTGCGGGTGACCCCGACACGATCGTTGGAATCCGCCGGAGCGTGAGCGCGAGAATAACATTTACCCGCTGATCTGCGCCCTATGTCCGGACCCCAAAAAAGATGGCGCTCAGTCCGGCGCGTGTTCGCGACATTGTTGCCGAAGTCAGCCGACATTTCTCAGAGGTGCCCGCTTGACAAGCGCCGGCACGATTGCCGAGCCGGCACCCCTGACTGGGATGCCGGGCGCGGCGGACAAAGTGTCGGCGCCACAGCCAGCATTTGCACGAAGCCGGACGCACCTCGTGGCGCGGGCGCCCCCGCCCGCCGTGCCGGCGCTTTATTTGGATGTGCTGGACCAGGCCTTCGGCCTGTACTCGCCGTCTGCGAGAGGCTGTTGTTGCTGGCCTGCCTTCTTTGCCTGCCGCGGGTGCACGCCGCGGAGCCGCCGATCGAGTACCAGGTGAAGGCGGCGTTCCTGCTGAATTTCACCCGGTTCGTCGATTGGCCGCCCACTGAAAATGGCGATGCAACGGTCTCTATCTGCGTTCTGGGCGATGACCCGTTCGGCGAAACGCTCGATCAGGTCGTGGCGGGCGAGAGCCGGCAGGGCCATAAGCTGGCGGTACGGCGGATTCGCCGGCCCGTGCCGCCATCCTGTCAGGTTCTCTACGTCAGCCGGACCGAACGCGATCTCCCCGCGCTCTTCGCCTCGCTGCCGTCAGGGGTCCTGACGGTCGGCGAAGGAGAGAGCTTTCTGCGGGATGGAGGGATGATTGCATTTGTAATCGAGAACCGCCGCGTCCGCTTCGATGTCAACCAGGCCACGGCGATGAAAGCAGGGCTCCGGATCAGTTCCCGGCTCCTGAACGTCGCGAGGTCGGTCCAAAAATAACATGCGCGCTTTCCGCGATCTGCCGATCAAGCAAAAGCTGGTGGCCACCTTCACGGTGACCATTGGAACGGCACTGCTTCTTTCCGGCATCAGTATCGTGGGCCTGGATTCGATTCTGTTTCGCGGCTACCTGCAGCGGGACATTTCGACGCTGGTGCGTATCGTTGCGGATAACAGCACCGCCGCGATTTCGTTTGACGACCCCAATGCCGCGTCCGAGACTCTCGCCGCTCTGCGGGCGCGCACGCATATCGTTTCGGCGTGCATTTATCGTGTGGACGGCACTCCCTTCGCCGGCTACGCGCGCGGCAGCGCGAGCCCCGCCTGTCCACCGCCTGCCGCCGCCGATGGGGTCCGCTTTACGCGCCATGACCTGACTGCGTCGCGGGCGATCGTGCTGACCGGCCGGCGCGTCGGAACCCTCGTGCTCGTCTACGATCTGGGCGAAATGGCCGAGCGGCGCAACCTCTACGGCGGGCTGGTCCTCGCGATACTGGTCGCTTCGGCCATCATCGTCTTTTTCGTTTCTTCGCGTCTGCGCGCCTCGATCGCCACACCGGTGTCGCAGCTTGCGGGCGCCGCTCTCTCCGTATCCCGCACCCGCGACTATGGTATCCGGGTCCGGAAGTTCGCGAGCGATGAGCTGGGTCTGCTGGTGGACGCCTTCAACGAAATGTTGTCCGGAATTCAATCGAGGGACGACGAACTGAAGACCGTTCTGCTCTCGCGCGAAGCCGCGCTCCGGGGCGCGCAGAGTGCGCGCGATTCGCTCGAAACGACTCTCGCCAGCATCGGCGACGCCGTCATTTCGACGGACATCGATGGCCGGATTTCCTTCGCCAATCGCGTCGCTCTCGGTCTGCTGCGCTGGTCCGAGCCGGACATCAGGGGCAGGCGTCTCGATGAGGTGTTTCACATCGTAAACGAATACACGCGGGAGAAGGTGGAGAGCCCGGTCGCCAAAGTCCTGCGTGAGGGTGCCGTCGTCGGAATGGCGAACCATACAATCCTCATAGCGCGCGACGGAACGGAGATTCCGATCGACGACAGCGGAGCGCCGATCCGCCGCGAAGGCGAACCGGCACAAGGGACCGTGCTCGTATTCCGCGACGTCACCGCCCGCCGCCGCGCCGATGAAACGAGCCGTATGCTGGCGTCGATAGTCCAGTCTTCGGCCGACGCCATCATTGCCAAGGACCTGAATGGAATCATCAAAAGCTGGAATCCCGGTGCTGAGCACATGTTCGGATATTCCGCCGCCGAAATGATCGGCCGGCCGATTTGGACGATCGCCGCGCCTGGCCACGAGGATGAGATGCCGCGCATTCTCGCGCGCATCCGCGGCGGCGAGAAGATCGAGAGCTTCCACACCGTGCGACGCAGGAAAGACGGCAGAATTATCAACGTTGCCCTGACGGTCTCGCCTCTGTACGATGCGCTCGGCCGTGTGGTGGGCGCGTCGAAGATCGCGCGCGATATCACGGATCAGGTCGAGGCCGCCGAGCGGCTCGCGAAACTCAACGCCGATCTCAGGCAATCGAACGAAGATCTGAAGCGTTCGAATGAGGATCTCGAACGCTTCGCCTTTGTGGCCAGCCACGATTTGCAGGAGCCCCTGCGCATGATCACCGTCTACTCGGAACTCCTCGTCAAGACCTATGCGGGCACGCTCGACAGTCAGGGCGAAGTATTCGTCGACAACATCATCGGCGGCACACAGCGCATGCGCAATCTTCTCGCCGATCTTCTCGCCTACACGGAGCTCGGAGCGCGCTCGGAACAGCCGGCCGGGAACGTCGACCTGAATGCCATCCTGCGCATGGTTCTCGAAAACCTGAAGGTCGCGATCGCCGACAGCCACGCTGAAATCTCGGTGGGGGATCTTCCGGCAGTGGAAGCGCACAGCGCGCATCTCATACCGCTGTTCCAGAATCTCATCGGCAACGCCATCAAATATCGCGGTTCCAAAGCGCCTGTCATCGGGGTCTCCGCCTCGGGATCCGGCGCCGACACCCGATTTGCCGTGGAGGACAACGGTATCGGGATTGAGCCGGAGTACCGCGAAAAGATTTTTGTGGCTTTCAAAAGGCTGCATGGAAAAACTATTCCCGGCACCGGCATCGGCCTTGCGATCTGCCAGCGTGTAGTCGAACGCTACGGTGGGAAAATCTGGGTGGAGTCAGCGCCGGGGCGTGCATCGACGTTTCTTTTCACGCTTCCCGGCGCGATCTGCCCCGCGGCAAACGCTGCAGGCGGGACTCGAATACGACCCGAACAGGAGCAAGAATGACGGCGGCGAATGGAAAGGCGCATGTTCTTGTCGTGGAAGATAACCCGGCCGATGTCGAGCTCCTGCGATATGCGCTCGGTGGGGCGGGGGTGGACTGCGAGCTGACCGTCATCGACAACGGCGGAGACGCCCTGGCTTTCTTCGAGCAGCGGGGAGTCTATGCGAACAGCACGCCGCCCGATCTCGCCATCCTCGATCTGAACCTGCCTCGCTACGACGGCATCGAGATTCTGGAAGCAATGCGGGCGAGCCGGAAATTTGCAGACGTGGCTGTCGCCGTGCTCAGTTCCTCTTCCTCGCCACGCGAACGGGCGCGGATCGAAGCCTTCCACATCGCCCGCTACATTACCAAGCCGCCCAATCTTGACGAGTACATGCGGATCGGCTTCGTCGTCAAGGAAATGTTGGGAGAGAAACTCGCGTCGTAATCTTCGACTCTATACTGCATGCAGGATTCAAAGCCGTCGCGCTGTTCAGAATACCGCGGGCTTGCGATAATCAGGCGAAGAGGCCGCCGTCTCATCCGTGGCCCGGCTGAATCTGCTGCGTCCCGGCACGAGAATCTCAAGAATACCGGCGATCCACGCCATCATGAATTGCATCTGGGCCTCCCCTCAGACTGAGGAGGGGCACGAAATGAGCCGAAGTGCGGATGCGCACCCAGAGTCTGCAGGAAACAGCACGCAAGCGACGATGGTAGAACAGGCTTCAGCCTGTTTTTTCAAGACCTCAGGCAACAGGCTAAAGCCTGTTCTACTTATTTTGGTTGCGGAGTAATCCGGAGGTAAGGTTTCGGCGCCTTCCACCCTGCGGGGAACTTAGTCTTCGCGTCTTCGTCCGACACCGAGCCCGCGATGATGACGTCGTCGCCAGGTTTCCAGTTCACCGGCGTCGAAACCGGATGCTTCGCCGTAAGCTGAATCGAATCGAGAACCCGCAACACTTCGTCGAAGTTCCGACCCGTGCCCATTGGATAGCTGAGAGTCAGCTTGACTTTTTTGTCGGGCCCGATCACAAATACCGTACGCACGGTGGCATTTGTCGCCGGAGTCCGGCCTTCGGAAGTCGTCCCCGCGTCGGCGGGCAGCATATCGTAAAGCTTCGCGACCTCGAGTTTCGGATCGCCAATCATCGGATAGGTCACCTTGGCGCCCTGCGTCTCTTCGATGTCCACCGCCCATTTGCCGTGGCTCGACACCGGATCCACGCTGAGCCCGATGATCTTCGTGTTGCGTTTGGCAAACTCAGGCTCGAGGCGGGCCATATATCCGAGCTCGGTCGTGCAGACCGGCGTAAAGTCTTTGGGATGAGAAAAAAGAATCGCCCAGCCGTTGCCGATCCATTCGTGAAAATTGATCGGTCCCTTCGTCGTCTCGGCGTTGAAGTTCGGAGCTTCATCGTTGATGCGGATTGACATGGTTGTTTTCCTTTAACGTTCTGCGATTTTATCTCAGGGCTCGAACTCTGCGAGCAGGCGACGGAACGTCACATGCAGACGGAACGTCACAGGCGAACGATCGATGGCGTCACGACACACCAGTATCGCAACGTGTGACGCTGCAACGATACGTCCCGGCGTCGTGGCATATTTTCGCCATCCGCGGAAAGCCGGGACAGGGCGTGGCGAGAGCGGCTGGTGGGAGCGCCCGCGGGTCGGCTACTTCAAAAGTCGAAACAAAGCCGAAATCTGCGACGTTTTTCCACGTAACAGAATCAAAGTAGAGTAACATTGCACCGCGAAAAACGGTCTGTTATCATCAGGCAGGCGAGTAGATCGGATTTTCCCCCCTCTCCACTGCCACAAATTTCCAACCACGGAGTTAACTTAACTACTGAATGAGCTTTACCGTCTTTCTGGGTAATCTACCTATCTGGGTCACTGCCGACGACATTAAACAATGGCTCGCGGCGGAAGACCTCGTCGCGGATTCTGTCAAGGTCATCCGGAATCATGAAACGCAGGAATCGAAAGGTTTCGCGTTCATCGAAGCGCCTACTGGAGATGAAATGCAGGCGATCATCCGCCGGTTCGACCGAGCCCCGCTTGAAGACAAGGTTCTTCGAGCCAATCCAGCCCAGCCCTCGAAAGGGGTGCCTGCGGCCAAGGCCGCTGGCCCCGCGAGTGGAGCCCGGCCGGAACCACGCACCAACGGCACCAGCGCCGGGCGTCCTGTAGAGCGCCGCGGTGGCGGCGGTGGCGCTGCGAAGAAGCGCGAGCAGGAACCAAAAAGCGCCTTCGCCACTGAACTGGCCAAGGTTCTTTAATGCAAGCGCCGGCACGATTGCCGGCGCCACACTCTGCACACCTGTGACCGGCGCGCCACAGACAGCGGCGCGAGACCCTTTATTTATCAGTAATTTACCTGTAGGTGGGCGGCGTGCCATGCCGTTCGCAATGCGGTATCTCGTCTTTGGGCTTCTCGTTATCTCCATCTCCAGTTCCCACCTTCGCGCCGATGAGGCGTTCCTCCGCCAGGCGGCAGAATCCAACGTCAACCAGCGCTACGTAATTGAAAGCGTGTCGCTGGCGGGCATCGAACTCGATCAACTACCCGCTTCCCGTCTTCCGAAGACTCTCCGCAGCCGCCTGCAGGGACTCGTCGGCGCCCAATGCGATGTGGCGATGCTCGACGATCTTTCGGCGCAGATTCGTCGCGAGCTGCACCTTCGCACAGTTTCCGAGCACCTGCTGCGGGGCAGCGCCCCCGGCCGCATCCGCGTGAACTTCGAAGTCGTCCGCCGCGATCTGTTCTTCGACATCTCGCTGCCCAGGTTCCTTTATCACTCGAAGCAGGGCTGGACGGGTGAACTCGACGCCTCCACCCGCTTCCGCCAGAACGATCTAAAAATCGGTGTCGTCAGCAATGGCGACGATCTCACCGAGCGCTTCACCGGAATTGCGGCTCGTTATGACAGCGCGCCGCTCGGCTCCGAAAAGATCCGCGCCGGCGTGACCCTCGAGGATTATCACGAGCAGTGGAATCAGGAGACCCGCAACGCGCTCGCCGGGAGCGATCTGGATCTCTACCGTTCCCGCTGGAACGTGGCTCCGGAGATCACGTTCGCCGTCGCGCGTCCGCTGACAGTGTCTGTGGGAGCGAGTTTCACCCAGACGGCATCCGAATCTCCCGCCGTAGGCAGCCAAGCGACGAACGCTGCAACCCTCGACGTCCACTACGGGCATAGAATTGAGGGCGACACGGTGCAGCAGCAGATCGACGGAAAGTATAGTTTGCGCGTTGCGACCCATGCGCTCGGTTCGACTTACGCTTACGCCCGGCACCTGATCACGGCCCGCTATGAAGCGAAAGCCGGCCGCCAGACCTTTTCCGACGAGTTCACCGGCGGCTCGATCACGGGCGAGGCGCCCTTTTTCGACCGCTTCGTTCTGGGCAGCAGTTCCACACTGCGCGGTTGGGACCGGTACGAAATCGACCCGCTCGGGGGCAGCCGCGTCGCACATAATGAGGTGACGTACGGCTACCGTTTCGGCGCCCGGACCGTCGAAGGATTCTATGACGCCGGCGCGCTCTGGCAGTCTGATCGGCCTGCAACCCTCCGGCACTCTCTCGGCGTCGGATACAAACAGGGCATTTTTGTAATGTCGATGGCGTTTCCTGTGCGCAGCGGCAGATTGGAGGCTGTTTTCATGGCGGGGATGAACTATTGACGCGGAGGCTCCTGACGGTGGTCCTGCTCGCCGGCGGCGTCCCTTTGGGCGCGGCGGACAGCCTCGCCGTGCATCTGGATGGGGACTATCTTCGGGTCTCGCTGCCGCATGTCGATTTTCTGAAAGGCAAACCGCTTGACCGCCTCAAGGACGGCGCGTCGGTGGCTTTCATCGGCAAGATCAGCATCACGCTGTCGCCGAATTCGCTGAATTCCGTCACGCAGGCCGTGGCCCGGTTCGCAATGAGCTACGACATCTGGGAAGAGCGCTTTTCGGTGACCAAATTCCAGTCTCCGGAAAACAAACGGCCGATAGCGCATCTGACCGAGCAGGCCGCCGAAAACTGGTGCCTCGATAACCTCGTCATCGACCGTGGCCTGCTGCCTCCGGACAAGCCGTTCTACGTGCAGCTCGAATGGCGCGCCGAAGATCCAAAGGATCAGCTTGGAGTCATCGGCGATCCTGGCATCAACCTGACCCGCCTCGTCGAATACCTCGGCCGGCCCCCGCGCAGCCCGGAGGAGCGCCGGCTCTATAATGCCGGTCCGTTCCGGCTGGCGGATCTGAAGAAATCCGAAGTCCGGGCGGTCCGCGGGTGAGTCTGCGAACGCGGCTCGCGCTGGTCTTCATTGCCGCGACCCTGATCCCGCTGAGCGCGACTGTGTGGCTCACCACACTGCTGCTCAACCAGAGCCTGCGCTTGTCGCCGGCGGACCAGCTTGCCCAACTTTCGGCATCCCTTGAAAGGACCGGCCGCGAATATTACCAACAGGCGTGCGACCGTCTGAAATCCGACGCTCTGGCGGGCCGGCTCGCTCCGGTACCGGTGCCCAACGCGGGCGATCTGCTCTCGAGCGACGACGCCGAGGGGTTCGCGCTCAGAGGCGAGGGCGGCGGCCAGTTGGTTTACATCGCGCGCACCGCCCATGGCGTCACGGCATGGGAGCGGCCGCTCGATGTCCGGATGCAGGATCTCTCGCGTCAGATCTCCGCGGCGAAGCGGTCGGTGAACGCACTCGGGATCGTCCGGCGGGGATCGTTTCCTGCGTGGACGCTCCTGGCCGGCGGCATCTGGCTGCTGGCGCTGCTTCTCGTATGGCTGGTCGCGACGCGCTTCAGCCGCCCGATCGTGAATCTGACCGGCGCGTTGAAAGCGCTTGCGGATGGCGACTTCCGGATCCGCGTGCCGAACGAACGCACTGATGAGATCGGGCTCGCCACGCTGGCCTTCAATCGCACGGCCGCGCAACTGGAGCAGAGCCGCGACCGCCTTGTATCCCTTACGCAGCTTGCGAGCTGGCAGGTGCTGGCGCGCAAGACCGCCCATGAGGTCAAGAATTCGCTGACGCCGATCCGTCTGACCGTCGAAGAAATGGTCGCGCGCGCCCACAATCCCGACCGCGCGTTTCTGGAACAGGCCGCCGCTATCGTTGTCGACGAAATCGAATCGCTGGAGCGCCGTATCAGGGCGTTTTCGGAGTTCTCGTCCGAACCGCCGATATGCCCCGAGCGCATCGACGTGCACGCCATCGTGGAAGAGCGCATCGCGTTCCTGAAGTCCGCGCATCCGGAGATTCGCTACGCTGTGGAAGCGGCGGCCAACACGCCCTCCGCGCTCGCCGATCAGGATCTGGTGAAGGGGATACTCGTAAATCTGCTGGAGAATGCCGCCGAAGCGGCCGGAGAAGGCGGCCAGATTCTGGCGCGCGTGCGTCCGATCGAGGACCGCATCGCGATCGAAGTGCATGACTCGGGTCCGGGACTGAGCGAGCTCGCGCGTAAGTCGCTCTTCCAGCCGACGATTTCTTTTAAGAAGCGCGGTATGGGCCTGGGGCTCTCCATCGCCCGCAAGAGCGCGCTCCTGACTGGCGGCGACATCCTGCTGATAGCCGGAGAGCTGGGCGGGGCGGGATTCCGCGTTCTGCTCCCGGCAGGTGGTCGGCAAGCATAGTCGCATGGCTGCTCGGCGCATTCTCGTCATCGACGACGAAGAGAACATCGGCCGCTCGTTGCGCATGATCCTCGAGCGCGAGGGCTATCAGGTGAACGCCGTCAACTCGGCGGCGGAAATGCGCGCGTTTCCGGATAAGACCCGCATCGACCTGTTCCTCATGGACGTTCGGCTGCCCGACGCCAGCGGCATCGATCTGCTGCGCGAGCTGCAGTACGGTGATGTCACGGCGCCCGTGGTTATGATCTCCGGCCATGCGACCATCGCCGATGCTGTCGAGGCCACGCGCGCGGGTGCGTTCGATTTCCTCGAAAAGCCTCTCGGGCGCGACCGCGTCATGCTCGCCGTCAAGAACGCGCTCGAACAGGGCACCCTGAAGCAGGAGAACCGGCGGCTGCGCGAGGTGGTGGGCGCCGGCTCGAAGATGATCGGAACCAGCCCGGCATTTACGCGCGCCATCGAGCAGGCCGGCATGGCCGCGCGCTCGGATGCGCGAGTGTTGCTGGTGGGCGAATCGGGCACTGGGAAGGAATTGCTCGCGGCGCACATTCATGGCGCCAGCCCGTTCGCTTCCGGACCGTTCGTCAAGGTCAACTGCGCGGCGATTCCCGGCGAACTGATCGAAAGCGAGCTCTTCGGCCACGAGAAAGGGTCGTTCACGGGCGCGACTTCGATGCGCCGCGGCAAATTCGAGCTGGCCGACGGCGGCACGCTCTTCCTCGACGAGATCGGCGACCTGCACGCGAACTCCCAGGCCAAGCTGCTGCGCGTGCTGCAGGAGGGCGAATTCCATCGCGTCGGCGGCGAGCAGGTGATCCGGGTGACGGTGCGTGTGGTCTCGGCGACCAATCGCGATCTCTCCGCCCTCGTGTCCCAGGGGAAATTCCGCGAGGATCTTTACTATCGCGTCAGCGTCGTACCCATCCGCGTGCCCGCGCTGCGCGAGCGTCCGCAGGATATCCGGCCCATGGCTGAGTATTTTCTCGACGACTTCTGCGCACGCAACGGCTTCCGCAGGAAGAGCTTCGATCCGGCTGTGTGGGACGCGTTCGAATCCGGCAAATGGCCGGGCAACGCGCGCGAGTTGCGGAACGCGGTCGAGCGCATGGCCATTCTTTCGCCTGACGAGACGCTGCGTCCTGCCGCCATACCGCTCGAGCTGCGCATGCCGCAGCGCGAGAACGGGGCAAGATCGAGCGTGCAGGAGGCGCGCGAATCGGCCGAGCGGGAGCACGTGCTGCGCGCGCTGGAGGAATCGGGCTGGAACGTTTCGAGCGCGGCGCGCGCGCTGGGCATGGAGCGGACGAATCTCCACAAACGCATCCGCGCACTCGGCCTTGCGCGCGGCAAGTGATTCGGTCGCTTGAGCTCGAGTTAATGGATTCGCCGGACGTGCGGGGGCCGGTGCTAGACCGCTTCCATCGCGATCTCGACTTCGTCAACAAATGCCTCGGGACCTTTCCGACGATCGAGCGGCTCATCCGGCAGGACGCCGCTGTGCGCAGGATCATCGATATCGGCTGCGGCGGTGGGGCGCTGCTTGAGTACCTGCGGCAGCGGCTCGGCGTGGAGGTAGTGGGGGTCGACCCGAAGCCACCGCAGAAGGCGCGCGTGCCGATAATCGAAGCCGACGCTGTCACTACTCCGCTGCCCGAGGCGGACGTTGCGATCTGCTGCCTGACGGCGCATCATCTCACGCCGGAGCAGAATGTCGAGCTGATTCGGAACGTCGGCCGGTCGTGCCGCCGATTTATTTTTCACGACCTGATACGGCATCGGCTGCCGTTTGTGCTTTTCAGTGTTTTTATTTGTCCGATGATCGGGCGCGACGCGGCGGTGGACGGGCGGCAGTCGATTCGCCGGGCTTATACGCCGGAGGAATTCGCGGATCTGACGCGCACCGCGCTCGCGGGAACAGCCGCGAGGTTCACGCAGGACGTATCGCCGTTTCGATCGCGCCAGATCGTGGATATCAGGTATTGAGTCGGCGGCCGGCGATCTTTTCGTATCGTGAATTTCCGGTAAGGCTGCCTGACTTCCATTTGGCAGTATCGACCCTACGGAGAGTTACGCCGAACTGCTGTCAGGATCGTCATCTTGCTCGGGGAGGGGCGCCAGTCCGTCGCCCGCTCGGTCAATTCCATACTCACTGCGACGTATTGGCTGGTCGGCCGGCCGTTGGTGGAACACGAACAGAGCGGAGAACCGAGGGCCTATGGAACGGAGTTGCTGAAGCCGTTGTCACGCGACCTGCTGTTGCGTGTCGGGCGGGGCTCTGCACGGCTACGAATCAGAAGGGCGGTATTTAGAGACTCCGAGCCCACCTGGATTTCCCGATAAAATCAGTCTCACGCGCAAATCCATACAGCGCATCCGAGGCGAACGCATGGGTGGCCTTGGAGGTGAGCCAATGCCTTGCGTTTTCGCAGAAGCCAGAATCTGGCCTTAAAATGGTCACGTGGATGTCACGCTGGAGCCTGAAGTCGAGAAGATGGTGTTGGACCGCGTGCGAAACGGGGAATATTCAAGCACGAGCGAGTTGGTAAATACAGCCATGAAGAATCTCCTCGAAGAGGAGCACGTCGCGACGCATGGGTCTGGAAGACCGGATCTGAAGTCACTGGAGCTGGCGAAGGATGCCCCGGCCAATCTGGAATGGTTGCACCGGAATCGCGCGGCATACACGGGCGAGTGGGTCGCCATCCACAAAGGGCGGCTGATCGCCCACGGCAAGGAGGGCCTGGACGTTTTTCACGCCGCGCAAAGACAAGGCATCAACCCCCCGCTGATGCATCACATCGTCCCGGAAGATTCCGTTTCCTGGGGCGGC
>DASZLP010000181.1:0-22089 GCA_035552355.1 Bryobacteraceae bacterium | reverse complement strand
GACGAGCTTCCAGGGATACGGGTCCTTGCGCGGCGTCCCCATCGGCAGGCAGAGACCCTCGGGATCGTCTTTGCTGTTGGTACCGTTGCGCTGCTTCATGAGCGCGGCGGCGGAGGGCAGCAGGGGCCCGTCCCCGGGCTTCAGATCGCGCGCGATGTTCCGGGCGATGGTCTCGCCGTTGCGGATGGGCGGGTCGCCAGGACCGTACCCCGGCGCATGATACACACCGCTGAAATCTGGATGTCCATCGGCGGTGCGCGGCGCGGGCAGGCCTTTGGCGACTTGTTGGCCACTGTCGTTGAATTGTGCTGCGGCAATAACCGGCAGCAGGGCGACGAAGGTGATGGCCCGAAGCATGGTCACACTATATCTCCGCGTCTAAGTGCCGAGGAACGCAAGACGCCTCATCACGTCGTTGCCGCTCCCTCACGGGGGCGGTTCAAACTGCGTGGCTGAACGGAGCTGAAACGGAGGGCGCACAGCCGCCGCGGCCTTGCCTGCTAAACTGAAACTTCCCAGCATGAAAGTCGGCGTTGTCGTCTTCCCTGGCAGCAATTGCGATCACGACGCGTGGTATGCAATCAACGAGAATCTGCATGGGCGTGCCGAGTACGTGTGGCACGACTCGACGAATCTCGCGGGATTCGACGCGATCGTGCTTCCGGGCGGATTTTCCTACGGCGATTACCTGCGCTGCGGCGCGATCGCGCGCTTCTCGCCCGTCATGAGCGCGGTCAGGAAATTCGCGGCCGATGGTGGACTCGTCGCGGGTTTTTGCAATGGGTTCCAGATTCTCGTCGAGGCCGGTATGCTGCCCGGCGCGCTGCTTCGTAACACATGCCTCACCTACGTTTGCCGTGAAGTGAGATTGCGCACCGAGACGGCCGACTCGCCCTTTACCTCAAAATTGCGGAAGGGCCAGATCCTGCGCATCCCCATCGGCCACGGCGAAGGCCGCTACTTCGCCGACGAGGGCATCCTCGACGAGCTCGAAGCCGAAGATCGCGTGGTGTTTCGCTACCTTGATAATCCGAACGGCTCGCTGCGCGACATCGCTGGCATCCTGAGCCGCGAGCGAAATGTGCTGGGGATGATGCCGCATCCGGAGCGCGCCTCGGATCCGCTGATGGGCTCGACAGACGGCCTGGGTATTCTCGAATCGATGTTGTCTGCTGTCCCCGCGCTTACGCGATGACGATCACACCCGAGCTGATCGAGCAGCATCAGCTCACGCCCACCGAGTATCAGAAAATCGTCAGCCTTCTCGGCCGCGAGCCAAGCTACACCGAGCTTGGCGTCTTCAGCGTGATGTGGAGCGAGCACTGCTCGTATAAGAGCTCGCGCATCCACCTGAAGAAGCTGCCGACCACCGGCAAATACGTCGTGCAGGGACCGGGCGAGAACGCAGGCATTATCGGAATTGGCGACGGATGGGTGGTGGCGTTCAAGATCGAGTCGCACAACCATCCGAGCTACATCGAGCCGTTTCAGGGCGCGGCGACGGGCGTCGGCGGAATCCTGCGGGACATCTTCACGATGGGCGCGCGTCCGATCGCGGTGATGGATTCGCTGCGCTTCGGTCCGCCCGTGGACTCGCCGAGGGCTGATCGCAACCGGCGGATTCTTACGGGCGTGGTCAGCGGCATCGCGCATTACGGCAACTGCTTCGGCGTGCCGACGGTCGGCGGCGAGTGCGTGTTCGAAGAGTGCTACTCGGCGAATCCGCTGGTGAACGTATTCGCGTTGGGCGTTTGCAAACAGGACGAGATCTTTTACGCACGCGCGTCGGGCATCGGCAACCCCGTAATCTACGTCGGCGCGAAGACCGGGCGCGACGGCATCCACGGCGCATCGATGGCGAGCGCGGAGTTTACCGAAGAATCGAAGCAAAAGCGGCCGAATGTGCAGGTGGGCGATCCGTTTCTCGAGAAGCTGCTGCTCGAAGCGTGCATCGAGGCGATGAAGACGGGTGCGATTGTCGCTATTCAGGACATGGGCGCGGCTGGGTTGACGTCTTCGTCATGCGAGATGGGCAGCCGCGGGGGCGTTGGCATCGATATCGATCTGGATAAGGTTCCGCAGCGCGAGTCCGGCATGACAGCGTATGAGATGCTGCTTTCCGAATCGCAGGAACGTATGCTGCTGGTGGCTGAGAAGGGCCGCGAGGGCGAAGTCTTTCAGGTCTTTCGCAAGTGGGGTCTCGACGCGGTTACCATCGGCGTCGTAACAGCAGACGGCCTGCTGCGCATCCGGCATCACGGCGCGCTGATGGCGGAGATTCCGAATGCAGCACTGGCGGATGAAGCGCCGCGTTACGACCGTCCGCACAACGTCAAGTCGCATCGGCGCGCGCCGATGGACCCGCCCGCGCACATCCCCGCATCCGAAACTTTGAACGGCGATTTACTAAAGCTTGTCTCATCGCCGGACCTTTGCTCGAAGCGCTTGATCTGGGAACAGTACGACTATATGGTGCGTACGAACACGCTGGTGGGTCCGGGCTCCGATGCCGCGGTCGTGCGCGTGAAGGAAACGGGCACATCGATCGCAATGTCGCTCGACGGCAACGGCCGCTACTGCTATCTCGACCCGCGTGAAGGCGCGAAACTGGCTGTCGCGGAGTGCTGCCGGAATCTGGCGACGACCGGCGCTGTACCGGTGGCGGCGACGAACAACCTGAACTTCGGTAACCCCGAGCGGCCGGAGATCATGGCGCAACTGGTGGAAGCAATCGAGGGCATTGCCGAAGCGTGCGCGTTCTTCGAAGCGCCCATCACAGGCGGCAACGTGAGTCTCTACAACGAAACTCTGGGCGAAGGGATTTATCCGACGCCCGTGCTCGGCATCATCGGCCTGATGAAGACAGCGCTGCCGGCGCCGGTCGCGTTCCAAAGTGAAGGCGCGGACGTGCTGCTGCTGGGCGGACTCGGCGAACACTCCGCGGTTGGCTTCGGCAGCTCGGAATACGCAAAGGTCGTCCTGAACCAACTTTGGGGATTGCCGCCGCGGCTCGATATGACGTACGAGAAGCGCGTCCATGATTGCGTTCGGGAAATCCTGGCGCAGGGGCTGGCGGAGTCCGCACACGACCTGAGCGACGGCGGGCTGGCCGTAGCTCTGAGCGAGTGCTGCACACGGCAACTGGGTGCCCTCATCACCCTGAACAGCGGCGAGCGCGCCGAATTTGCGCTGTATGGAGAAGCGCCCTCGCGCATCCTCGTGACAACGCGCCAGCCGGAAAGAATTCACGAACTCGCACTGCGTTTTGACGTTGATTGTCCGCGTGTCGGAGTTACAATGAAAGAGCGGTTACAGATCGGATGCGGTTCAACCACCTGGATCGATATGACCATCGCCGATCTGAAACGGTCCTTCGAAACAGCCCTTCCTGAGGTGCTTCATACACATGCTGGATAAGCTCCACGAAGAGTGCGGTGTCGCCGCCATTTACGGGCACCCCGAAGCGTCGAAGTTAGCCTACTTATCGCTCTACGCGCTGCAGCATCGCGGCCAGGAGAGCGCCGGCATCTCGACCAGCGACGGAGAACAGATCCACACGAAAAAATCGATGGGGCACGTGGCGGATATCTTCACCGAACCGGTGCTGCTGGAGTTGCCGGGCTCGCTTGCGATCGGCCACACACGCTATTCGACAACGGGCGATACGGTGGAGCGCAATGCGCAGCCGTTTTCGGTCCACTGCAACAAGGGCCGGATCGCGGTCGCGCACAACGGCAACATCACGAATGCAGCCGAACTGCGGGCCGACCTCGAGGCGCGCGGCTCGATCTTTCAGGCATCGAGCGACACCGAGGTGATCCTGCACCTGGTCGCGCATTCGCGTGAGCGCACGCTGGCGGGCGCACTGCGGGACGCGCTGCTGCAGCTTGAAGGGGCGTTCTCGCTCGTGTTTCTCGCGCAGGACCGCATTATCGTGGCGCGCGACCCGCAGGGCTTCCGTCCGCTCGCGATGGGGCAGCTTGAGTTCAGCGGCGGGACGCCGGCCCACGTGTTCGCGTCCGAAACGTGCGCGTTCGATCTGATCAACGCCGTCTACATGGGCGATGTGCAGCCGGGCGAGATGGTGATCGTCGGCCCGGAAGGCGTCACGCGCGAGCGCTATGCGCCGCACAGGCGGCTTTCGCAGTGCGTCTTCGAGCACGTCTATTTTTCGCGCCCGGATTCGATCGTGTTCGGGCGTCCGGTGCAGCAGTCGCGCGAGACGCTCGGCATGCTGCTGGCGCGTGAGGCTCCGGCCGACGCCGATATTGTGGTGCCGGTTCCCGACTCCGGGAATGCGGCGGCGCTCGGATACTCAGCCGAATCGGGGCTGCCTTACCGGCAGGCGCTGATCCGCAATCACTATGTGGGCCGCACCTTCATCGAGCCGTCGCAGGCCATTCGCGATTTCGGCGTGAAGCTAAAGCTCAACGCGGTGCGGAGTTTGCTCGACGGCAAGAGTGTCGTGCTGGTCGACGACTCGATCGTGCGCGGAACTACGAGCCGCAAGATTGTGCGGATGGTGCGGCAGGCGGGGGCGCGCGAGGTGCACATGCGAATCTCGTGCCCGCCCACGATCTCGCCGTGCTTTTACGGCGTCGATACGCCCAACAAGAGCGAGCTGATCGCGGCGAACAATTCGATCGACGAGATTCGCCGGTTCATCGAGGCCGACTCGCTGGCGTATCTTTCGATGAGTGGACTGCGGGAGTCAGTCGCCGACGAGCGCGGTCAGTATTGCTACGCGTGTTACACGGGCGATTATCCGACGGACTTCGTAAATATCGATCAGTTGGTGCGGGCGGGGAAAAAGGCTGGAGGGTAGTACTAAACTTGCAAAACTTCGCGTGCGACCGGCGCAAGTTGCCGCTTGCTAACGCGCGCGGTTCAGAAAGACTTACCGAGCGGTAACGCGAGCTTCCAAAACCAAGTACCAGAAGCCTCACCGCAGCGCGTAAGTCAGGCCCATCGTTGCCTGGAACGAATTCTTCTTAAATCCAGGCGGTGGATCGTGCAGGTAATTATCGATCGTTCCCAATGAAAAGTTGAGACGCTTATAAACCGGGACGGTAAGCAGCGCATTGCCGATTGCCGATACGGCGTCGGTGTTGTTCCACGCGGGAGTCACGATCAACTGCTGGTTGAACTTGATGCCGCGCCGCAGGCCGCGCGAGAAATCCTCTTCGAATACGGACCCGAGAAGATCCTGCTCCGCGGCGGCGGCCGCGAAGCTCTGGCGCACGTAAGTGATGCCCGCCTTCAGGTCGAGACTTTCGTTGGCGCGTTTGATGGCGCTCCAGCCGAGTCCGCCGCCGAAGGCTTGTTGAAGGTCCAGGCCCTGTGAGAAGTTGTGATCGAACGCCGCCTCGGCGAACGCGAAGAACGCAGGCGAGAGGTACTCATCGCGCTCGATGTCGGCGTGGAGAATTTGCGTCTTCACAGTCGGCGTGGCGGGTTGCTTCAGGGTCCCGTATGCGGCGTTGAAGTCAACGATCGTGCGGTTGCGGCGGCGCAGCCAGTCCACATCCGGCACAAGGCGGACGAGATTGATCGCGGTGTTGAAGCTCCGGCTCTGCTGCGTCGCCTCGACCAGGCTGGCGCCGGCGGTGATCGTGCCGCCCCAGTCCGCAAAGAAGCGCGGATTGTGTTCGACTTCGTTATCGAAGCCGGCCTTGTCGACCAGATGATCGGCATCGGCGACGGCGACGGTTTTTGGTTGGCCTGCGGCGGGAGTCACGGTGATTTTTTGGTCGGCGACGGCGATCTTGCCTTCAGGAATGGCGGACGTGTCGGCGTGCTTCGTCAGATGCACGTTTTTCGGAAGCACGGCGAAAGATTGCGACGAGTCGAGCTCTTTGACCTTGCTCCAGTCGAAAGTGATGTCACCGAGCGTGTCGCTGTGGAATGTTACTGAGCTACCGTTCGAGCGGAGGAGTTTACCCATGACGCGCTCGCCATTATTGAACACGACGACATCGGCCGCGGGCGCCTGCGCCCACACCATGGACGACGCGACCAGCGCGGCCAGCAGCAGCCTCGAAACCATGCCCTATTTTAGTGGAGGGCCTTGATTGTTGTCGCCAACTCCCGGCTGAACGACAATACGGAGAATGCCCGAACTTCCGGACATCCTCGCCTACATCGACGCCATCGAACCGCACGTCGCCGGACAGACGCTGGAACGCGTGCGCATCGGGAGTCCGTTCCTGTTGAGGACGGTCACGCCGGCCGTCGTGGATGTTGAAGGACGCACCGTCCGCGAACTGCGCCGCGTCGGCAAACGCATCGCGATTGGTGTCGATGGCGATCTCTGGCTCGTACTGCATCTGATGATTGCCGGCCGCCTGCACTGGCGCGAGAAGAACGCCAAAATCGGCGGGCGCCAGAACCTCGCGGCCTTCGATTTTCCGGAAGGCTCATTGACTCTCACGGAAGCGGGCACGAAACGCCGGGCATCCCTGCATGTAGTCGCCGGCGAGGCGGGTCTCGAATCGGTCGATGCCGGCGGCATTGACGTTCTCAGCGCCACGCTCGATTCTTTCCGTGCGGCCCTGGCAGCGGAGAACCACACGCTGAAGCGCGCGCTCACCGATCCGCGCACGGTGAGCGGCATCGGCAACGCGTATTCGGACGAGATCCTGCACGCCGCCAGGCTCTCGCCGCTTGCCCAAACGCAAAAGCTCAAACCGGAGGAGTGGGAGCGTCTCTTTACAGCTACCCGACAAACGCTCCAGCTCTGGATCGACCGCCTGCGCGCCGAAGTCCGCGGCGGGTTCCCGGAGAAGGTTACCGCGTTCCGTCCGGATATGGCGGCGCACGGGCGGTACGGGCTTGCCTGCCCTGTCTGCGGCGAGAAGATCCTGCGCATCCGTTATGCGGACAACGAGACGAATTATTGCGCGCGCTGCCAAACGGGCGGAAAAGTGCTCGCTGATCGCGGGCTCTCGCGCCTGCTGGGCGCCGACTGGCCCCGGACCCTCGAAGAACTCGAAGCGTTGCATCGGAAGTGACGCCGATCAGGAACCGCTCGGTTGCCGTCGCGGCTGGGTAAGACGTTGAATTTACTGAGCCGCGCCCGCCACTTAAGCGGTGCTCCAGGCTGCTGACCTGTTACGCTGGGGATCACGTAGGGGAATGGCGACAGCGATACAAATCAATGTCAACGGGCAGACTCGCACCGTAACCGCCGAGCCCGACACACCTCTGCTGTACGTGCTGGCCAACGATCTTGAGCTGCAGGGCCCTCGCTTCGGCTGCGGGCTGGCACAGTGCGGCTCCTGCTCGGTCCTCCTGGACGGCGCGGAAATCCGGTCCTGCGTGACGCCGGTCTCCGCCGTGGGAAGCAAATCCGTCACTACGCTGGAGGGCTTGCCTGCCTGGTACGCCGCGCAGAAAAAGCTGGCAAAGGCGCCGGAGCTTCACCCGGTCCAACAGGCGATGATCGATGAACAGGCCGTGCAGTGCGGTTACTGTTTCAACGGCATGATCATAAAGGCATCCGAGTTTCTCTCGAAAAATCCGCAGCCGGACGAAGCCCAGATCCGTGAAGCCATGAATGGTCATCTTTGCCGTTGCGGCACGTATCCGCGGGTTCTCAAGGCTATCCAGCGGGCGGCTGCGGCCATGATTCCGGAGACCGGCCGATGAGCCTGGCGCGCCGCGACTTTCTGAAATCCGGCGGGGCCCTCATCGTCGGATTTTGTCTTTCGGAACCGCTCCCCGGCCAAAGCCATCTCGATTCGGTATCGCGGCCGCCGGTTCCAGGGCCGCCCGACGCGAAGCAGATAGATACCTGGCTCGCAATCCACGCCGACAACACCGCGACAATCTTCATGGGATTCGCCGAACTCGGCCAGGGCAACTCGACCGCGCTCCTGCAGGTCGCGGCCGAAGAGCTCGATCTGGACATGAGCCAGCTGAAAACGGTCCGGCTCGACACCAGCATCACGCCGAATCAGGGCGGCACTTACTCGAGCGCTTCGATACAGCGCGGCGGTCCGCAGGTTCGCACTGCCGCCGCGGAAGCGCGACAGGCGTTGCTGCAGATGGCGTCGAAGAACCTCAACGCGCCCGCTGACCAGCTCACCGTTGTCAAAGGCGTCGTCTCGGTGAAGAACAATCCGTCGCGATCGGTCACCTATGGCGCGCTCGTCGGAGACAAGCCGTTTCACCTTGCGTTCACCGGCACCGCGCCCGTGAAGACGCCCGCGGAATTCAAAATCGTCGGCACGCGCGTTACGCGCAACGATATTCCGGATAAAGTCAGCGGCAAGTATTCATACATGCAGCACCAGCGCGTGCCCGGCATGCTGCACGGGCGCGTGGTGCGTCCACGCGGTCAGGGCGCGTACAACACAGGGGCCAGGATCGTCAGCCTCGACGAGAGCTCGATCAAGAGCATCCCCGGAGCGCGTGTAATTCGCAAAGGCGATTTCATCGGTGTTGTGGCGCCCAGCGAATGGGACGCCGTGCGCGCCGCCCGCGACCTGATGGTGGACTGGGCGACAGAGGCCAGCCTTCCGGGCAGCGACGGCCTGTACGGCGCAATGCACACGGCGAAGACGAACGATAAGGTGATCCTCGAGCGGGGCGATGTCGACGCTGGGTTCGCGATAGGCGCGCGTGCGGTGTCTGAGAAGTATTTCGGGCCGTATCAGGCGCACGCTCCCTTCGGCCCGAACTGCGCGCTGGCCGACGTCACGCCCACTTCCGCGCTCGTGAAGTGCTCGACGCAGGATGTGTACGCCACCCGCACCAACCTCGCGCGCATCCTGAACCTGCCGCTCGAGAAAGTGCGCGTCCAGTATTACGAGGGGTCAGGCACTTACGGCCACAGTTGCTACGACGATGCCGCGCAGGCCGCCGCGATTCTCTCGCAGGGCGCCGGCAAGCCGGTGCGCCTGCAGTTCATGCGCTGGGACGAGCACGGGTGGGACAACTACGGGCCGCCGCACCTCGGCGAAGTTCGTGCGGCGGCCGACGCCAATGGCAAGATAGTCGCCTACGAATATGACGGCTGGCAGCATAACTGGAGTCTGGTTGAAACCTCCGAACAACTGGCCACCGGACGGGCCGCCGCCGAATGGCCGACTTCGACCGCGCAGGGGGTCAGCGCCGCGAACGTCGGCAACGTTTACGCCACGCCCAATTTGCGCATCACGAACCACACGCTGCCCGGTACTAATCTCCTTAAAGGCGCGTGGCTGCGCTCGCCGCTCGATCTCTCGGTTTCGTTCGCTTCCGAGCAGACGATCGATCAGCTCGCTTACCTGCTTGCGATCGACCCGGTCGAGTTCCGCCGGCGCAACATCACCGACCCGCGCTGGATGGGTGTTCTCGACGCCGCCACCAAAGCGGCCAACTGGATGCCGCGGCGTGCGGCATCAGGCAAGCAGTCCGGCACGGTCGTCACTGGCCGTGGCGTCGGCCTCGGGACGCATCTTGTGTCTTACGGCGGCGCGGTCGCCGACATCGAAGTGAACAAGCAGACCGGCAAGATCGTCGTGAAGCACATGTATGGCGCGATCGATGCAGGCCTCACGGTGAATCCGGCCTTCGTCGAAAATCAGATCAGCGGACAACTCGTGCAGACGTGCAGCAGGATGCTTTACGAGGAGGTCACCTTCAACGCGCGAGGCGTTACCAGCCTCGACTGGAGCTCGTATCCGATGCTGCGCTTCGCGGAGTGTCCGCAGATTACGGCGGTCGTCGTGCAGCGGCTCGATCAGCGGCCTTCGGGCGCGGGCGAGGAAGTCATGGCGGCGGCCGCGGGGGCGATTGCGAATGCCTTCTTCGATGCCACTGGCAGGCGGATGCGCGAGTATCCGCTGACGCCGAAGCGGGTTCTGGCGGCGTTGAACGCGTGAGATCAGCCGATTTGGCGCAGCGCGCGCCGCGCCCCATAACTTCTAAGCAGTGATCTTTTCGAGATCGCGCGCGACCTTGAGGCCCTTCGCCGTGATGTAGTATTTGCCACCCGTGGACCCGGCTCCTATGAGATCGGCATCCATCAACGCGCTCAGGTCGTTTGAGGTCTCGGGCTTCACGGCTTTCAGTTGAGCCATGTCGGCCACGCGGTTCCGGGCGATGGTAGTAAAGAGTTTGCGAACTTCCGCGGAATTCAGCACGGACAAGAGCAGAGTCGCGGTAATTGCATCGACAGTCATCGCCTCTTCCGCCTCCAGGATAAACGTGAGTTTGACCGCGCGGTCGATTGATTCCGAAGCTGTTCCGGCCGGACCGATGACTTAATCAGGAGTTGTTGCGTGAGGCGTCCGCAATAGTCGCGGATACAGTCCACACCAGCCGAAGGGCCGATCTGCTCTCTGTGCCCCCGGTGCAACCCCCATCGCCACGAGGGCGGTTTGACCACGATTCCCCAGCGTTCGGCTGCCCGGCATAGCTGACGCTATCTTTCTTCTCGCATGGAGGGAGTGACGGTGATTCCGACCAACAGTCCTTCTGGAGTGATGAAACGGCTGACAGTCTGGCCCCACGGCTCTTTTTTGTTCTTTACGAGCATTCGATGCCCTTGCGATTCAAGCTTCTCAGTCGCCTCTTCGACATTGTCGACGTCAAACTCGAGCCAGGCCTGTGGCGCAGGAAGTTCGTGGGGCCAGGAATCCTTACCAAAGCACGACTGTGCGGCTTGAGAAAGCGGCCACAGAGCAAAAGCCTTTGCGCCTTTCAAAGTCTCGGTATGAAGATAACCGTCATGCTCTTCTTTGAAGCCAATACCGAGGATCTCGCTATACAGCTTGCGGCTTGCACCAGCCTCACGGACGATCGGACCAAAGCCCGCGATAAACAACACCTTGATGTTTCCCATTTTTTCCATGTCATCTCCTGTTCCCATGATGAATCCGGCCTCCGCCACCAGGGCAGCCAGCATATTGGGACTGTGCCGGCTTCAACCTGACGTATCACGTCCGATCCGCTGAAGTGGCACGGAAGCGAAGTCCATCTTCCTCTCGGGCGGAAATGGTTTGGAAATCCGCTGCGCCTCGATGACGGACGGACGGGGATGTTCCCGATACTCGTGAGGCGTTTTGGTCTGCACCCCGGGCTTCAGTCAGTTCGTCCGGTCGCAGGAGCGGCCGAACACCTGAAGTGAGTTCCTCCGCACGCAGATTGCTTCGTCCCGCCAGCGCCGCTGCATGGTATTACGGGAAGTTAAATACCTTCGCCACGGCATTGCCCCTGTGAGTTATTATCGAAACGTGCGGGAAATCCGGGTCGCGCGCGCTTTGGTTGCGGTGCTTTGTGTTGCACTGCTGCTGTTCTCGACTGCTATCGGGCCGTCCGCGGCGCAACATGACCTGGCTCTCCCGGCTCTCGTTTTTTGTTTCTTAGTAGTATTCACGCTGTCGCTGCTGTGCGTTTCCGGCGATGGTCCCGCCGTTCAACTAATTTCGTTCCTTACTGTTCACACTTCCCGCGCCCCTCCATTGGCGTAGTACCGAAACATATTGCTGTCGTAAGCGAGCACTCGCGGCACGAGTGTCATTTGGTTTTTCCCAATGGAGGTTTTGTGATGAGCCGTTTCTCTATACCCCAGCTGCATTCTTTCCGGTCGATGTTCGACCGCGACCGGTTGGCCCTCGAGCGGATCCACGCCATGCGTTCCACATTCGCGCATTTGAGCGACGGCGAACTGCGGGCCGCCGCGGCGAAAACCGAAGATCTGCCCGATTGGATCGCCGTTGCCGCAACCGCCGCTTTGCGGGTGCTCGGGCAGGACATGTATGACGTACAACTGCGCGGGGCTTTGGCGCTCGCGCGCGGTTCGATCGCCGAGATGCAGACCGGGGAGGGCAAGACGCTGGCTGCCGTGCCGGCGATCTCATGGTTTGCGCGCGGGCATCGCGGTGTCCATGTAATGACGGTTAATGACTATCTCGCCCGCCGCGATGCCACGTGGATGGGCGGAATCTACCGCCTGGTCGGCCTCTCGGTTGCGCACGTTCAGCAAGGGATGACGCCCACGGAGCGACGGGCCGCTTATGCCGCCGACATTACGTACGTCACCCAGAACGAGATCGGTTTCGACTTCCTGCGCGACCGCATAGCCATGCGGCCTGACGAGCAGGTCCACCGCGAGTTCCACGCGGCCGTCATCGACGAGGCCGATTCGATTCTGATCGACGAGGCGCGGGTTCCGCTCGTGATCGCCGGAGGCGACGCGGGCGACCGGGGCCTTGCCTATGTCGCCGATCAGGTAGTGCGCGACCTGTGTGCCGGCGAGCACTTCACGATCGACCCCGGAGGACACAACGCGGCGCTGACTGATGCCGGAATCCATGCCGTCGAGATCGCCCTTGGATGCGGAAGTCTCTTCGACGATCGGAACCTGGCGATACACGAGGCTGTCGAGGAAGCGCTGCACGCTCACGCCCTGCTGCACCGCGACATCGACTACATCGTCAGGAACGGCGCCATCGAGATGGTGGATGAGTTCAAGGGCCGGATTGCGCTCGACCGCCGCTGGCCCGCCGGTCTGCACACTGCCATCGAGGCAAAGGAAGGCGTGACGGCTAAGTCGCAGGGAATGATTCTGGGTCAGATTACGCTCCAGCACCTCGTCGCGTTGTATCCAACGGTGTGCGGGATGACCGGCACTGCCGCCACGCAGTCGCTTGAGTTCCGGCGCATCTACGGTCTCAAGGTGGAAACGATCCCGACCAACCGCCCGATGATCCGCATCGATCATCCGGACGTTATCTTCCCGGCGAAGACCGCGAAAGAACAGGCCGTGGCCGCCGAGGTCCGGCGGGCGCACGCGACGGGCCAGCCGGTGCTGGTTGGCACTGCCAGCGTCGCCGATTCCGAACGTCTCAGCGCGCTGCTTGGGGACGTGCCGCACGAGGTCCTCAACGCGCGCCACGACGAGCGCGAAGCCGCCATTATCGCGAAGGCCGGGGAGCGCGGCGCCGTGACAGTCTCAACCAACATGGCCGGCCGCGGGACAGACATCCGCCTCGGCGCCGGCGCCGTCGAACTGGGCGGACTGTATGTGATCGGCACAAACAAACATGAGAGCCGGCGTATCGACAACCAACTCCGCGGCCGCGCCGGCCGTCAGGGCGACCCGGGATGCTCGCGCTTCTTCATCTCTCTCGAGGACGACCTGATGGAGCGATATGGCGAGCTCGACGAACGTTATCGCGGCCACCCCGCCACGCTGCAGCGCCTGATAGAGGGGCAGTGTCTCGACACGCGAGTCTTTCTGCATGGCTATGAAGTCCCGCTCGAAGGACAGCGGAACAGGATTCACAACTGGCGGCAGGAGATTCTCGAGAGCGACATGCCCGACCGCGAGAAGCACATCACGCTGCGGACCATCGATAATTTGTGGGCGGACCACCTCGCACGCGCCGCTGAGTACCGCTCGGGGGTGCACTGGGTCTCCTGGAGCGGCCGCGATGGCCATCGTGAGTATCTGCTTAAAATTCACGAGTGGTTCGGCGAAATGGAGGCGTCCTTGCCGGGCGAGATTGCGCGTCAGGTCGAATCGGATGGTGCAGAGATGGCCGATCGAGGCGCGGTCTGGACGTATCTGACGACCGACCAGCCGTTCGGGCGATGGAAACGCGAAGTCGCGCGCCGGGTGCCGTTTGCGATCGCGGCGTATTGGGGAATGGGGGCGTAATGCCGCATTTCCACTGCTCAGAAAGATGAAGGGATCGGTGAAGACCCTGGTTATCGATCAGGTCGAGCGCCCCTCGGCGAATTGATGGCACGCATTTGATGCAAACAAGTGGCGGCTGGGGTGGCGCGCCTCACCAGCCCGACAAACTCCCCCGGTTTGCTGTGAAAACTGCTTGTGCGGCTGGAATCTGCGCGCGGTGTGAGCCGGGCTTTCAAAGGGCGCGCGAGTGCATCCCGCGCGCCCCCTGAGTGCGGATTAAAACGTGAATCGCGCGACCAGCGTGCCGGCGCGCTGGCCGACGACAGAGCCGGTGAGCGGCGAAACGATAGTTCCGAAACCGCCGCTGTACGCGCCTGTGTTGGCGCCCGAGGTGAACTTCGTTGGCGCGGATGTGAAATTGCCCAGGTTGATTCCGCCCGCGGCGCCCGCAGCCGTCGGCAACTGCAGGCGGTTGAAGATGTTCGTGAACTCCACGCGAATATTCAGGCTGTAGCGTTCCTTGATCCGGAAGTCGCGGCCGAAGTTGGCGTTCTCCACAGGTATGCGGATGCCCCGGAACGAGCGAATCGAGCTTTCGTTCGCCGCGAACTGCCCATTGGGAACGTTGGTCCAGGAGGCCGGGTTGAGCACCTGGGTCCTGGTCGGGTCAAAGCAATGGCAGTTGATGTTGAGCGGATCGGTATGGTGTTTACCACTAAGATCGGTCCAGTCCACCGACCACGGATTCGCGCCCGGAATCAACTGCGCGGGGCCAGGTCCGTAGCCCAGGAAATTGCTGATCGGCACGCTACCGGAACTGGTGGGCAGGCCCACCAGTGGCGCGCTCTGGTAGCTCAGGGACCAGCCTGTGCTCCAGCCGGACAACGCATAAGCGACCACTTTGTTCTCAAGCACGGGGAGTTTGGAGTGGAAAAGCGGCACCTCGTATTGAGCCGTGAGCCGGAACTGGTGCGGAAGATCGTAGGTGCTCAGGTTTTTGCCCAGGTTCCGGTTGAACGGATCCTGCGTTGTGGTCAGAGCAAGAGTCTTGGACCAGGTGTAATTTGCATTTGCGACCAACCCATGGCTAAAGCGCTTGGTAAACGTAGTCTGGAGCGCGTCGTACCAATTTTTCCCGAGCGGAGCTCCCGCGGAAGCCAGAAGCCCGGTGTATTGAGGATAGGGCTTAATGGCCTGGAGTACATTCTGACTTGTTGGGAAACCGGGATAGGGCTGGAGGTTGACGCCCTGGGCAGCCAACTGCGTCTTCTGTGCCGCGCTGAGGCTCGCAATGGGCAGGGTAAGCAGGTCCGATTGGGCCCTGCTGGTGAGATCAGTAAAGCCCAAGCTCTGCAGAGTCGCCTGGCTCACCGCATTCTGGGGAGCGAGACTGGTTCCGGCTTCCTCCCAGACACCGCGATTGCCGACATAAGCGGCTTTCACGATCATATTTGGGGTGATTTCGCGCTGCACCGTGAAGTTCCATTGCAGCAGGCGCATCGGGCGGCCCGCGTTCGGGTCGAGCAGCGTGGGCGGGGCCACGACGGCTCCGGGGGCCTGACCAGCGCCCGCACTAAAAGTCGGCCACTGGATGCTTACGTTGGACGGTATCCCGTTCTGCAGCTGGCCGACAATCTGCCCGAAGCCCGGCGTGGAGGCGCTGGCGACGTTCGTGGTACTGCCAGTCTGGGCCGTGTTGGCGCCGTAAACGATACCAAAACCGCCGTTGACGACGGTTTTACTATTGACTTGGTAAGCAGCGCCCAGGCGCGGTCCAATCGCGTAGGGATAGTTGTGTGCAAAGTTGCAGTTGCAGGTTGCTTCAAAAATCTGGCCGCCTAAATGTCCGCCAGCCGACGGATTCGCAACCGTGGAAGAGAACGAAGCATAGCGGCCGAACTGCTCGTGCTGGTAGGTCCCGTAGTCCCAGCGCAGGCCGTAGTCCACCGTCAATTTGCGAGTGACTTTCCAGGAGTCTTGCAAAAAGAGGGCGCTCTCGTAGTTTTCCGTCATGGCCGCGATTGGCGCGTTGATGGTAGCTCCGCTTACGCCACCGAGCAGGAAGGAAGCGAGACCGAATCCGGCAAAGCCCGAGGAGATGGTGGTACCGGCCAGCGAGGGCTGGGTAGTGTAATTGGAAGGCGCCAGAGCCGTCGATCCGCCGAATTGATAGTTGCCGGCGGAGCCGCTCCAATTGTAATTGGGATATTTCTGCTGGCGGATTTCACCCCCGAGTTTGAACGTATGCGCGCCGCGCACGTATGTAGCGGAAATGTTAAACGCGGGCCGCCGCTCAAAAAAGTGTTGGTCGAACGATCCGCCAATCGTACTCAGGCCGCCCTCAGCCAGATTCGTCGGTTGAGTGTTGGCAATACTTAACGCCGACAGACCGTTGGTATTGATGATCGGGAAAGTGCGGGCCGCCGTTTGCCCGGGTATGCCGAGTGCCGATTGAGCGTCGAAAGGGAAGTTCTGGCTTTGCAGAATGAAATCGGAGTCGTTCCAGCCCAGGGTGGAGTGCAGGAGGAGCCGCGGTGTCGCGGTGTAGTCAAGGTTGACACGCCCGGTTCTGGCCGCGTTCGCCGAAATAGCCGAGCCGGTAATATTATTCGGCAAGTCGTCGGCCGCCGTGGCCGTGCGGGGCGTACTGGTGTTGGTCCGCTGGAAATAGAACGCCATGTGCAACTTATCCCCCACGCTTTGGTCGACCTTGATGGAGGGGATGCTGGACACACGGCTTTCATCGAACGGCGCCAGATAATTGGCCCCCGCCGCCCCCGCGCTCGGACCCAGCGGCTGCGGTATCAGCGCCAGAATTTTGGCGGCAACCGGATCGAAGCGGGAGACAGGAATCCTGTTGCCTGGGAAAGGGTTCCGGACAACGACACCGTTGATTGTGGTGCTGTCGGTCGGGTCGAAGATCGTGCCGCTGGGGATAGTGCGGCCAAGCGGGTCGGTGTAGGGTCCGGAAGCCGTTGTCACCAGGCGATTTTCCGTCGTGATGAGGCTGGAGAAATCACCCCCGCGATACGCCGCAATCGGTACCGTGTCCGGCAACGTGTCATTAATCAGCTTCTGGCGGAACTGTTCGAAGCTGAAAAAGAAGAATGTCTTGTTCTTGCCGTTATAAAGCTTGGGAATCCAAACCGGACCGCCAACGGTAAATCCGTAGTCATTCTGGCGAAGCTTGTTCTTGATTCCGGTGTAGGGCTGGGCGGCGTTCAGGGCTTCATTGACCAGGTAGTCATAGCCGGTGCCGTGGAGACTGTTCGTGCCGCTCTTGGTGACCATGTTCACCACCGCGCCGCCGGCCGTGCCGAACTCCGGGGCGAAGTTGCTGGTCAGAATGGCAACTTCCTGAATAGAGTCGGTCGAGGGCTGCGTCTCCATGGTCGCGCCAAGAAGGCGCAGGCTGGTGGGGTTCATCGTCGCGCCATCCAGACGAGTCTGCAGCGTATTGGACGGAGTCCCGTTCACCACGGCAGTGACAACAGCGCTGCTGGCGCCGCTGTCGGAGTACTGGATTCCGGGGAGCAGCCGCGAGGCGGCAAAATAATCGCGGAGGCCATCGTTGGTCGCGCCGACCGTCAGCAGCGGCAGGTTGTCAAGCTGCGACAGCGTGACGTTGTGAACCAGTTGGCTGCTTTCGGTTTGCAACAGCGAGGATTCCGCTGTCACTGTGACAGATTCGGTCGATTGGCCCACCTGGAGCGCAATGTCCTCGCGCAGGGCCTGACCCGCCGACAGATGGAATTTCTGGTGCTCGTAGATCTTAAACCCGGGACTCGTGACGGTCAGATTATAGTCGCCGATTGGCAATTGGGTCACGGTGTAGTTGCCGGTATCCGAGCTGGCGCCTGCATAGACTTGTCCGGTTTCAGTGTTTTTGACCGACACGGGAGCATTTGCAACTACGGCTCCGGTCGCGTCCGTGATCGTTCCAGTGACTGTGGCCAAAGCGGTTTGCCCAAAAACCGCGGCGGACGCGGACAAAAGAAGTATTACTATTTGCGAGAACAGCTTCATCGAGGAAGACTCCCTTTAGGATCAGCCGACAGGTGAACGGAACGAGGCACAAAATTTGCCCCATTCACCCATCCCACCTTTGCTGAGTACTTTAGATCTTACAATTGGTGGCAACCGTCAGGACCGGTGGAATTTGATAGCCTCCATCAATAAAACTGATCTGACTTGCGGTTGCGAAAGAGCGCAGCCGCTTTCACGAGTGCAGTTGGTAATTCGAAGCAACGGCTTCAAACGCTGTGAGCTGCCGCGACATCCATACCTCGCCGGCGCCCAATTCACGAGCCATCAATTCGGCCACCTTCGAGGCCATTGTCAGGGCCGCGCGCGAGTTTAGAAAAAGAGCACGAGTGCGGCGCGCCAGCACGTCCTCCACGGTCCGCGCCATTTCCCGCCGCACGGCCCAAACCACCTCAGCGGCGATATAAGGAAGATCGGGATGCAGTCGCGCGGACAATGAGGGATCCTCGTCCGCGAGCTTCAGAATCTCGGGCGCATCCGCTCCATAAGCCGCAAGATCGCCAAACTCCTCGCTCGAATTATGGAATCCATGAATGTGGGGATTTTCCGTGGTCGACGCTCGCGCCTCCATTTGCCCGAACCTTGCGGCCTGGTTCACGCAATCCTCCGCCATCCTCCGGTAGGTAGTCCACTTTCCGCCGCAGATCGTGACCAGTCCCGATTTATCGATGTGGACCACGTGGTCGCGCGAAAGGGCCGCTGTATTCGCCCCAACTCCCCTGCGCACAAGCGGCCGAATGCCGGCGAACACGCTCAGGACGTCGGAGCGCGTCGGTTTCCGTGACAGATATCGCGAAGAGGTTGAGAGCAGAAACTCGACTTCCTGTTCCATTGCCACCGGTTCGAGCGTCGCCTCCGCGACGGGTGTATCCGTCGTTCCCACCAGGGTGTGGCCGTGCCATGGAATCGCAAACATCACGCGCCCGTCACTCGTATGCGGGACCATAATCGCTTTCGTGCCCGGCAGGAAACTTCGATCGAACACAAGGTGGATGCCCTGGCTCGGCGAAATTACAGGAGAGGCCGCCGCATCGGCCTGGCGACGCAGTTGGTCGCTGAAGGCGCCGGTGGCGTTGACCACCACTCTTGCGGTCGGGTGAAATTCCTCCCTCGATTCAGCATCCACTGCGACCACGCCGTTCACGCAGCCCTTATCGTCTCTGGTGAATGCTTCGACTGCGGCATAGTTCAGCAGAGTCGCGCCATGCTCGAAAGCCGTCGCGACAAGGTTGATCAGCAGACGCGCATCGTCAAACTGCCCATCGAAGTAGAGGACGCCGCCGCGCAATCCCGCCAACTCGATGGTCGGAAGGTAATCAACCGTCTCTTCCACCGAAAGGATTTGCGAGGCGCCGAATCCGTATTTGCCGGCGAGCAGATCGTAGACCTTCAGTCCGATTCCGTAAAACGGCGCTTCCCACCAGTCATAGCGCGGAACCACAAAGCCGAGGTTCCGCACCAGATGAGGCGCATTCCGGAGCAGCAGTCCCCGTTCTTTCAGCGCCTCTGTCACAAGGGACAAGTTCCCCTGCTCGAGATAGCGTACGCCGCCATGCACCAGCTTCGTGCTGCGGCTCGAAGCGCCCTTTCCGAAATCGCTCTGCTCGAAAAGCAGCACGTCATACCCGCGGGCAGCCGCATCGATCGCTACTCCCACGCCGGTTGCACCGCCACCCACGACGATCATGTCCCATGCGCCCGTGTGCAACCGAATCCGGCTGCATACCTCAGAACGGTTCATAAGCTGGGCGCAGTTCATTGGCGCGTGCGTGACCAATACAATCGCACGAGCAAATGGTCTGGACGGTCAGCCGCCGCCTCAGTTCCCCGCGATCTCGATCATTCGGTGCGCGATTCGTGCGACATCGTTGTTTGACGAGTTCGTCAGGACGATCGCCGTCACCCGGCGCGACGGCGCCCGAATAATGTGTGTGCGGTAGCCCGACCAATCACCGCCATGTTCGAGAACTACGGCGCCGTTTTCCGAACTGATGAACCAGCCAAATCCATAAGCGCTCGGATGATTAAAGAAGTGCGTCTCGACAACTTTGCCGTCGTTGGTGCGCCCGGGCGTGAACGCCAGATCGAACGTGGCCCGGCGAACCAGTTTTTCGCCATAGAGCGCCTGATCCCATTTGAAGAGGTCATTCACCGTGCTTTCGACGCCGCCATCGCCATATTCATAGTTCTCAGGTGAGTAGGTGATGTCCTCCCAATGTCCGTTGCGCTTTCTATAAGCGAGCGCAAGGTGAGGCCCTGAATGCCTGCGCTCATCCAGCACCAGCGTGTCGTGCATACCGAGCGGATCGAAGATCTTTTCCTTCAGGAATTCGGCGTAGCGCTTACCGCTGACCCGCTCAATGATTTGCCCAAGCACTTCGTACCCGGAATTGCTGTATTCGAACCTGGAGCCGGCGGCGAATTTCAGGCTCGGTTGCCGACTGAGCGTCTTCAACACCTCGGCCGACGTGAACTCATGCGCGGCGCGCCGCCCTTTTGACGAGCTAAAGAAATCGTCGCCGATCTTTCCGACCATCAGCTCTTCGTAATCCGGCAGCCCGGAAACATGATGCAGCAGGTCGCGGATGTGGATCGTCCGCGCATACGCCGGGAACTCGGGGCAATACTTGTCCAGCGTGTCGTCGAATTTGAGTTTGCCCTCGTCGGTAAGAATCATGATCGCCATGGCCGTGAATTGTTTGGTCATCGACGCGAGCTCGAACTGCGTATCGGCCGTGATCGGGCGGCGCGTCTCGATGTCCGCGAGGCCGAAGGCTGTTTGCCAGGCGATCCGGCCGTCGCGAATGACGATAGCAACCATACCCGGTGCATTGGCTTCCCGGTAGGGCGCGACGAGAGCTTCCAGACCCGAGTTGATCGTCTGCGCCTGAATGCCGGGGATGCTGACGATGCCGAGCGCGAACAGGGCCGCGAACTTCATTTGGCAGCCATCATAGCGCCCGGAGCCGGGCCTTTCTCTAACATCCGGCATCTTCGCCGGCGCCGTATCTCATTCCGCATCCATCGCGCAGCCGGTCAAATTCAGGCCGCTCACCTCCTCAGCAATGTGGGCGAGTCGCCGATTGGCGACGTCTCCGCGATAATCGGCGTTTTATGCCTGTCTGGGCTTCGCATCCGGGCAACTCGGAGATTTCGAGCGACTCAACAGATTCGTAATGCAGTACGTCTGACGCCATCGCACGGGAGGCTTTGAACGATGGGTGCGAAGCGATACACACATGTCGCACAGCGACGAAATGTTAAAGCGGGAAGATGCACAGCGTATGCAGAGTTGCGTGGTCATTTCAAAAAATGCAAAATACAGAAACCGTCGTCGATGAAATTACCGAGTTTGCGCGATGTTTCGTCTCCGCGGTGACAGGCGCCGAAATCATCTATGCAGCGTTCCGGGCGGTGAGCCGGTTCCTGCCGGCGCGCGCAGTATCGTCGTCCCCACACGTAATCGGGGATGAAGCCACCCAAATTGACCCGGGGTTGCGGTTTCCCGTCATGGCGCCACGTCGTCTTGTAATCCACAGTCGATCCGTTGAGATCTAGACTATGTACAAGCATCGTTGATGCTGTCGACGTCGGGTGACGCTGATAAGAGCGCCACCACCCTCCCTTTGTCGGGCGGGCAAACAATAATCAGCCGAATTGAACACCCTGGGCCAGCGGCATTTCGCGCCCGTAGTTGATCGTATTGGTGGCGCGCCGCATGTAAGCTTTCCAGGAGTCCGAGCCGGATTCCCGGCCGCCACCGGTGTTTTTTTCTCCCCCAAATGCGCCCCCGATTTCAGCCCCGGAAGTGCCGATGTTCACGTTAGCAAGGCCGCAGTCCGACCCCGCCGGGGAGACGAACTGTTCAGCTTCGCGCGCGTTGCCCGTGAAAATGGCGGAACTCAGCCCTTGAGAAACGCCGTTCTGGAGTGCAATCGCCTCGTCGAATTCTCTATAGGACATGACATAAAGAATCGGCGCGAAAGTCTCTTCGCAGACAATTTCAATATTGCCTGGCACTCGCACGATCGCCGGTCTGGCATAAAAACCGCCCCGCGGAACCTCCTGCGTCACCCGGTCTCCTCCCTCGATCAGATCGCCGCCCTGCGCCGTCGCCTGTTGAAGTGCCGACTGCATCCCCCGCCAGGCGGCTTCGTCTATCAGCGGTCCAACGAGAACGCCGGCATTTCGTGGATTTCCAATGGAGAGCCGGCCATAAGCGTTGCGCAGACGGTCGAGGACTGCGGGCACGATCGATTCGTGGACGATCAGTCGGCGTAACGTGGTGCAACGCTGCCCGGCGGTTCCTGCAGCCGAGAAGACAATAGATTGCCCGGCGAGATCGAGGTCGGCGGAAGGCGTGACGATTGCCGCATTGTTGCCGCCGAGTTCCAGCAGACAGCGGCCCAGGCGCTTCC
>DASZLP010000180.1:0-13076 GCA_035552355.1 Bryobacteraceae bacterium | reverse complement strand
AGCGTAGTGATATTTGATCAGGATTTTGATGCTCGCGCCGTGGGGCAGGGGAGTGGGCAGACTGATTCGTGCCCTGGTATCGCTGATGACGTAGTCCGCCTTCGCGGGCTTCGATCCTTTGGCGGCCGGGAGCAACTCCACCGATTCGAAAACCGTGCCTTCGGTATTGACGTTTTCGGCACGCTGGCGGCTGCCACCGCCGAACGCACGTGACCGCGCATCCGCGCGGTAAGTATTCTGCTCGACGTACAGCCAGAGACTATTCAGCGACCCGGGGCTGTTGTTGGTGTAGGTGATCGTCTCATCGTTGAACAGCGTTCTGGTCGCGGTGTCGATGCGGGCATGCATCTCGTAGTCGGCCGAATTTTGCCAGTATGCCGGCCCGGGAGCGCCGTCCCCGCCGCGGTAGGCCGTCGCAGGGTGCGGCATGGTGAATGGCGCAAAGATTTTCAACGGATCATAAGTGGCGGACCGGCCGCCTGTATCAGGTGTCTGGGCACGTCTTTCCTGTCGTGCAGGTTCCTGCGCAACCAACGTCGCGGCCAATGCGAATGCTGTGACAGTACGGGAATATGACACGAAACCTCCAGCGAGAAAAAGAATTAAACCTGGCCGCACGGAGGCAGGGGGACGAAAACAAATTCTAGCAGGATCGAATGCATCATGCCGTTCCACTCGCATCGTCTACAATCGACCGCATGACCCGACGAAGCCTCTTACGATCCGCCGCCTTGTTCGCCGCGGTCATGCCGGTAATCGCCCAAAACCCAGCCATCACTACCGACCCCGCGGTCGACAAAGCCAACCCCGCGGCCATGCAGACCTTCGAGATTCCCAGCCACGGCGCGTTGCTAAACGCTTTTGCATACGTCGCTGCCGGCGCGGGACCTCACCCAACCGTCATCCTCCTTCATGGATTCACCGGCAACGAGCCCAATCTCGATCTCGCCCAATCGATCCGGCGCGCCGGCTGGAATGTGATTTACTTCGACTACCGCGGCTCGTGGGGCCTCGCCCGGAGACTTCTCTTTCACTCATAGCATTGAAGACACACAATCGGTTGTCGCCTGGCTTCGGGCTCCCGCCAACGCGGGCAAATTGCGCTCGGATTCGAGGAGCGTGGTCCTGATTGGCCAAGTATGGGAGGCTTCATGGCTCTCCAGGCTGGCGCGCTCGGCCAAGCAATCAAGGCGATTGTCACGATCTCCGCCACCGACATTGGAACCAGTCGCCTCCAGGTCGTTCCCACCGGCAAGCGCGACCTTGCCACCAAAGGCGTCGCCGCCGGACTCGCCGCGGAAGGTATGGCTCCTCTGCGCCCTCGCTTTCGGCCTCCACGTGCCGGTCCCACATGGCAAGCACGTCTGCCGCCTGCTTGGCCAGCGCGGTGCCGTATTTGTCTGCGGCCGAAAGCAAGTCGGGAAGAATGCGGTCGGCCAGTTCTGCTTCCGTCGAGTGCTTGAGTTCGACGAACTGGTCGTAAGTGATATTGTCGTGCTCGGTCAGCATGCGCAGGGAACGCTCGGCGCGGAACGACATGTTGACCGGCGCGAGATAGGCGGGGCAGTTCGCCGGATCGAGCGTATTCGGCCACGCGGCATTCCACGGTGGATCGTTCGTGTTGTGGACGAACCCGTTCGGCGGATCGATGACTTTGGGCAGCTCGTCGTATTTCAGATAGCCGTTCCACAGCGTCTCCGACTTGTCGCCGGGAACGATTCCGGCCCAGTAGGCAAGATCACCCTTGCCGCGCCGCGGCATCGTAGCGTTCCAGAGATATTCGATGTGCCCGTCACGGTCGGCATAGATGATGTTGAAGGTCGGGACCTCCAGCCGGCTGACCGCTTTCTGATACGCCGCGAAATTATGCGCCGTATTCATCTGCCAATACTCTTCGAGCATGAAGGGACGGTCGAGCCCCGCTACCCTGAGCGCGATGGGATCGCCACGATCCTCCCTTATGATCGGGCCTTGCACGGTGCGGCGGACTTCGAGCGTCTCAGTCTTGAATGTCCCGTTCGGCTGGCGGATTTTGATGTCGTGCGTCTCCTTCTCGAACGGCATCACCTTGCCGTCAAGCAAATAGCCCGTGCCCTGCGTCCTGCGTCCTGATGCGATACAGATCGGCCAGATCGGGTGAGTTGGCGGTCTGGTTGAACCCGAGATATTCGCTGAACATGAACCGCAACACGGGAAAGCCGACCTGGCTGCCGCCATAGAGATCGATGCCGGGAGCTGTCAGATGAATCTCGTAATACGTCTGCCAGTCGCCCCACGGGAGATGCCGATTCCCGAGGAGCATTGCCTTGCCGTCAGCCGTACGCGCGGGGGCAATCGCCCAGGCGTTGGAGCCGATGGCTTCCGGAGTATCGAACAAACTCGCCGTTTCCGCGGCTGAAGACGCCGCCCCCGAACCAGCCAGCCGCACCGACGCTATATAAGTGAAGTGGACAATGCGATGCGTATGTTCAATCGGATCGAGCGCGGTAACCGGCAACACGCTTCGCTTCTTCCGAGAGCGCGCCTGGATTTTCGCGGCGTAGTCGTTAATGCCTTTGGCGGAGGCCTCGAGATATTTCCGGAATTCCGGCGTTTGCTTCCCCAGCCATTCAGCCGAGCGCTGCGGGATACTGTTGGTCCAAGCCCATCTGTCGCTGGCGAGTGCCGAGGGACCGAAATTACTCCGCGCCGAGGCCTCGGGATTCCCCGTAGAGTTTCAGCAGCAGGTTGCCATGGCTCTGGGCCTGCGCCCAGCCGTAGCCATAGAACAAGTCTTCCCTGGACTTCGCGAAGACGTGGGCGACGCCGAACTTGTCCCACAGATCTCGGTGCCCTTTTGCGGCGGCGCGGCGAGCGCGGCTACGCAACTCACGAGGGCGATTCAACGAAAGGGAATGCGCTGGCGATTGAGAAAAGCCACGGATGCCTCCCGTAACAATGGGGCGAGCCGCGGCCCGGTTCAGACGTTATTCGCAAGTTTAGCCTGTCCGACGGTCCGTAAATACTTCGACTCAACCAACGCGGCCGACGTTGTTCACCCGGTCAATTCTTCGCCGCGGAGCTTGGCGGAAAAATGGACTTCAGAATCATGCCGTGGACGCCCTTCTTGCCATCCACTAACTGCGTGATGTGAAAATCGGCGGCGACGCTTGTCAGCATATACGCGTCATCCTTGTTCATGCCTTTCTGCGTCACCAGAAAATCGATCATCTCGCGCACTGCGATCCGGGTCGCGATGGCCAGTTCCTCATCCATCCCCATAACGATGTAATGCGTTGCCGTCTCGCCGCGCGGCCACGTCAGATGCATGTCCTTGCGCACGACAAACTGGAAGGTGCCGACGAGCGAAGTTTCCATCGCCTGAATATCCACTTCGCCGTCACCCTGCCCGGCGTGCGCATCTCCCACTTCGAACAAGGCGCCTTTTACGTGGACCGGCAGATAAAGCGTGGTCCCGGCAACAAACTCCTTGTTATCCATGTTGCCGCCGTGAATCCACGGCGGCGCGCTGTTGTAGCGGCCCGCCGATTCCGGCGGCGCCACCCCCATACTCCCGAAGAACGGCTTGAGCGGAATTTCGATGCCGTTGCCGAAGATGCCCATCATGCGCTTTTCGTCGAGCTTGATGGTCTTCGAGCGGGAGTAGGGAAAGTCTTCTTCCAGAAATCCCGCCGTCGGACGAAACGCGTTCATCGCGTAAGGAACGCCCAGATCGATTTTCTGAATGCGCACCTCCAGCACATCGCCCGGCTCGGCTCCTTCGACGTACACCGGCCCGGTCAGAGTATGGCCGCCCGGTCCGCGATCCTTGACCTCTTTGCCGATGCGGTCGAATGCCTCCGGGATCTGCTCTTTCGGCACGCCCGCCGCGATCGCGCGCGCGGCGCCGCCGGTGGCCGTCTGGATCTTCACCGTATCGCCGGATTGAATCTTCAATACCGGCTTCGCTTGCGACCAGTAATAACCGACCACGACGGTTTCGGGCGTCGCCTTCAGTTCGTAGCTGGCCGCGCGCGCGTGGCCCGCCGCCAGGCCAGTCAGCGCAAGCACCATCACTCCCAGCCTCATCAGAACTCGATCCGTCCGGCGAATTGCAGCATTCTGGGTGAGAAGGCCAGATCCGCGTTCTGCACCGGAGACCCGTAAGCCGCCACGTTGACCGAGGTCTGGTAGCCTCCGAAATTGGAATGGTTGAACAGGTTGAACGCCTCGACCATCGGGATGAAGCGAACGCGGTCTTTCAGCGTGAATGCCTTCGAAAGCCGCAGATCGACACGCTCAATCGGATTTCCGGTCAGCGAATCGCGTTTCACCAGGTCGTAGGCGACACCTCCGACGGTCAGTGGCGTTATGTTCGACGGCGACCCGTAATAAGCGGAGGACGCCGTAAACAGCCGGTCCGACACGCCCGAAAGCCCGAACGGATTCTGGTTCGCCGACACCGAGAAGTTCTGGCCCGAGCCATAGTGGAACGAGCCGCTGAGTGTGATGCCCCACTTCCCGACATAGGAACCGGCGAGAGTCAGAGTGTTGTACTGATTGTCCGGCGACACTGCCCACTCCGAAGCCAGATCGAACTGGTTGTTCGGATAATAGAAAGCTCCCGTCGTCGAGTCTTTCAGCCGCGCCAGAGTATACGCCGCGGACGCCGTGAATCCCTGCGAGAAACGATGCTGCAGAGAAACCTGCAGCGCGTCGTTGATAGACCCCGCCGCGTCGGGAGTCGTGAAGTTCAGAATACCGACGAAGTTCGGATTGGGACGCGCGGTCGCCGGGTTGACCGCATAGCCTGTCGCAGGGTTATAGAAGAGATTCGCATCCGTTCGAATCCAGTCGTGATAGATGCGCCAATGCACATAATCGGCCGTCAGCGTCCACGTCTTCGTGATCTGCTGCTCCACCCCGGCACTCATCTGGAAAGAAAACGGAGTATGGACGTTCGGCGCCAGCGGCTGGATAGTCTGCGCGCTGATCGGCACCGCGCCCGAAAGGAACTGGGCCCCGGTCACGTTCCCGAAAGGCGCCAGCAAGTTGATCGGATTCCCCGCCGTTGCCTGAACGGCGGGAGAGATCGTTGTCTGCCCGTTGAACAGCGTATCGTCGTATGTCTGATTGGCCTGAATGTCGGCGTAGAACGTGCCGGCGCCGCCGCGAATGACCGTGCGGCGAGATCCCGTCACATCCCACACAAAGCCGAGGCGCGGCTGGAAGAGCAGGTTGTCGTTGTAATGCGGCGTCTGGATTCCGCTCTTGAGATACAGGTTGGGATTGAAGATTCCGAGGTCGTTGTCGTAGCGAACACCGAGATTCAGAGTCAGCCGCGGATTAACCTTCCAGTCGTCCTGAAACCAGAATCCCATCGCATTGGTGGGAATGCTGAAGTCGAAGTTGCCGAAGCCCTGCGTATAACTCGTCGCATATGGACTCAGTGCGGCGATGTTCCACGTTGAGGGATCGTTCCACACCGGAAATATCTGGGCGAGATTCAGCGTGCTTACGCCGGACGAGAAGCCCAGGACGGTCCCACGCACGTTCTGCCCGAAGTTCCCATGGAAATCGTTATGCAGGAAGTCGAAGCCTGTCTTGAAGCTGTGGCTGCTCTTGAGCCAGAACAGGTCGTCGCGATACTGCTCCACGTTCTGCCCGATGTGCTGCGGGTAGTTATACGGACTGCCCACCGTGATCGTCGGCAGCCGGAATTCCGGCGTCAGGATCCACGGGCTGTTCGAATAGTCGAAGTGATTGGCGCCGAGCTTCAGCTCGTTGACCAGACCGGGCGAAATCGTCCACGTCCACGAGACAAGCCCCGTGTAACTTGTCTTGGTGGATTTTGTCGCCCGCGTGGGAGACGCGCTGCCGGTGACGTTGTTGTACGGCACCTTCCATGTATATTCGGACGCCCTCACCGAAAGATGGTGGTTGCTGGTTACTTGCCAGTCGTTGTGCAGCAGGTAACTGTTAGTGCGTAATTCGTTCTCAAAGCTGAAGGTCTGTCCGCCAAAGCCCGTCGGTGTCGTGAAGCTCGTGTTCGGCTGCCGCTCGCCCTCGTATGCGAAGAACGAGAACAACTTGTCTTTGATAATCGGGCCGCCGAAGGTGCCGCCGAACTGCTGATCAGAAAACGGGAGCAGCTTGTGGGCCACCGGATCGCTCGCATTGAACGCATCGTTCCGGAAGTACCCGTAGAGGGTTCCGTGATAGTGATTGGTGCCCGACTTGGTTTGCACGTTGACCTGAATGCGCGCCGAACGTCCCAGTGTCGCGTCGAAACGGTTGGTGATGATCTGGAACTGATCGATGGCGTCCTGGCTGTATTGCGGCTGCCCGAAGCTGTCGGACGCCGTCGTCTGCGTAACCTGCTGGCCGTCCACATTGATCTGGAGCTTGCCGGCATCGGTACCTCCCAGCGGAGAATTCGTTACGTCGTTGCTGGTGATCCCCGGGACGAGCATAGCCAGCTGCAGATAATTGCGCCCGTTGAGCGGCAGCTTGCTGACTTCGGCCGGACTCACATCTCCCGCGACAGTGGAGCTCGTCGTATCGACCGCAGTAGCGTCGGCTTCGACGGCGACGGAACTCGATGCCGCCGCGACCTGCATGGTCATATCGATGCTCGCCGCCTGTCCGACCAGCAACGAGATGGTGCGCTCGGCCGGGGCGAACCCTGGAGCTTCGAACCGCACCACATATTTTGCGGCGCGCAACGACGGAAACTGATAGATACCCTGCGCGTTTGTGGTGGTCGATGCTTTGGATGCATCGTCCCCCGTGACCGTGACGATTCCTCCGGCGATGGCGGCGCTCGACGGATCGACGACACGGCCGCCGATCGACGTCTGCTGCGCCGAAAGTTGCAAAGAAAACAATGAAGCCAGACAAACACCAACGAAGCGAATTCCTGCTTTTCCCAAGGCTGCTCTCCTGTAAATTGCGAATAAGCGATGGCGGCGAGGCCGTTTATGAATGAGTGCTTGTCGAGTAGCCCGGCGGTGGGCTTAAAAGTCCCGGGACCGGACATGTTCCCGAGAGCGCGTGAGTTACAATTCTCTGCCGAGGGTCAGGTCCGGTAGCATAAATGGTCGAGGCTACCGGTTGAAGCGAGAGAATTACTATTTATGATAAGTGCTGCTAATCAGGACCGTCCAATTAATGCTTTGGATTGGCTTGATGAATAAAAGGCCCTGCGAGCTCGTCCTGCGAAAACAGTCGCCCGTCTTTCATCACAAACCTGACGTTCGTAACATCCTTGATCTCCCTCAGCGGATCGCCCGCAACAAACGCCATATCGGCTATCTTGCCGGGTTCCAGCGTTCCCAGGTCCGCCATCACACCGAACGCTTTGGCGGGAAAGTAAGTAGCTGTCTGAAGGGCGCGCCACGGTTCGATTCCATACTTCACCTGCGCCCGCAGACTCAGGTGCAGGGCCGTCGCGACATTGTCCAGCGGCGAATCGGTCCCTGTCAGTACAGTTCCCCCCGCCTCTAATATCGCTTTTAATGTCTCCATTTCTTTTTTCAGCGAATCGAGAGCAGCCGCGGGATCGGTGATGGCTCGTTCGCGCCCGCCCGCGCGCGGTGGTTTTCCCTGCGCGGAATCGAGCTTACCCCGCAAAGGTTCCTGTTCCCAGATCGGATTCAGTGTCAGCAGCCGCTGATCCTCAACCATCCCCGGGTCCTCAGCATAAAGGGGTGTGGATGAAAACGGCGTCGAAATGACGAACATGCCCGACTTCGCGAACAAGTCCCGCATGTCTTCATAACTAACCCCGGCTCCCGAACGCGTGTAAGGAAAGCCCAGCCGCGCCGTCGCACTGACGTGGCTCATGCCATCCATGCCGTAACCCATGCCCGGCAGCATGTAGTGGGAGATTGTATTCACCCCCATCTTGTCGTGGGCGAATTTGACGGCCTTCTCCTGCATCTCATGCGGAAGCCGGACGTAGGTTTTCAGGATGTCGTAATCAAGCGCCTTCGCCCGCGATAATTCCAGCTCGAGCTGCGCCTCTGTCAGGGTCGGACGCATGAAGTTGTAGTAAACGCGCTCGCCGTCGATAGCCTCGCCGCTCGCGAAGAAGCGGGGGCCGACGCGATCGCCCGACGCAAACGCCTCGCGCGTTTCCGCTGCCCGATAGGCGGGATCTCCCATTGATTGCAGTTCAGTGACGCCATACGACAACCACAGGCGGCCCAGCCGGTCACCATAGAATTTGCCCGCAATCCATTCGTGCGTATGGGATTCCCAAAGGCCCGGGATCACCGTAAGATTCGACGCGTTGACAAGCCGGATGGCCGCCGAGCCCGCGCGCTCGCGATGCGGCTCGATACTTTGGATGCGCCCGCTCGCGACCGTGATGTCGACATCCGTTTTTTCATCCGGCCCCTTTCCGTCCCACATGCGCCCCGCGTGGATGATCGTTCGCTCCACCGGCGGCGCTTCGTTCTTCCACGTCATATCGAGCGGAACTGTGCGGGGATTCGACCCGTCGGCTGCGATCATCCTAAGCTTGCCGTTCGAGAGGTAGAGCAGTTGCTTCGAATCGCCGCTCCAGGTCGGGGCGTCGGTGACCTCGTGGTTGATCGCACGCGCCGGCCCTGCCGGAATACCGTTCGGATCGACGGGCCGAATCCAGAGCACGCTGTCCATCACCATTGCCATCGACGTTCCATCCGGTGAATAGATCGGGCCGTCTTCGCCTCTCGTGCTGAGTGACTTGAACGGCGCGGGCTCGTTGTACGTCGTCTCGCCGGTTGCCACGTCGGCGGTAAGAATCTGGCTCGTGCCTTCGCGGTAGCGGCGCGTATAAGCCTTCAACGCCCCGATCGCTATCGTCTTCCCATTCGCCGACCAGCTCGGCTTTGAAGGCGCGAAGAGCGCTGCAACCAGACGCTTTTGCTTGCCGGTTTCAAGGTCGGATATCCAGGTTGCGCCGTCCTGATCCTGCCAGGCGAGCTTCTTTCCATCCCTCGACCAGGCTGGCGCGACTTCGGCCGATGCCGTTGAAGTGGTCACACGCTTCTCTGCCTTCGTATCGACGTTGAGAATGTAAATGTCCTCGGTTCCAGCTTTGTCGGACGAATAAGCGATCGCTTTGCCATCCGGCGACCATGCAGGATCTTCTTTGTAATACTTGTCGCTCGTCAGCGCGACCGGCTTCCCGCCGATCTCCATCAGCCAGAGCTGATTGAGGGCTTCGAATACGATGCGCTTGCCGTCAGGAGACAGCGCCGGGCTCACAATCCCCTTGACCACATGCGCCGCACTCGAGTCGATGTCGAATTTCTTTCGCTGGTACGCGGGCCGATGCAGGACGAACTGCGCTTCAAACGGAATGTCGCTGGTCTTGGCGCTTGACGTTACATGAATCCCGCCATTGCCTGCATAGAGCAGCTTGTCTTCCGAAAGCCATGTCGCCGGGAAAGGAAACACGTCGTCACCCGGCGCGACGGATTTGCCGGAAATCATGAGCCGGCTTTTGTTGGACGCGAGCTCGATGTAAGCGATCTGCTTGCCGTCCGGCGACCACGAAGGCGAGTTGACTCGCGCTCCAGCGGACGCTTTCACCATGGTCTTCACAGCGCCGGAATTGTCGACAGCCTGGATCGTCGTGCCATTGGCTCCGGCGCCGCTGACGAACGCAATCGACAAACCGTCCGGCGACCACGCGGGCTCGAACTCATCCGCCTCGGCCGATGTCTTCTGCGTCAACTTGCCGGTAGCAAGATCGATCACCCAGATGTCATAGCTCCCATGGAATGCGCGGTCCGACGCGAAGGCTATTTTCGTTCCATCGGGAGAAATCGCGGGTTCGCGATCGTCGCCGTGACCGTCGGTCCGCTGCTTCAACTCGGTCCCGGTCGGCCTCATCGTCCAGATGTGGAACGTGCCGCCTTTGTAGGCCTGGAACGCGATCAGATCGCCCCTGGGCGAGTACGCCGGACGCGACGGCTCCAGCAACGGATCGGTGAGCCTCTTTGCGGGCCCTCCTTGAAACGGAAGACTCCACAGGTTTCCCTGCAGGTCCATCACGATAGTCTTTTGATCCGGCGAGACGGTGGCCGCGATGTTCGTACCCTGGTGGACCGTCACCGTAACATCTGCCGCAATCGCGGCCGTGGCCCCAAGAATCGCCGTGAGGAAGATTGTAAAACGCTTCAAAAGTCCATTACCTCGTCCGGAAGATGATGATGACTTACTGCTTCGGCAGCCGGGTCAGCGCGAGCCGCAACGCCGGAGAGTCCTGCACAGTCAAAGCCCGCCGGTACAACTCCGCGGCGGCTGCATAATCCTGCAGCTGCGTTTCGACGTACGCATATACAGACAACGCCTCGAAGTGGTTGGGATTACGCCCGAGGATCTCCTTCACCCGCGCGCGCGCAGCGTCGACATTTCCAGTCAGGGCGTCGATACGGGCCATCTCGATTTGCGCGTCGTCCGTCGTGCCTTTCGCGAGCGAAGCGGTCAGATTGCGGCGGGCTTCCGCGATGTTGTTCTTCAGCAACCACTGGTGGCCGAGGAATGCAAGCCGCAGCGCCGGCGCAAGGTTGGCGTTGAACGAAATCACGGCGGGCTGCGGATCAGTCGCCCGCCCGGAGCGGGCTGTGAATTCGGTGCTCTTCGCGTCAGTCGCGGTGACGGCTTCGATCAGGTAGGTTCCCGGTTGCAGACCCATGGGAAGTTCAATAGACGTCACGCCCGCCGCGTCGGGGTTGGACACGCCCCGCCACACGACCGCGGAGCCTTTGCGGATCATCCACGTGACCTTCTCCGGTTTCACGAGCGTCACGAGTGCGTACTTCCCGGCCGGACTCAGATCGATCTCCCGGTCTTCGAAACGAAATGGCGTCTGCCTGCGATCGGAAGTATCGGAAATATCGGCGCGAAAAATGTCACCCATCCCTTTTCCATCGCCAATTTCCAACTGGTAAGTGCTCGGCTTGCCATCGACTGTGAATACCGCCTGATAAGAACCCGGCAGCAGGTCGAGCCGATGCGTGTAAACGACCGGGGCGGTCTTCGGGAAATTCAGATGCACGGAATTCTGGTAGACGGGCACGGTCCCGGCAACGATCTCGACCTTGATCTCGCGCGCCGCGTTGGCTTCCAGCCGGAGATCCACCTGCGTTCCACCGTATTCCGAAGGGCTGCGGAACACGTCGAGCTTCGTACGCGCAAGCACCAAGCGGGAAGTGACGTCCGTCTCCGGCGGACGGCCCAGTATCGCGCGTGGCGACGACACCATCCCGAGGATCTCGTCGTTGCCCGTGTACTTGATCCCGGTGGCTACGTTTACCGCGGCGCTGATGATTTCATCCTCAGCCGGCGGCACGCGCAGGATGTTCCGTATGTCGCTTTCACCCGTGCTGTCGTTTGGGCCGAACATGTGGGCCGTCGCCGCCTCCGGCAACAGCAACGCGCGCACCGTATCGAGGTTGGGGGAATACAGCTTCGGGTAGCCGACGTCGTTCTTTTGAAAAAAGATAAGCCGCAGCTCAGTGTTGAGCACGCCCGGCACGACGTCGTAATACCAGATGTCCATTGGCACAAAGATTCGTGAGGATGGATGACGCGAGACCTTGTTCGGCGGGCCGATCGTGAGATAAACGCGCCCCTGATCAGTATTCGCGCCCGAGCCCGTCTTCCCTGAGCCGAACGTCGCATCCACGTAGTTGAGCCGCGCGAAGTATTCCGGGCCGGTGATCGACTTGCTCTTCCAGAAGTTCTCTTCGAACTTCGCTCTTTCCTGCTGCGATTCCGCCAGGTAAGTCTTCTTCTCGGCCGGCGTGATGAGGGGCGCTGCTTTATCGAGCCACGTGGCTTCAGCCGCGAACGCGCAGACGCTCCCAACGAGTGCCAGGAGAACTGTCCTAATCCCCATTGATGAACCGCCCGCGCCGCGGATCCGCGCCACCTTCCAGCACGCCGTCGCCGATGCGAATGACGATGGGCGCGGAAGCATTGGTCCACGGGCCGGTTACGGTAACTGCATGCCCCAGCGTCCCAAGCTTGTCCGCCGTCGCCCTGGGGATGCGCGACTCCAGATTCAGCTTGCCCGGGATGAACTCATGCATCGCGAACGAACTGTAGAACGCCTCCGTCTGGAAGCGGGGCGCCTCCACCGCTTCCTGCGGTGTCATGCCGAATTCAATCATGTTGAGGATCACCTGGAGCAGCGCCTGATCCTGATTGTCCGCGCCGGGTGTCGAAATCGCGTAGATGGGCTTGCCGTCCCTGAGGATCAGCGTCGGGCTCAAAGTGACGCGCGGGCGCTTACCCGCCTCAATCACATTCGGATGGCCGGGGGTCGTCAGCAGCGACTGGAGGCGCGTGCCGAATGCAATGCCCGTGTCGCCTGCGATCACCGCCGGGAGCCAGGCGCCGCTCGGTGTTGCCGAATACACATTCCCCATGCGATCCACCACATCGACACAGGTCGTGTCATGTACTTCCACCTTCGCCACCTTGCCTGCCGGCATCGGGATCTTGTAGCCCGGGATCGCTCCCGGCCGCGATTCGAGCGAGGCCCGCAGCGGATCGATCAGCTTGCGCCGGTCCGAAGCATAAGTCTTCGACAGCAGAGTTTGCTCGGGGATCTTACTGAAGTCCGGGTCTCCGTAATACATGTCGCGATCGGCGAACGCGAGCTTGGCCGCTTCAACCAGCGTGTGCAGGTATTCCGGAGAATTGTGCTTCATGCTCTTCAGGTCGTAGCCTTCGAGCAGGTTGAACATTTCGAGCAGCACCGGTCCCTGCGTCCAGAATCCCGGCTTGACGATCTCGTATCCGTCGAACGTCGTGGAGCGTGGCGTATCGATCTTCGCGTGGAAAGCGGCGATGTCCTGATAAGTCACCAGGCCGCCGTGCGCTTCCGAATATGCGCCCATCTTCTTCGCGATCGGCCCGCGATAGAAATAGTCGCGAACCGCATCGATCTTCGCGTTCCGGTCGCCTTTGGCCTTCTCTTCCGCGGTCACCATCGCGCGCAGGCTCTTCGCCAGATCAGGCTGGTGAAAGACTTGCCCAGGCGCCGGCAACTTACCGCCCGGAAAGAACAACGCCACCGAGGAAGGCCAGCGGCG
>DASZLP010000179.1:0-13028 GCA_035552355.1 Bryobacteraceae bacterium | reverse complement strand
CGAGAGCGCCGACATCGCCCTCCTGCATCGGTGGCACAACGAGCCTCACGTCAAAGCATGGTACGACCGCGATCTGGATCTCTCCACACCGGAATCGGTGGCTGAAATTTACGCTTCAGAAGACCAGTCGCACACGCAGGGATACATCGTTCTTTGGGGCGGCGCACCCATCGGCTATATCCAGACCTACAGGATCAGGGACTATCCCTACTACAGCAGGCATCTCGATCTCGATGAAGACGCGGCGGGCGTGGATCTGTTTATCGGCGAGGCCGGTTACATCCATAAGGGATTCAGTGCTCATATCCTGCGCGGATTTCTGGCAGCTGTCGTATTTGCCAGGCCCGGAACTTCGAGTTGCGTGGTTGGGCCGGAGCCCGCGAACAAAGCGGCAATCCGCGCGTATGAGAAGGCGGGATTTCGTTATCTGAAGACGGTGCAAATCCCCGGAGAGCCTGAGCCGGAGGAATTGATGGGGATTACGATCGAGGAGTTCGTGGCTCCGCCTGATTCATCGCGCCGAGAAAGCTCTTCAAATCCCGCTCATTGATCTCTGGCTCGCCGGGCGCCACATTGTTCAGCTTGCCGGCGCGCATCCACTTTTCGAGCGTATCGACCTCCGTGAACAGATGGTCGAAGGACTCCACTGTGAACAGCAGCGGCTGGTAGTGATCGATCGCGAATCCCTGGTTGATAGCCCATTCGATCTGCAGTGGATAACGCTGCACGTCGCGCCCGTCCACCGCGTGCTCGATCTCGCCGAATGAACTAAGGAGTCCACTGCCGTAAACCCGCAGGTCTGAACCCGATTGCATGAGCCCGAACTCGATGGTGAACCAGAAGAAGCGCGCCATCGCTTTGACAATGCTCGTGAGCCGATGGAGCCGATCCTTCTCATTGCGAATGCCCGACACGATTTCGACCGCCGTATGCGCGCACTCGCCGAAGCGAACCAGCGTTTCCGCGAACGCCGGGTCCGTGTGCATCGGCACGTGGCCCGCGACATCGTGAAAAATGTCGGGCTCGGGCAGATAATCGAGCGAGTCGGCGGACCGGATCGTGACGGTCGTCGGGAACTGCCGGTTCCGCAGACAATCGAAGAAGAGAAACGCTGGAATGTAGCCGCTGACGGCTTTCGCTTCGAATCCGGTCAATGGCTTGAGGAAGCGGTTGACCTCGCGCAGATGCGGGATGCGGGCTGGATCGAGCCGCAGTGCCTCGATGCCCGCGAGAAAGTGATCGTTGGCGTAGATGTCCCACCGTGGGCGGAGCCGCGAAAAGAGCCTGCGCCACGCTTCGTGGTTGGCTTCGGAGTAGAGTTCGTAAGGCTGTTCGATGAAGATGTGCCCTTCGTCGCGCTCATGCTCGACGAAGGCGGCGTTGTTAGTTGTCAGGCCGGGCACTTCCGGCCGGGAATCGTGTTTGACCACGAAAGAGTCCCGTCTTCATGGTAACGCCGCGACGCTTACCGAACCACCGTCCTATAAATGCCCGCAGCCGCTCTCCATTTTGCGGCAGGCGGGCTGTGAAGGATTCGGCGACTCTACTACCGCCCCCGTGGCGCCATCGCCGGAGTCGCCCTCGGTCCCGGCGGAGGTCCAGACGCGGCAGGAATCGGTCCACCCTGAGCGGCCGCCGCCGGGATGCCGTTCACCGGCTCCGGCTTGATCAGTCCCAGTGTCTTCCGCAGTTCCGTGTCCACGTTCTGCCGGATGTCGGGATTGTCTTTGAGGAATTGCCGCGCATTTTCGCGCCCCTGGCCGATCCTTTCCGTCTTGTAACTGAACCACGACCCGCTCTTCTCAATCACGTTGTGCTGCACACCGAGATCGATCATCTCGCCTTCCCGCGAAATGCCTTCGCCGTATACGATGTCGAACTCGGCCTCGCGGAACGGCGACGCCAGCTTGTTTTTGACGACCTTGATTTTCGTGCGATTGCCGACCACCGCGTCGCCATCCTTGATCGCGGCAATGCGCCGGATGTCAAGCCGCACCGACGAGTAGAACTTGAGCGCACGGCCGCCGGTCGTGGTCTCCGGACTCCCGAACATTACGCCGATCTTCTCGCGGATCTGGTTGATGAAAATGAGGCACGTCTTCGACTTCGAGACAACGCCCGTTAGTTTCCGCAGCGCCTGCGACATGAGCCGTGCCTGCAGGCCCATATGCGAGTCGCCCATCTCGCCGTCGAGCTCGGCTTTCGGAACCAACGCCGCGACCGAGTCGACAACCAGCACGTCGATCGAGCCCGACGCGATCAGCGCGCCCGTGATTTCGAGCGCCTGCTCGCCATAATCCGGCTGCGACACAAGAAGGTTGTCGATATCCACGCCCAGCTTCTTCGCATACGCGGGGTCGAGCGCGTGCTCGACGTCGATGAACGCCGCCATGCCACCCTTCTTCTGCGATTCCGCGATCACCTGCAGGGCGATCGTCGTCTTTCCCGACGATTCCGGCCCATAGATCTCACAAATGCGTCCGCGCGGAAAGCCGCCCGTCCCGAGCGCCGAATCGAGCGCTATGGAGCCGGTCGAAATCACCGACACCGGTACGATGGCGTCCTTCGCCCCGAGCCGCAAAATCGAGCCCTTTCCAAACTGCTTTTCGATTTGTCCAAGGGTGGCTTCGAGGGCCCGTGCGCGTTCTTTTTCGTCGATCATAGCTGGAATCCTTTATGCGAACAAAAGGCGAAGACTGAGTATAGCAACGACTCGCGGGAAATACAACGGATAGTTTAGACCGGCTGACACCTGAACCGCGACCCGTAAGGGAGCGGCACCGCGAAGTGTCTCACCAATTCGATGCCACTCCCTGACGGTCGTGGTTCAAACGACCCTGGACAGCCTTTGATGTGGTACATACGGGGCCATTAACATCGGATTCCGCCATGCCCTATTCGATCCGATAATTCGGCGCTTCCTTAGTGATGATCACGTCGTGCACGTGGCTTTCGCGCAGGCCGGCCGGGGAAACCCGCACAAACCGCGCCTCCTCGTGGAGCTGCGGAATCGTCCGGCAGCCGCAATAGCCCATGCCGGCTTTCACGCCGCCCACGAGTTGATACACCAGATCCGCCAGCGGACCCTTCGACGCTACCCGTCCCTCGATCCCTTCCGGCACCAGCTTCAGCGTCGGATCGAGCGCGTACCGGTCCGTATTCCCGGATGCCATCGCGCCTAATGAACCCATGCCACGATAGCTCTTGAAGGTCCGGCCCTGATAAAGGATCGTCTCGCCCGGACTCTCATCCGTGCCCGCCAGCAGACTGCCGATCATCACGCAATCGGCGCCCGCCGCCAACGCTTTGGTGATGTCGCCGGAATACTTGATGCCACCGTCGGCGATCAGCGGAATGTTGGCCTGGCTGGTTGCTTTGCTGCACTCCGCGATCGCCGTCAGTTGCGGGACTCCGGCACCCGAAACGATTCGTGTCGTGCAAATCGACCCGGGCCCGATCCCGACTTTGATCCCGTCGACTCCCAGCCCGATCAGTTCGCAAGCGCCTTGGTACGTGCCCACGTTGCCGACGATAAGCTGCACGCCCGGCAACACCTTCTTGATGGTTCTCGCGGCCTCGATCACGCGCTCGCTGTGCGCATGGGCTGTATCGATCGCCAGCACATCGACTTTTCGACTGACCAACTCCTGGGCGCGCTCGAGAAAATCTCCAGTCGCGCCGATCGCCGCGCCAACGCGCAGCCGGCCTTGCTCGTCCTTGGCCGCGTTCGGATACTTCAGCTTCTTCTGAATGTCCTTGACGGTGATCAGGCCTTTCAGCACGTAATGGTCGTCGACCACCAGCAGCTTCTCGACGCGGTGGCGGTGCAGGATCTCCTCCGCCTCATCGAGCGTGGTGCCGACCGGAACTGTAATGAGGTTGTCCTTCGTCATCACGTCCGCGATCGGCAGATCGAAGCGCGATTCGAAGCGCAGATCGCGATTGGTCAAAATGCCGACCAGCCTGCCCTCCTGCGTTACCGGCACGCCCGAAATGCGGTAGCGCTGCATCAGCGCGAGGGCGTCGGAGATTTTCTTGTCCGGCGCGATCGTTATGGGGTCGACGATCATGCCGCTTTCACTGCGTTTCACGCGATCGACCTCTTCGGCCTGCCGGTCGATCGACATATTACGATGGATGAACCCAACGCCGCCCTGCTGGGCGAGCGCAATGGCGAGATGGGATTCCGTCACCGTATCCATCGCGCTGGAGACGATCGGTACCTTCAGCGGGATGGCGCGGGTGAGTCTTGTCCGAGTGTCCGCCTCAGCCGGAAGAACTTCGCTGCGGGCGGGTAAAAGAAGCACATCATCGAAGGTGAGCCCCTCGGGGATCGTGACCTGAATCATCGGTCTCCTCAGTGTAGCGTGCGGGGTGATTTCTACGGCTCGCCAGCTTCGAGAAGGCTCTCGAGTTCCGGAAGGACCGCAAGATCTTTGGGACGGCCCGCGGCTCGTTTGGCCTGAATGAGGCTTTTCAGATCGAGAATAAAAAAATTGCGATCGAAAACTTCGTCAAGGATCGCCTCATTCCGGACCTTCTCCCAATCACCGATACCGGCAACTTCCGCGAGAAGATCGATCTCACCCACATCGGTCGTCAGCGTGAGGACCGTCGAGTTGCGGAGCGTGGCCTCATCCCAGACAAACGGCAGCTCCGCGGGAAATCCCAATGGCCGGGGATGAAACGGCGCCAGAGCCGTGGCGAGGCGTTTCAGGTTCACCTCACCTCGCGAGTAACAGATGGCGAGGTCGTACGTCACGTGCGCGCTGCCATGCAACGCGGCGGAAAGTCCCCCGATGACGACGAAATTCACTTCGTGGTCGCAAAGCGCCCGGAGAGACCGGTCGAACTCCATCAGCGACGCTTACGCGAGATCCCGCGAACCTGCTGGAGTGCGATCGATGCGTCCTGAAGTTTTAAGGCACGTTCCGCAGGTGTCCGCCTCAACTGCTTGATCAGGAGACCCAGGCTGATTCCATATTTCTCTGTAGATTCAATACGGCTTCCCGGCGCGGGATTCCGAAGACGCTCCTCCGCCTTGGCCAGTTGCTCCGGGGTGAGAGCCAGGAGCCTTCTCATGATTCGATTCTATCGTGTGTGGCCGCCGCGGCGCGTCACTTCAGGTTCTGGTAAGCGGACGGAATAGCAAAGACCGAGTCGGGGATCGAACTCGTCGAGAAGTCCGTCGATTCCATCGTCATTTCCATCATTGAGCTCCCAGCGCCGGCCGCGGCGGGTCCGCCCTGCGCCTGCAGGGTTTTCAGTTTTGCCATGGCGTCCTGCATCTGGGCGGCCTGGGCGGCGCTCATCTGTGGCATGGGGGGCGCGGCGGGTCCACCGGCCATCCGGATCTTCACGATCTGCTGGACCGGAACGCCATTCATCCGGGCAACTTTGCGCTGCATGTCGGCGATTGCGGCGGTCATACCCTGATTCGAGTCGCCCGCCATTGCCGCCCAGGGGAAGCTGGCCGCGTTCTTTTCGCAGAAAGCGCGCAACTCCGTGGCGCCCGGCACGTCCGAGGAGATCCACATATCCATCTCCATCTGCATCTTGCCCATCTGGCGTGTCTGCGGACTGTCGACGTCCATGGTCATCACGAGCTCAGAGGCGTTGTATCCGTTAACAGTCTTCTTCTGGCCGGACTCTTTGACATCGATCTTCACGCCGGCGTCTCTCTGCTTCGTCGCGGCCGCGAGATCGTCGAAGCTCTGGACGGAGACCTTTTTCTGGCGGTTGTTGATGACGGTGACGGTGCGGGCGTCGAAGTCGATGATCCCGGCCATGTCGCCATCGTCCACTTTCATCTTCTGGCCTTTGAAATAGAACTGCTGGCTGCCCTGCAGGCCGTTGCCTGCGACGCCGGCCATGGCTCCTCCAGTGGTTTTGCGCGCGGTGGTGTAGCTGAAGTCGGCTCTCGCAGCGGCCGTGGAGACCAGTACGACGGTGAAAACGATGGCAGTCTTCATCAGGCAGTATCCTCGCGGTAAAGTTAGTGCATCCTGCGAGAGCGGCGTTTCATCCATATCATGTCGTAACTTTGAAAGATGGCGACCCTCTACCGATATCTGCGGGATTACTGGGGCCTTGTGATCGCGGCTCTTGTACTCGCGGCCATCAACCAGGTCTTCTCGCTTCTCGATCCGCTGATCTTCCGGCATGTGATCGATTCCTACGCGACGCGGTTTCACGATTACTCGATCGGCCAGTTCATCCGCGGCGTTTCGTTTCTGCTGTCTCTCGCGGTCGGAGTCGCGTTCGTGTCGCGAGTGGCCAAGAATTTTCAGGACTATTACGTCAACGTGATCACCCAGCAGGTCGGCGCGCGCCTGTATGCGGACGGCATCCGGCATTCGCTCGAGCTGCCCTACGCGCTGTTCGAGGATCAGCGCAGCGGCGAGACGCTGGGCAAGCTCCAGAAGGTCCGATCGGATGTCGAGAAGCTGATCGCGATAGCGGTGAATCTGTTGTTCACCACGGTGATCGGGGTGGTTTTCGTGATGGTCTACGCGGCGAACGTGCACTGGTCGATCGGGCCGGCGTATCTGCTGACGATCCCGCTGCTCGGCGGGTTGAGCTCGCTCCTGAGCCGGAAGATCAAGGAAGTGCAGAGGACGATCGTGCGCGAGACGACGGCGCTCGCGGGGTCGACCACCGAGTCGCTTCGTAACATTGAGCTCGTCAAGAGTCTCGGCCTCGCGCAGCAGGAGATCGATCACCTGAATGCGACGACGGAGAAGATCCTGAAGCTGGAGCTGAAAAAAGTCAAGTATCTGCGCAGCCTCAGCTTTGTGCAGGGCACGTTCGTAAACCTGCTGCGGACGTCGATTCTGTTCCTGATGCTCTACCTGATCTTCACGCAGAAGATTACGGTGGGTCAGTTCTTCTCGCTGTTCATCTACTCGTTCTTCATCTTCGGGCCGCTGCAGGAGCTTGGAAATGTGGTCAATACTTACCGCGAGACAGAAGCGTCGCTGGAGAATTTCGAGACGATTCTCTCGCTGCGGCCGGAGCCGAGGCCGGAGAATCCGATTGTCATAGGCCCGCTGGAGACGCTGGCGTTTGACGACGTGACGTTCCAGCATCAGTCCGCGAACCGGCCTGCGCTGCAGGGGATTTCGTTTGATGTGCGGCGCGGGGAGACGATCGCGTTCGTCGGTCCGTCGGGATCCGGCAAGACGACGCTGGTGAAGCTGTTGGTTGGTTTGTATCGGCCGCACTCCGGGCACATCCGTTATAACGGGACGCGCGAGGACGAGATCGCGATCGATGATCTGCGCGAGCGGATCGGATTCGTGACGCAGGACGCGCAGTTGTTCTCGGGCTCGATCCGCGAGAACCTGCTGTTCGTACGTCCGGACGCGATGGATGAGGAGTGCATGAAAGTGCTGCGGCAGGCGTCGGTCGAGAGTCTGCTGGCGCGTGCGGAGAAGGGCCTCGACACCGTGATCGGCGAAGGCGGTGTGAAGGTTTCCGGCGGTGAGAAGCAGAGACTTTCGATCGCGCGGGCGCTGCTGCGCAGGCCGCAGTTGATGGTGTTCGATGAGGCCACATCGTCGCTCGATTCGCTGACGGAAGAGGAGATCAGCCAGACAATCCGCGAAGTGGCGACGAGCCGGGATGCGGTGACGATTCTGATCGCGCACCGGTTGTCGACAGTGATGCATGCGGATCGGATTTATGTGCTCGAGCGCGGCGAGATCGTGGAGTATGGGCGGCACGAGGAACTGCTCGAAAGCAAGGGGCTGTATTACGCGATGTGGCGGCAGCAGGTGGGCGAGGGGCGGATCGGGCGTCTGAGCAGCCAGGCGGCGCCGCGGGCCCCCATGCTCGCCGGCTCGATCTGATCACTCGGTAGTGAGGCGGATATCGCGGCCCGTCATATCAGCAGGCTGATGTTCGCCGAGAACGCCGAGGATCGTCGGCGCGATGTCCTGCAGCGCTCCGCCCGCGCGCAGCTTTTCACCTGAGTCGTCGACCAGAATGAACGGCACCGGGTTCGTCGTGTGGTATGTATGCGGCCCGTGTGTGACCGAGTCGATCATGGTCTCGGCATTGCCGTGATCGGCGGTGATGATCCAGCGGCCGTTCCTGGCTCGTAGCTGCTGCCAGATGCGGCCGAGACAAGCGTCCACCGTTTCGACGGCACGCACGGTGGGCTCGATTCTGCCGGAGTGCCCGACCATGTCGGCGTTGGCGAAGTTCATGATGATGACGTCGAAGTCTCTTTTGCCCATGGCTTCGATGACGACGTTCGTGATGCCTTCGGCGCTCATCTCCGGTTTGAGATCGTAAGTCGCGACTTTTGGTGACGCGACCAGTTCGCGCTCCTCGCCCGCGAAGGACTTCTCGAGTCCGCCATTAAAGAAGTACGTCACGTGCGCGTACTTCTCGGTCTCGGCGACGCGCAGGTTCTTCCAGTTGAGCTCGGCAAAGACGTTGGCGAGGATGTTGTCGAGCGGCTCTTTACTCAGCACGTACGGAACAGGCAGGGTCTTGTCATACTGCGTCATCGTCGTGAGGCTGAGGTTGCGCGGCACGGCGGAGCGCGCGGGACATTCGAGCGTGGCGCTGGTGAGAGCTTCGGTCATCTCGCGTCCCCGGTCGGCGCGGTAGTTGAAGAAGATGCAGGTGTCGTCGTCGCGGATGAGTCCGATGGGCTGGTCGTTCTTATCGACAATCGTCACCGGCTCGATGAATTCATCGGTGACGTCGCGCTCATACGAGCGTTCGATCGCTTCTTCGGGATCGGTCGCTTTCAGCGCCTTGCCGGTGACCATCGCATTGAACGCGCGATCGATGCGCTCCCAGCGTTTGTCGCGGTCCATCGCGTAGTAGCGTCCTTCGATGGAAGCGATGCGGCCGACGCCGAATTCCGCGAGCCGCTTCTCGACTTCGCGGATGTAGCCGATGCCGGATTGCGGGGGCGTGTCGCGCCCATCCATAAAGCAGTGGAGGAAAACGTCGGCCACGCTCTCGCGCTTCGCCATTTCGAGCAGCGCGTAGAGATGGTTCAGGTGCGAATGGACGCCGCCGTCGCTGCAGAGTCCCATAAGGTGCAGCCTTCGGCCCTGGCGGGCGCGGTGCATGGCGGCCAGGAGCGTCGGATTGGTGAAGAACTCGGCGGAGGCGATCATGCGGTCGATGCGCGTGACATCCATGTGGACGACGCGGCCGGCGCCGATGTTGAGGTGGCCGACTTCGCTGTTGCCCATCTGTCCTTCGGGAAGTCCCACGTATGGGCCGGAGGTGTGGACGAGTGTGTTGGGGAAATCGCGCAGCAGCATGTCGTAGGTCGGCTTGCGGGCGGCGGCGATAGCATTGCCTTCAACAGCGGGGGAAAACCCCCAACCATCGAGGATGGTGAGGATCAGGGGTTTGTTGCGTGCCATGAGCGCTCAGCGACCCCGATTCTGTGGCGCGGGCCATCGTTGTTTGCCCGCGGTCGATGGGCGTGCGGCTCGCGAAATTTCGTGACAAGTGCTGCAATCTCTGCGGCGCCCGGCTATTTTTTTCGACCCAGCGGCTCGACGCAAAACAGACCTGCCAGACGACAAAAAACGATCGTCTGCCCTGCAGGGGGCTTGCGTCATTGTTTGAAGGCCTTTCGGCCCGGGAACTTTGCGGCGACGCCCAGCCGCTCCTCGATCCTCAGGAGCTGGTTGTATTTCGCGATGCGGTCGGTGCGGCTCGCCGAACCCGTCTTGATCTGGCCGGCGTTGGTGGCGACGGCGAGATCCGCGATGAACGGGTCTTCGGTCTCTCCCGAGCGGTGCGACACCATCGCGGTGTATCCGTTCTTAAACGCCGTCTGCATCGCGTCGAGCGTTTCGCTGAGGGTGCCGATCTGATTGACCTTGACGAGAATCGAATTGGCCACGCCAAGCTCGATGCCTTTATTCAGCCGCGCCGTGTTGGTGACGAAAAGATCGTCGCCGACAAGCTGAGTGTTCGCGCCAATCGCGTCGGTGAGAAGTTTCCAGCCGGTCCAGTCGTCCTCGGCCATGCCGTCCTCAATAGAGATGATGGGGTATTGGCGGCGCCAGTCGGCCCAGTAAGCCACCATCTGCTCGCTCGTGCGGCGGCTCTTGTCGGACTTCTTGAACACGTACGCGCCGTCCTGATAGAACTCGCTTGAAGCGGGGTCGAGCGCGATACCGATCTGATCGCCGGGTTTATATCCAGCCCCCGTGATGGCTTCGAGGACGACTTCGAGCGCCTCGTCGTTCGATTTCAGATTGGGCGCGAAGCCGCCTTCGTCGCCGACCGCCGTTGAGTAGCCGCGTTTTTTGAGAACCGTCTTCAGGGTGTGGAAGACCTCGACACCCATGCGGAGGGCTTCGGAGAAACGGTCCGCGCCATAAGGGGCGATCATGAATTCCTGCATGTCGACGGAGTTGTCGGCATGGGCGCCTCCGTTAAGGATGTTCATCATCGGGACTGGCAACGTGCAGGCGTTGACGCCGCCGAGATAGCGGAAGAGCGGCGCGCGCTGCGAAGCCGCGGCGGCGCGCGCGACGGCCATCGAAACGGCGAGCGTCGAATTAGCGCCAAGATTCGCTTTATTCGCCGTGCCGTCGAGATCGATCATGATGCGATCGATTTTCGCCTGCAGGGTGGCGTCGTGCCCGGCGAGGGCTTTGGCGATAGGTCCATTGATGTTGGCGACCGACTTCGTGGTGCCCTTGCCGAGATAGCGGGACTTGTCGTCATCGCGCAACTCGACAGCTTCGTGCTCACCGGTGGAGGCTCCGCTGGGAACGGCGGCGCGTCCGCTGCTGCCATCGGCGAGCAGAACCTCGGCTTCGACGGTGGGGTTGCCGCGGGAATCCAGAATTTCAGTGCCTGTTATTCGGAGGATGGTGGACACGATGGCTGAGGCGATTATCGCGCACAGGGCCGTACAGGCAGCGTTTATGGTGTAAGAATCGGCACGCCGCCGCCCGGTTCTGGCTGTAGACACTCTACCCCCAATGGAAGTAGAATCTCTACAGCCACATGCCCCCCAAACGGATCGATCTTCTGCAGGGAACACTCGACATGCTGATCCTGAGGACCTTACAAAGGGGAGCACACCACGGCTACGGGATCAGCCAGGCCATCCGGGCTCAATCGGCCGATGTGCTCCAGGTGGAAACGGGATCCCTTTACCCTGCCCTCCACCGGCTCGAAAAGCAGCATTGGGTGACCTCGGAATGGAAACTGACAGACAGCAATCAGCGGGCGAAGTATTACCGGCTGACTGCCGCCGGGCGAAAACAGCTTGCGAGCGAACACGCCCGTTGGGAACAAATGGTGGATGCCATCGCCAGCATCATGAAATCGCCCCGTGAGGTGGAGGAATCGTGATCTTCAGAGGCCGGCGCGAGCGCGATCTCGATGATGAGCTTCAGGCCCATATGCGGCTTGCGGAACAGGACCGCATCCGCAACGGCGAAGCGCCGGACCACGCCGCAAGAGCCGCGCGCCGCGAGTTTGGAAACATCACTCTCGTAAAGGAAACCGCGCGTGAAGTATGGGGTTGGGCGTGGCTCGACAGCCTCATTCAGGATCTCCGCTTCGCGTCGCGGAACTTCGCGCGCCATCCCGGCGCCACTGCGATCATCATTCTCACTCTGGCGGCGGGAATTGGCGCGAACACGGCGGTTTTCAGCATCCTCGACGCGGTGCTTCTCCGGCAATTGCCCTACAAGGATCCCGATCGCCTGGTATCCGTTCTGGACCTTCAAAAAGATGCCGGCGGCCGCGCCATGTTTTTCGACCTCTACAGCGACTATGAGAACTGGAAAAAGAACAGCAAAACTTTCGAGGGTTTCGCTGCGTCGACCTGGGCTGGCGGGACCCACCGCATTATGGTTGGAACAGGTCAGGCGAAGGCCGTTGCTGCGCTGCCCGTCACGGCGGATTACTTTACGGTCCTCGGAGTCCCGGCCGCTCTTGGCCGCACATTCGATATCTCGGATAAAGACCGCGGTTGCGCCATCGTTTTGTCGCAGGAGTTCTGGCGCGGTCTTGTGGCCGGCGGCGAAGGACAGGCGAGTCTGATCGGCAAGGCGCTTCGTCTCGACGATCGGGACTGCACCGTGGTGGGCGTGATGCCGCCCGGCTTCGCGGTCTACCCCAGCGTCGCGTCGATGCTGTGGGAGTTGATGCCCACGCCCGCGCGCCCGGATCGGTTTGGCATATTCGTCACGGGGCGCCTGAAGCCTGGTGTTTCGCTGCAGGCGGCCGAGACCGAGTTGCTCGCGCTGCATCGCCAACTCCACCAGCACGATCAGTGGGGCGCGGTGATGGAACCACGCGTCTACGATCTGCAATCCGAATACACATGGCTGACCGGCCACAATTTGAGGCTGACCCTGGTCGTTCTTTTTTGCGCCGTCTCGGCGGTGCTGCTGATCTGCTGCGCGAATGTTTCCAATTTGCTCGTCGGCCAGTCTCTCGTGCGGCGGCGCGAAATGGCGATTCGCGCCGCGATCGGCTCCGGCCGCGCCCGTCTCGTGCGGCAGCTTCTCACGGAGCATTTGCTGCTCTCGGCAGGCGCTGCTCTTGCCGGTGTGGCGCTCGCTATCGGAGGCGTTTACTATTTCCGTGCCGCCAATCCAATCGAACTGCCTCCCGCGACCGTCGTGCGTGTGGACGCGAGAATCCTCGGTTTCACGGTGCTGTTGAGCATCGTGACTACCGTGCTGTTTGGCCTCGCGCCGGCGTGGAAAGCGTCGCGCACGGATCTGAACACCGGTTTGTCGGCTGGTGGGCGATCTTCTTCTCAGGACATTGGAAGACGCCGTTTCGGAAGCTTCCTGGTCGTTGCCGAGATCGCGCTCACGATGGTGCTCCTGGCCGGCGCGGGGCTTCTGATCCGAAGTGTGGGAAAATTTGCGGCGGCGCCTCTCGGATTTCAGCCCGAGGGCCTGATTGCGACGCATATCCAACTGCCGCCCCGGACTTATGCGAAACCGGAGGACCGGCTCCGGTTCTTCGACGACCTGCTCCGCCGGTTGCGCGGCTCGCGCGAGGCTGAG
>DASZLP010000178.1:0-5593 GCA_035552355.1 Bryobacteraceae bacterium | reverse complement strand
CGGCCGCCCAGGAGCGCCGGCTGAACCGGCTGGAGCGGCTCAACAGCCTGCCGCCGCGCAGGCAGAATCAGGTCCGCCGTTCGATGCGGGATCTGAACGCGCTGCCGGGAGATCGTAAGAAAGCGGTCAATCAGGAATTGCAGCGCATGTCCAGCCTTCCGGACGCCGATCGCCAGGCGCATATGAACACTGACGATTTCCGCAATCGCTTCTCGCCCTCCGAGCAGGAGATGATCGGCAATCTCAACGAGCTCCTGCCTTCCCGGCAATAGTCGCGCGATTATGATTTAAATCCCGCGCCGGCGTCGTGCAGCTTTCACCCGCAATCCTTGCCTCATCCCCGGCGCGAACAGGTTCCGCCTCACCCGGGTACCGATGGCCGCGACCCTATTGCATGTCCGCCGATGGCCCGTACATGCCCGGAATCGGCACATCGACCAACCGCAGATAAACGCTCAGTTGCCCGCGATGGTGGATCATGTGACTCATCACCAGACCGCGCAGTATCGCGGCGCGTGGCATCGACAGGATCTTTTCACCCGCATAAAACAACTCCCACGTTTTGCCGAGATGTCCGTCACTGGCGCCCGCGATCGCATCACGCGCCGCCGCCGTGTTCTTGTCGAGCTCCGCTATCAGCTCGGATTTGCTCGCGGCGTTGAAGGGTTTATCGTTGGGCCCGAACTCCAGCTTGTCCTGTTTGATCGCAACGACGCACCAGTTCGGCATCTCGGCGACATGGCTCGCCAGCCGCCCGAGCGTCATGGACTTCTCATGCGGCTTCCAGGCGAACTTTTCTTCGGGGACGCACTCCAGAATCCGGCGCGTATTCGCCATCTCCTGATCGAACTCGGGTAAGAATGTTTCGCTGATTGTCATGAAACCTCGCGAGGCAGAATAGCACAAGGCGGCCGGTTTGCGGCCACAACAGCCTGTCTGTTAGAATCAATAGGAAATGGCAAGAGTCTGTGATCTCTGCGGCAAAGGTCCGCAATTCGGGCATAAGGTCAGCCACGCTCATAACGTGACCAACCGCCGCTGGAACGTCAATCTGCAGTCCGTCAGGGCGCTTATTAACGGCGCGCACAAACGCGTTCGCGCCTGCACTTCCTGCATTCGTAACGGCAAAGTTCAGAAAGTCGCCTGACGCCTGCCGCGATTCACCAAACCTTCCACCACGGTTTGGCTTTCACGATTTCCTCTTCCGGATCCGTACATTCCAGATACTGTCCCGTTAGCGTCATCTTCGGATGCGTCGTAAACAGCCGCTCCGCGACGTGTTCGCCGTACTCATCGGAAATAATTTGATACGGCACCCGCATATCCGGCGGACGCCACTCGGTGTCATGCGCGTCGCTGGCGAGGAAATGCACCAGATTCTGCCGCATCAGCCGTCGCGCATTCTCATCCGCTGACTTGCCGAACCGCCCGGTGAACGACTGCGCCGTCACCTGAATCAGACATCCCGAGCGCACCCACTGCACAAGATCGGGAACGCGCTTCATCAGCAGCGCATTTCGTTCCGGATGTGTAATCACCGGCGTAATGTCGGACTCGATCATGTCCTTGAAGATGTTGTTGATGGTCCGCGGGATCTGCGCGTCGGCGAATTCCACCATCAGATAGCGATGGCCGTTGATCGTGAACTTTGAGCGGTCGGTCCTGCAGTTTTCTATGTTGTCGAAAAACAAATGAAAATCGCAGCCGCGATGGATACGGATGCGGTCGCCCATGCGCGCCTGGATTTCGGCGATCCGCTCGGTGACCAGATCGTAATCGTACGTGAACTGCAGATCGGAGTGCGGCGTGGCGACGATATCGGTCGTGCCGCAATCCGCCGCCATTTCGAGCATGGCGATGGAATCGTCAATCGTTTTGGCGCCGTCGTCGACCCCATAAACGATGTGGCTGTGGATATCGACCATGAAAGAGCGGCGGTCAGATCTCCGGATAGAAGTCGAAGAACGCGTCGAGAGACTGCGTGAGCTGCCGCTTGATCTCCTGTTCGCTCGACCCTTCGATCAAATGCATCGTGACGGAAGCCGACTGGCCGTTCTTCAGCCGGACCTTCCCATCCTCGAAGCTCTCCAGCTCTTCCTCCGGAAGCAGGCGTACCCCGTAAACCAGCGCGAGTCTCGCCATCAAATGAACATTTCTTCGTCTTGCGTAAGATGATCGACTGTCGGGCGGCGCCCGTCGACCAGAATGGTCACCGCCGCCTTGACGCCAGCCATCACGGCGCTGGCTTCGCGAACCGGCTTCATGACAGCGGCCTTCACGTTGTCGCCGGCGTGGTGGACCTGCTCGACGGTGTCGTCCATCACGGCGTCCACACGGGCGATCTGGGCCTTGGCGCGATCCGCGACGTCGCGCCCGACTTCGGCGAAGCGATGAGCCTGATCTTTTGCAACGCCTGAAATATCTTTCGCGTTTGCGGAAATTTCGACCACGTTACCTGTGACGACGGCCATCTTCGGAGCGGCGTCGGCGGTCACATTTTTGACACTGTCTATGATCGGTGTAACCCGCTCGGTCAGATCTTTTATCCGAACCTGCAGCTTCGAGGCGACACGGTAAAGCAGAATCGCCACCACGGCCATGACCACGATGCACAGGGCCGCGATACCGACACCACCCGTGACTACCCAGCGAAACGTGTCTTCCTGCATTTCAGGCCGGATTCGGCGGGCCGTCCGCCGCCACCTTTTCGCGATAAGCCTGTTTGCCCGCCTGAATCGCGTCGTTCAGTGTATCTTTTTGCCGATTTACCGCCTCACGGCCTCGGTCCACGATGCCGCTCGCGGATTCGCGAAATTCAGAGGCTTGCTTCTTTAAATAGTCTTTGCCTTCGTCGGCTTTGTCCTTCAGGGTGCCGCGGATCTCTTCACCGGATTCCGGCGCGAGAATGAGTCCGAGGCCGACTCCAACCCCGAGACCGACTAGAAAGTGTCCCCATTTGGCCATTTTGCTGTCTCCTGCAATCTGCCGGTTCGGTCCGCCGGCAATCGGTAAAGCCAATGCCATTCACAGTATACTGCCTCGCGTTTCAATGCACGCGGCCCGCCAGCTTTCCTTTATCGATTCTGCGTCCTGTACACTACAATCGAGGTGCGAACCCCGAAACGACCCCGCAAACTGGCTGCGGAAGAACTTTATGAATACGCCGTAACGTCCCTTGGCACAAGGGCTTATTCCAGCGGAGATCTGAAGGCGAAGCTTCGCCAGCGGGCCGCGCAGCCGAGCGATATCGATCGAATCGTCGCCCGTCTTGAGGACCATGGCTATCTCAATGACCGCCGCTTCGCCGACAGCTACGCTGCGGCCCGCGTGGAAAAAGACGGCTTTGGACGAATCCGCGTCCTGCAGGATCTGCGTGCGCACCGGGTGAGCGGCGCGCTCGCCGAGCAGGCTGTGGAGCAGGCGGTGGGTGACAAGTCCGAAGCGGAGCTCATCGATGCGTTCATCGAGCGGCGAATGCCGGCGGCGATTTCGGATGGACCCATCGAGGACGATCGCAAGTTGGCCGCCGCTTATCGGAAGCTGCGGCGGGCCGGATTCGGCTCGGGCGCGATCCTCACGGCGCTGAAAAGGCGCGCGCAGCATCCGGAACTTCTCGAAGAACCAGCCGAAGAAGGGGAAGAGTCCGAGGAATAACCCACCCGCTCTCCGGCGGTTCGAAAAAGTAGCTACCCTGAACCATGCGCTCGATTGCCGCCCTCTGCTTCATCGCGCTTGCGCTCCCGCTTTCCGCCCAGACCTCGGCCGCGCTCTTCAAAGAGACTTTCGAGCAGATGCTCCGCGACAACCCCGAGTTCGCCACCGGCGTTGGCCGCCACGAATACGACGACCGCTGGACGGATTGGTCCAAACCCGGCCGCGACCGCCGGCGCCAGTTCTTCGAAGAGCGCCTCAGGCAGTTCTCGACGCCGCAGACCGGCGATTCGGCGCAGGACGTCCTGACCCGCCGCGTCGTCGCTTACGATTTCGCCTCTCGCCTCGAAGCGTGGGACCTCGACACGCACCTTCTCCGTATCGGCCAGCAGGATGGCTTTCACAACGCAATCTATAACGTGATCGGGCGCATGCCCGCCCGCAACGTTCATGATTACGAGAACATCATCGCCCGGCTCCGCGCCATTCCCGCTTACGTCGATCAAAATCTCGCGATTCAGGATGAAGCGATTGCCGCAGGCATGATGCAGCCGCGCATTGTGGCGGACCTCGTCATCCAGCAGCTCGATGCGCAGCTTAAGCAGGACGCCGGCCGTACCGAGCTGCTGCGTCCTTTCCGCTCGTTCCCTGCATCGATTCCGTCGGCGGAGCAACAGCGTCTGCTGCGCGAAGCGATGGAGGCTTATAACAGCCAGTTCCTGCCCGCGTGGCATAAGATTCGCGACTACATGGCTGCGACGTATTTACCGCACGTTCGTACCACCGACAGCATCGCGTCGATTCCGAAGGGCCGCGAGGCATACACGATCCTGATCCAACGCTTCACCACCACGACGATGTCGCCCGCGGAGATTCACAAACTCGGCGAACAGGAGATCGTTCGCATAGAAGCCGCCATGCAGTCGATCCTCAAAGAGACCGGTTTCCATGGCACGATTGCCGAATTCCAGAAGAAGCTCGACGCCGACCCCGCGCTGCACTTCCATTCCAAAGACGAGATGCTGGCCAATTCGCGCAACATCGCGAAGATCATCGAGCCGGAGTTGCCCAACCAGTTCCGCCACATTCCGGCCCTGCTCTTCGGCGTGCGCCCCATTCCGCCGGACCGCGAAGCCGCCACCGCCACCAATGCGCAGGGCGCAACGGCCGATCTCTCCGCGCCCGGCTGGTTCAATCTGAATACTTATCAGCCGGAGAAACAGGTGCGCTACGACCAGGAATCGCTTGTGCTGCACGAAGCGATTCCGGGCCATATTTTCCAGGGAGCTGTCGCCACCCAGCAGATTTCTCTCCCGGACCTGCGGCGCTATTACTCGAACAGCGCATACGGCGAAGGCTGGGCGCTCTATGCGGAATCGCTCGGCGCGCAACTCGGCGTGTACAAAGATCCGTACAGCCGCTTCGGACAACTCGCGAGCGAGCGCTTTCGCGCGGTGCGTCTGGTGGTCGATACTGGAATCCACGATCTCGGCTGGAGCCGCCAGCAGGCCATCGACTACTTCAAAACGCACACGCCGGAAAGCTCGCTCGCCGAGGTGGACCGCTACATCTCGTGGCCCGGCCAGGCGCTCTCTTACAAGCTCGGCGAGCTTCGCATCCGCTCGCTGCGCGGCAAGGCGGAACAGGCCCTCGGCGCGAAATTCGATGTCCGCGACTTCAACGATGCGGTGATCCGGGATGGGCGGCTTCCGCTTGATTTATTGACGGAACAAATCGATCGGTTTATCACCGCCGGCAAGTAAGGCTATCGCTGTCCAAAATCGGGAATGCCCGGTAGATCGTGAACCAACTGGCAGGCGCGCGCAGCCAGCCGTCGAAGGAGCGGCAGGCCAGCCGCTGGGGCAGCGAGCGCGGTTACTGCGTGATGATGGGCCAGAAGGTGCCGATCGAGCGGCCGCGGGTGCGATCGACGGACAACCGG
>DASZLP010000177.1:0-3056 GCA_035552355.1 Bryobacteraceae bacterium | reverse complement strand
GGGGTCGCGGCCTCGGCATCGAGAGTTTCTCCGGCTTCGCCTCCGACCTGCCCCACGACTCGAAGCCGCAGAAATGCACTTTTCCCATCGCATCCGCTGTCTGCTACGCCAATGGATGAAATTTAATAGGCCAAAGCCGAGGCGCCGGCCAAAGGCCTGCTCACATGGCAAGCTGATTGCGTGTGCGTGCAGGCGTTTTCGCCGGCTTTTCCACGCCCCTCAGAATGATTCTCTGCGTTCGAGATGAGCTTCCACCTCGGAGCGCGTGCGCCACACGTCGCGCCATTGCTTCTGTTCGAATAACCCGAGCTGGTCGGTGTGGTGTTTGCAGCCGGGCTGAGAGCAATCGCCGTAGCTCACGAGCGACTTCACCTTCATCGGCTGCGAGAACTCAACGGCGAGGGTGAAACCGTCGCCGTGGACCGGCGTCGCGGTGCCGTGCTGAACCGGGCCCGGCGTAACCACGCGGAAGATGCCGAGCGGCCCAGGTCCGCCATTGCCGGGCAGATCGATTCCATTCACGGGATCTCCGCGTTGCGACGCCGCGGCCGCACCCGCGCTTTGAACATTAATCTGCAGGCGCAGGAACTCTCCCCACGGCTTGTCGAGACTTCCGTATTGCTTTTCGACCGCGTCGGCAGCCGCGTCCAGCATATCGGCGGCAGCTTTGGGATCGCGCAGTCCGGAAGGAGTTTCCAGTGGCTTGACGATATCGATCGGTACCGCGAAATTGCGTGTCGACGCCGCGGCCGCGGCCGGCATGACAAAACGGTTGGCCCAATTCCAAAACAGCAGCGTGCCGCGCGAATTCGCCTCCGCCTGGCGATCCCACGCTTTCAGAACTTCAGCGGCTTCTTTTGCGCGAGGCGTGCCATAGCGCTCGACGGCAGCCAGCAGATCCGGCAACAGGCGGTCCGCGGCTTCCGAATGCGTCGAGAGCTTCTTCGCGAGAAGCGTGTCGAAACTGATCTTCGGATCTTCGCTGAGCATGCGCAGGGCGCGGTCGGAACGGAAGGCTGTCCACACCGCGGCAACATAGGGCGGAAAGTCTGAGGGCTTGAGCATGGTGGGCCACGCCGCGTCCCACGGCGGTTCATTCGAGTTCTGCACATAACCGCTCGGCGGATCGATGACCTTGGGCAACTCCTCATACGTGAGAAGCCCTTTCGGGAGAAGACTGGACGTGTCTCCCGGTACCGGGTTACTCCAGAACGCCCAATCGCCCTCCGAGCGCCGCGGCAAGGCACCGTTGAAAAGGTATTCGATATGGCCGTCGCGGTCGGCATAAAGAATGTTGTAGGTCGGGATCTGAAGGCGCTTCAGTTGCGCCTGATATTCGGTGAAGTTGCGCGCGATACCCATCCGGTACACCTGCTCGAGCAGGAACGGCTTGTCGAGTCCGGCGACATAAAGCGCGACAGGGACGCCGTTGTCATAGCGAATGATGGGGCCATGCACGGTCTTGAGCACATCAACCGTCTCTGTCCTGAAGCTGCCGTCGGGCTGTTTGATTTTGATCGGGTAAGAGGCCTTCTCCCAGGGCAGCACTTTGCCATCAAAATTGTAGCCGCCCGGGGCTTCGGAAATCCGGTAAAGCAGATGTCCGTTGTTGTTGTTCACGGTGTTCGTGATCGCAAGCTGGTCGCTCATGACGAAGCGCAGAGCCGGGACGCCAATCTGCGTGGCGCCGTACAGGTTTATACCCGGCGCCGTCAGGTGAATTTCAAAGTAGGTCTGCTCACCGCCCCAGGCGAGATGTGGGTTCATCAGGAGCATCGCTTTGCTGTCCGCCGAGTGCGAGGGAGCGATCGCCCAGCCGTTGGAGCCGTCCGCCAAATCTTCGGGAGTGCCGCCGAAACCGTTGTCCGGCGGCGTAAGCTGCGCGGTGGTTGCGGCCGCGCCACGTCCACCGGGAGACTCCATCAGGTTGCGGCTGGCGCCGAATTCAAAGTTATAGAAATGCTGTTCGTGCTCGATGATGTCGAGCGCGCTGATTGGCAGCACTTGACGGACCTCCGGAGCGAGCGTCTCAGGATGCGCGGCCGCCGCCGCGTTAATGCCGGCCGCGAAGGCGTCGATGTAGCCGCGGAACTGCGGCGTCTGCTGCTGGAGCCATTTGGCAGAGCGCGCGGGGACCTCGTTGAGCCAGATCCAGCGGTCGGTCTTCAGGTTCGTGTCCTGATAGCCGGGACCGAAATACTCCGCGCCTCGGCCGCGCGACCCGCCGAGCGTATGCAGCAGCATATCGCCGTGAGCTTCCAGCTCGGCATATCCGAACAGATAAAACATGTCCGGCACAGTCTTCGCAAAGACATGCGGCACGCCGAATTTGTCCCACAAAATCTCGCTGCCCTTCTTCGGATGATATGGCGCGGCAGTATGAGCCAGGATGCTGATCGCCGAAGCGAGAAAACAGACGGCGCCAGAGACTCGATAACCGCTCATTGTTTTGCCTTCTGAAGTTGCCGCGCTATTTTTTCGTCTTCGCCCCAGACACGCAGCAGGTTTCCGCTCCAGAGCTTGCCGATCTGCTCTTCGGTGTAACCCCGGCGCACCAACTCAAGCGTGACGTTGAAGGCTTCGGCGGCGCTGTTGAAGCCGTCGATGCCTCCACCACCGTCGAAATCGGACGATATGCCGACATGGTCGATGCCAATGAGCTTTACCGCGTAGTCGATGTGGTTGACGAAATCCTTGACGGTGGCGCGGCCCGCCGGCGGGAACTTAACGTCGATCTCTGCCAGGCGTTTCTGATAATCAGTGCGGCGCGCGGGAGAGAGAGCATCGAGACCAGCATCGGCCCGTCCTCGTCCGCCCTCTCGTCTCCCAGCTTCGCCAGCCGGCGTCCCTTCCAGCGGGCAGGGGCGCGGGGCCGCATTCTCCGCTTCACCGCGTCCGGCGCCGCGCGCAGCGGTGGTGAGCCCGAACTCCTTGCGAAGGCCGGCAAGCGCGGCAACGCGCTCTTTCGAATCGGTGCGGAGGTAGGCCGAAAAGGCGACAACCTGAATGACTCCTCCGTTCTTCCTGAGAGCGAGCAGTTGCTCATCGTCCATGTT